>JAVMKL010000200.1:0-3803 GCA_031732875.1 Candidatus Competibacter sp. | reverse complement strand
ATCGCCATGTTGGCCTCATACGTTCCATGCATGCCCAACATGCCGACGAACTGCCTGTCGGTGGCTGGATAGGCGCCCAGACCCATCAGGGTGTTGGTGATCGGATAGCCGAGCAACTGGGTCAGTTCGACCAGCTCCGGAGAACCGTCGCTCAGGATCACGCCGCCGCCGGTGTAGATCATCGGCCGCTTGGCGGACAGGATCATGTCCACAGCCTTGCGGATCTGACCGGCGTGACCCTTGATGGTCGGATTGTAGGAACGCAGCTTGACCTTCTTGGGGTAGTGGTATTCGGCCTTGGCGATCGTCACGTCCTTCGGCAAATCCACCAGCACCGGGCCGGGCCGGCCGGTGGTGGCGATGTAGAAAGCTTTCTTGATGGTTTCGGCCAGCTTGTTGACATCCTTGACCAGGAAATTGTGCTTGACGCAGGGCCGGGTGATGCCGACCGAGTCCACTTCCTGAAAGGCGTCGTTACCGATCAGGGCGGTGGGCACCTGACCGGAAATGATTACCATCGGAATGGAATCCATATAGGCGTTGGCGATGCCGGTGACGGCGTTGGTGACGCCGGGACCGGAAGTCACCAGAACCACGCCAGGCTTGCCGCTGGCGCGCGAATAGCCGTCGGCGGCGTGAGCGGCCGCTTGCTCGTGGCGGACCAGCACATGCTTGATGTCTTCCTGGTTGTACAGCGCGTCGTAAATATGCAGCACGGCGCCGCCCGGATAACCGAAAAGGTACTCGACGCCTTCTTCCTTCAGACAACGGACTAGAATTTCAGCACCAGTGATGGGTTCCACGGTGTTGGCTCCTCATGGTGAATCAGGGTTACAGGTCGTGAGTCGGCAAGACGGACCGTCGTCGAAGTACGGGGGTATCATGACAGGTCCGGGGAATGGCATGGCCGGGGCCGCGTTGGGCGAGGTAGTCGCCGCGCGGCGGGGGTGACGCCCGGCGGGCGCTACCCATCATGAAAGCCGCCGGTACGCGCTGGGCGCGGGTCTTGCGGACCGGTTATACTACACAACTTTATTTTCCAGCAAAATCCCGCTGCGATGCCGGAGGGTGTACGCCGTCTCCGGATTCCATGGCGACTGGAGGCCAGTATGTTGAAACGAGCGCTGTTGTGCGTGTTGGTGGCGAGCGGTTGCTGGGCCATGGCTGCGGCCCAGGCCCAGCAATTCATCTACAAATGGACCGACGATGAGGGCAAGACCCAATATTCCGAACTGCCGCCGCCTGTGGGCGTGATCTACGAGACCGTGCGCAAGCCGGCCAGCGCGGCTCAGGGAACCGAGTCCACCCGCGATCTGACCAAGGAGCAGGAGGAACTGGCGCGAAAATTGGCCGAGGAAGAAGCTAAAACCAAATCACAGCAGGAGCAGGCGCAACAACAAGTCGAGGACCAGCGCGCCAAGAACTGCGAACTCGCCAAGAAAAACGTTCAGGTGCTGCAGGGCGATAACCCGGTCGTGAAGGCCGACGCCAAGGGCAACAAGGTAGTGCTCGACGCCCAGCAGCGCGAGGCGGAGTTACAGAAGGCCAAGAAAGACCAGGATTATTTCTGCAACCCCTGATTTTGCTGAGTTTCCCAAGGCCGATTCATGCGCGTCTCCCATTTTCCCCTGTTTACCGTCAAGGAAACCCCGGCCGACGCCGAGGTGGTCAGTCACCAACTCATGCTGCGGGCGGGTCTGATCCGCAAGCTCGCGGCCGGTATCTACACCTGGTTGCCTCTGGGTCTGCGCGTGCTGCGTCGGGTCGAGGCCGTGGTTCGGGAGGAGATGAACCGCGCCGGGGCGCTGGAGTTGTTCATGCCGGCGGTGCAGCCGGCGGAATTGTGGCAGGAATCCGGCCGCTGGCGGCAGTACGGCCCGGAACTGCTGCGGATCAAGGACCGGCACGAGCGCGATTTCTGTTTCGGCCCGACTCACGAGGAAGTGATTACCGAGTTGTTTCGTCGCGAGATCAAGAGTTACAGGCAGTTACCGGTCAACTTCTATCAGATTCAGACCAAGTTTCGCGACGAGATCCGGCCACGCTTCGGAGTGATGCGGGCGCGGGAATTCCTGATGAAGGATGCCTATTCCTTTCATCTCGACCAGGCGTCGCTGCGGGAAACCTACGACGCCATGTATGACGCCTATTCGCGTGTTTTCAGCCGACTGGGCCTGAAGTTCCGCGCGGTGTTGGCCGATACCGGCAGCATCGGCGGCGCCCACTCGCACGAGTTCCATGTGCTGGCCGATTCCGGCGAGGACGCCATCGCCTTTTCCACCGGCAGCGATTACGCCGCCAACGTCGAAATGGCCGAGGCGCTGGCGCCTGGGGGAACGAGGCCCGCGCCGAGCGAGGCGATGGGGCGGGTTCACACGCCGGGAATCAAGACCATCGCCGAACTCCGCGACTTCCTCAAGATTCCGGTCGAACGGACGGTGAAAGCCATCGTGGTGGAGGGCGAAGAGGAGTGGCCGGTACTGCTGCTGGTGCGCGGCGATCATGAACTGAATGCGATCAAGGCTGAAAAACTGCCGCAGGTCAAGTCGCCGCTGGCTTTCGCCCGCGCCGATTCCATTCGCGCGGCGTTCGGTGCCGATCCCGGCTCGCTCGGTCCGGTCGGATTCAAGGGCGTCGTCATCGCCGACCGTACCGTGGCGAAAATGGCCGACATGGTGGTCGGCGCCAACGAAGACGACTGGCACCTCACCGGTGTCAATTTCGGCCGCGACTGCCCGGAGCCGGAAGTCGCCGACATCCGTAATGTGATCGAGGGCGATCCCAGTCCGGATGGACAGGGCACGCTGGCCATCGCCCGTGGCATCGAAGTGGGCCACGTCTTTCAGTTGGGTCGGAAATACAGCGCCGCCATGAAGGCGGAAGTGCTCGGCGAGGACGGTCAGCCGATGACCGCGACCATGGGTTGCTACGGCATCGGCGTGTCGCGGGTGGTGGCGGCGGCCATCGAGCAGAACCACGACGAACGCGGCATCATCTGGCCGGCGGCGATGGCGCCGTTCCAGGTGGCGGTGTTGCCGATCGGCGCTGGCCGTTCCGCTGCGGTGCGCGAGGTCGCCGAGTCCCTCTACCAGGCATTGCGGGCCGCCGGTATCGAGGCGCTGATGGATGATCGCGACGTCCGGCCGGGGGTGATGTTCGCCGACATGGAATTGATCGGCGTGCCGCACCGGGTGGTGATCGGCGAGCGCAATCTCGCCACCGGCCATGTGGAGTATCGCGGCCGACGCGATCCGGACAACACGCTGGTCGCGCGAGAAGACCTGCTCGCCTGGCTGCGGGAACGGTTGGCGGCGGCGGGCTAGTATCGCCGCTTGGCGCCCTGCGAAAAGTTATCCACAGAACCTGTGGATAACTCTGTGGATAACTTTCCCTCCATATGCATAACTGTGCGTCTTCGCTGGAAGAATGACAGTTTGATGACTTTTTGATCAGTTGATTTTTACTTTGTTTATCAATATATTATGTGTAAGACTTGGAATATGGCCGAGATTTTGGATCGAAATGGATACCATGGGCGCCTGGCAATGGACAGTGCACAAGCCTGTGGATAAGTCAAGGCTCCATCGCATTCGGTTGGTGCTTTATTCGATCCGGAAATCGCGATAGTTTTGGGTGGGCAGCGTCTCGGAGTGGACGTCGCTCACCCGCGCGAGTTGCGGGCCTTGCCCGAGCCAGTTGCGCAGCGCGAGGACGGCGCGCTCCTCGCCACAGGCTACGACTTCCACCCGCCGGTCCGGCAGGTTGCGGACATAGCCATTCACCCCCAGCGCCAAGGCTTTTGC
>JAVMKL010000199.1:0-3842 GCA_031732875.1 Candidatus Competibacter sp. | reverse complement strand
GCTCTCCTCTCCCTGACTTTCTTTCTCCTTTGGCGGGATGACGCGGAAAGCAGACGATTATTATCAAGAGCGTCCTCGGCGAGGCCGGCGCCTTTGACAAGGCGGCAAGGTACAATAACGGTCATTCCCGCAACCATCCCCGACCCTTCGCGCTCCCGAGGACTCTCCACATGCGCTACGTCAGCACCCGGGGCGGCATGGCCCCCGCCACGTTTTCGGACATTCTGTTGGGTGGCCTGGCGCCCGACGGCGGCCTGACCCTTCCGGAGGTCTACCCGACAGTGACCCCCGGCGAACTGGCCGACTGGCGCGGCCTGCCCTACCGGGAACTGGCGTTCGTGATTCTGCGCAAATTCGCCGACGACCTGCCGGCGGAAGCTCTTCACGCACTGATCGACAAAACCTATACCGTCGAGAGCTTCCGTACCGAAGCCATCACCCCCGTCACGCCCCTGCTGGACTCCGTCTGGCTGCTGGGGCTGTCGAACGGCCCGACCCTGGCGTTCAAGGACATCGCCCTGCAACTGCTCGGCAACCTGTTCGAATACGCCCTGCTCAAGACCGACGGCCACCTCAATATCCTCGGTGCCACCTCCGGCGACACCGGCTCCAGCGCCGAATACGCCATGCGAGGCAAGCGCGGCATCCGAGTGTTCATGCTCTCGCCATACCAGAAGATGAGCCGGTTCCAGACCGCACAAATGTTCTCCCTGCAAGACCCCAACATCTTCAACCTCGCCGTGCGCGGCGTGTTCGACGACTGCCAGGACATCGTCAAGGCGGTCAGCAACGACGCCGATTTCAAGGCCCGCCACAGGATCGGCACGGTCAACTCGATCAACTGGGCGCGGGTGGCGGCGCAGATCGTCTACTACTTCAAGGGCTGGCTGGCGGTCACCACGCGGGACGATCAGGAAGTCTCGTTCGCGGTGCCGTCCGGCAATTTCGGCAACATCTGCGCCGGCTACATCGCCAAGCGGATGGGCCTGCCGGTGCGCCGGCTCATTCTGGCCACCAACGAAAACGACGTGCTGGACGAGTTCTTCCGTACCGGCGTCTACCGGGTACGTAAAACCGACCAGGTGGCGCACACCAGCAGTCCCTCGATGGACATCTCCAAGGCATCCAATTTCGAGCGCTTCATCTTCGACGCGGTCGGGCGCGATCCGGCGGTGGTCCGCGAGTTGTGGCGGCAGGTGGACACGCACGGCTTCTTCGATTTGTCCGGCACCGACGCTTTCCGCGCGGTCGCCCGATCCGGCTTCGTCTCCGGCTCCAGCAACCATCAGAACCGCATGGCCGTCATCCGCTGGGTCCATCAGGAAAGCGGCATCACGATCGACCCCCATACCGCCGACGGGGTCAAGGTCGGGCTGGAATACCGCGAGGAGGGCGTGCCGTTGCTCTGCCTGGAAACCGCCCTGCCGGCCAAGTTCGAGGAGTCCATCGTCGAGGCGCTAGGCCGCAAGCCGGATCGACCGGCCGGTTATGAAAACATCGAGTCGCAACCGCAACGGTTCGAAATCGTGGACGCGGACGTGGGCCGGATCAAGGATTACATCGTCCGACACACGGGTTGAACGGCGGAACGCTCGCTATAGTTTGCGGGGCGTCAAGCCCAAATTTCGGAGAACCGCCATGACCACCATCGCGACCCAACGAGGAAAATAACAATGTCCGAAAAACTCATCGACCGCACCCATTCTGCTTACTACTACCCTTTACTGATCAAAAACCTGCTCCGCAACCCCGTCCGGCAATTCCCCGATCAGGAAATCGTCTACGGCGATTTCAAGCGCCAGAGCTACCGGGAGTTGGGCGAACGGGTCGCCCGGCTGGCCAGCGGCCTGGCGGGGTTGGGAGTCAAACCCGGCGACACCGTGGCGGTGATGGACTGGGACAGCCACCGCTATCTGGAATGCTTCTTCGCCGTGCCGATGATGGGCGCGGTGCTGCATACCATCAACATCCGACTGTCCCCGGAGCAGATTCTCTACACCATCAACCACGCCGAGGACGACGTCATCCTGGTCAACACCGAATTCCTGCCGATCCTGGAAACCATCCGCGACCGCATCGAGCCGGTCAAGAAACTGGTGCTGCTGGATGACACCAGCCAACCACCGGCCACCACTCTGGACATCGACACCGAGTACGAAACCCTGCTGGCCGCCGGCGACCCCGACCACCGCTTCCCCGACTTCTCCGAAGACACCCGCGCCACCACCTTCTACACCACCGGCACCACCGGTCTGCCCAAGGGCGTGTATTTCAGCCACCGGCAACTGGTGCTGCATACCTTCGGCACGCTCGCCGCGGTGGGGGGAACCGGGCAGGGTCGTTTCAACCGCGACGACGTGTACCTGCCGATCACTCCCATGTTCCACGTGCACGCCTGGGGTGTGCCCTACGTCGCGACCACGCTGGGAGTCAAGCAGGTTTACCCGGGTCGCTACGTGCCGGAACAACTCCTCAAGCTGATCGAACGGGAAAAGGTCACCTTCTCCCACTGCGTGCCGACCATCCTGCAGATGTTGCTGGCCTGTCCCAGGGTCGATGAAACCGACCTGACGCGCTGGAAAGTGATCATCGGCGGCGCGGCGCTGCCGCGGGCGCTGGCCCAGCAGGCGCGCGATCGGGGCGTGGACATCTTCACCGGCTACGGCATGTCGGAAACCTGCCCGCTCCTGACCCTCGCGCATCTCAAGCCGCACATGCTGGACTGGGACGAGGAGCGACAACTGGACATCCGCTGCAAGACCGGCCTGCCGCTGCCGCTGGTCGAACTGCGCGTGGTGGACGAGGAGATGAACGATCTGCCGCACGATGGGAAGACACCAGGCGAGGTGGTGGTCCGCGCGCCGTGGTTGACTCAGGGGTATCTCAAGGATCCCAGGAATTCCGAAGCATTGTGGCGCGGCGGCTACCTGCACACCGGCGACATCGGCGTGATCGACGCCGAAGGTTACCTCAAGATCACCGACCGGCTGAAGGACGTGATCAAGACCGGCGGCGAGTGGATCTCGTCGCTGGAACTGGAAGATTTGATTCTCAAGCATCCGGCGGCGGCGGAAGCCGCCGCGATCGGCATTCCCGATCCGAAATGGGGCGAACGCCCGCTGGCTCTGGTCGTCGCCAAACCGAACCAGCCGCTGGACGAAGCGGCGATCCGGGCCTGGCTCAAGAATTTCGCCGACCAGGGCATCATCTCCAAGTGGGGCATTCCCGACCGGGTTCTGTTCGTCGATTCCATCCCCAAGACCAGCGTGGGCAAGCTCAACAAGAAGGCGATGCGGGAACAGTACGCGCAAGCAATCCAGGGCGGGTGAGCGTTCCGGGGAATCAATCACCGTCGAAAGAGCCTAAATGGAACAACGGTAAGTCGCTGGAAACTCTGTTTCTGGCGCGATTGATCGAATAAGGAGGCTCAAGCAATGGCACAACCACACCCGATCGGTTCGGTGGCGTTTGCTCTGGTACTGGGCGGTAGCCTGCTGTCCCCGGCCGGCGCACAGCAAGGGTATGGCCCCCCCCCAGCGTATGGCTCGCCGCCACCGCGGTACCCAGCATCGCCTCCGGCCTACGACGCGCCACGCTATCAGGCGCCGTTGCCTGGCGGCCAAATTCAATTGTACAGTCGTCCGCTCGAATCGGAGGATGCCGCGCCCGCGCTACCGGACCCGCCGCCGCGCCCGGTCCCTCCCACTGCCGGCCCGGAACCCATGCCGGAGGCCCAATACCCGCCGCAATACCCGCCGCAATACCCGCAACACACAGACGACGACGACGGTCCGGGCTGGTCGCCGCCAGGCGGGTTTCTTCGGGTCCAGGACTATCAAGGC
>JAVMKL010000198.1:0-3849 GCA_031732875.1 Candidatus Competibacter sp. | reverse complement strand
CAAACAGGAGGCCACCGCCGCCAAACAGGAGGCCGCGCTGGCCACGGAACGCGCGGCGCGATTGGCCGAGCAACTCCGGCGGCTGGGCCTGGACCCCGACTCGTCATGAATCCCACCGGCGGGAGAAAACCCCCTTCTCGCCCGTCGCGCCTTGCCCTGCCGGTGCTCGGAGTTTTGCTGCTGCTATTTGTCCTGACCCTGGCGGATGCAGCGTGGCATTCCCGGACGGCGGACCTTGCCGCCAGCCGGGCGCTGGTTCGGGAACTCGGCCTCACCGACCTCAGCCTGTTCACCGAAGCGCGTTACACCCGTCATCCCGGTCAGGCCGACCGGCACGCCCCTTTTCAGGACCATCCAGCCGCGCTGGAGCATTTCCCCACCGGCTCGCTGCTGCCACCCCCACCCTGCCTCGCGGGCTGCGCCGATTAGCCAGCGGTGCTTTCAGGCATCCCCCCGATCCTGTTTGACCTCGATCAATCGATCGGTGGCGAAGCCCAGCACCTTCGCCTGCCGGAGCAGATCTTCCAGCACGGCCGGCGGCAATTGCCGGGTCCGCGCCAAGATCCACAAATAATCCCGACTGGGACCGCTGATCATGACCCAGGAATAATCAGCCTTGTCCAGGGCGACGATGTGATAGCCACCGTAGAACGGACCGAAAAACGACACTTTCAGGGAACCGACGGTCGGTTCGCCGGTAAAGTAGGCCCGACCCTCGGCATCCTTCCAGATGCCGGCGCGGTCGTCGTAACCCCGGTTCAGCACCGAGAGGCCGCCATCGTCGCGCAAGCCATAGGTGGCGCTGACGTTGCTCAAGCCGCGTTCGAACGAATGATCCAGCCGGGCAATTTCGTACCATTTGCCGAGGTAGCGATTCAGTTCGAAGCCGGTGACGGGGGTGACGCCGGATGGCGGTGCCACGGCGCAACCGCACAGCAACAGAACCCACGACAGCCAAAATCTTTTCATGGGTGATGATTCTCCGTAATCGATCACAAAGGACACACCTTATTTTGCCAATGTTACCGGAAAATCGGGTCGCCCTGATTGTGATACCCTTGCGCATCAGGCTTTCCCCGCGCTCAATCAACCTTCAGCCTCAATGCCCCCTCTCCTCGAACGGCAGAAATACCTGATCGATTACACCCTCGCGGCCCTGCTGCGGCGCAAGACCCGCAATCTCGGCCTGCTGCTGGTCTACACCCTGCTGGTATTCCTGTTCGGCTCGGTATTGTTGCTCGGCCAGGGTTTGCGGCGGGAAGCGGCGGTTTTGCTGCAAGATGCGCCGGAAGTCATCGTGCAACGGCTGGTCGCGGGCCGTCACGACCTGCTGCCGGCCGCCTGGATCGACACCCTGCGACAAATCCGCGGCGTCGGCACGGTTCGGGGCCGGCTGTGGGGCTACTACTACGATCCGGCGGTCAAGGCCAACTACACCCTGATGGTCGCGCCCGAGCGGGAACTGGCGGCGGATGAGATCCTGATCGGCGGCGGACTGGCGCGGGTCCGCCAACTTGGCGTCGGCGACTATCTCAGCCTGCGCGCCGCCAGCGGCCAGCCATTGCCGCTCAAGGTGACCGGCGTGCTGGATTCCGTCTCGGAATTGCTGAGCGCCGACCTGATGCTGCTGTCCGAGACCAGCTACCGCGCGCTCTTCGATCTCCCCCCCGATGTCTTCACCGATGCCGTACTGGAGGTGCGCAACCCCCGCGAGGCACGCACGGTGGCCGGCAAAATCGTTCTGGCCCTGCCCGCCAGCCGACCGATCCCGCGGGCGGACATCCTGCGAACCTACGACGCGGTGTTCGACTGGCGCGAGGGGGTGACGTTCGTTACCCTGGGTGCCTTGTTGCTGGCGTTCGCCATCCTGGCGTGGGACAAGGCCGCCGGCCTCAGCGCCGAGGAAAAACGCGAGATCGGCATCCTCAAGGCCATCGGCTGGGAAACCGGCGACATCTTGCGAATGAAGCTGTGGGAAGGGGCGCTGATCTCGCTGACCGCTTTTTTGGCCGGCTATGGATTGGCTTGGTGGGAGGTATTCCAAGGCGGGGCAAGGCTGTTCGCGCCGGTATTGAAAGGCTGGGCGGTGCTGTATCCCGAGTTCCGGCTAACTCCGACGGTAGACCTTCAGCCATTGCTGGTGCTGCTGGCGGTGACCGTGCTGCCCTACATCCTCGCCACCCTCGTTCCCGGTTGGCGGGCGGCAACCGCCGACCCCGACGCGGTGATGCGCGGATGATCGAACTCACCGACGTCAGCAAGGTATTCAACGAGGGCCAACCCAACGAATGTCGTGCGCTGCGCGAAGTCAGCCTGACTCTGGATCGCGGCGGCACGACCGTGCTCACGGGCCCCAGCGGCTCCGGTAAAACCACCCTGCTGACCCTGATCGGCTGCCTGGCGCGTCCCACCTCGGGACGAATCCGGCTCGATGGCCGGCTGTTGTCCAACCTGCCGGAGCGGTTTCTGACCGAGGTGCGGCGACACACCTTCGGCTTCGTGTTCCAGCAATTCAACCTGATTCGAGGTTTGACCGTGCTGGAGAACGTGATGCTGCCGGCCTATCCTCTGGGCCGATCCTACCGCGAATTGTCGGATGCCGCGCGAGAATGGCTGGACCGCTTCGGACTCGGCGCCAAGATCGCCAGCAAGGTCGAATGGCTGTCCGGCGGTGAAGCACAGCGCACTGCGCTGGCCCGCGCTTTGATCAACGATCCAGCGGTGCTGATCGCCGACGAACCGACCGCCAATCTCGACAGCGCCCTGTCGCGGGAAGTACTGGAGCTGCTGGGCGAACTGGCGGCCCAGGGTCGGACGGTGCTGATCAGCAGCCACGATCCACTGGTGTTCGAGGCGGCTCGGGTGGATCGGGTGATCGAACTGCGCGACGGACGGATTGCCGACCGCCAATGACACCAATAAAACCAGAAAAACCGGAAAAACCAGAAATTTATAATCGAGCTTCCTTTCCCTGGTGTCCTTCGTGTCCTTCGTGGTCGATCCGAAGAGTTCGCCGATGCTGATGCCCCCCACCATCGTCGCCCTGCACCTCATCGCCCTGAGCGCGACCGGCACGGTGCTGCTGGCCAGCGGCTTCGCCTGGCGAATTCTGCGCTACTGGGACATCCACAGCGGCAGCGAACGGCAACTGCGGCTGGAGCGGCAAACCTACCTGATCTCCACCCTGCTCGGCTTCGCGCTGGGCGCCGAACTGCTGTCCCTGCTGCTGTTCGTCCACACCGCCGAAAGCCTGTCCGGCCAGTTCGTCGGCGCGATGTGCGCCACCGGGGTGCTGAACGTCAACCCCTTCGGCTTTCCCACCCTGCTGCTGAAAATCGCGGTGTTCTTTCTGGCGGCGCTGTGGCTGCTGCTGAACCGGGTGGATAACCGGGGCTACGATTATCCACTGGCGCGGGTGAAATACGGGCTGCTGTTGGCCATCGCGCCGCTGACCCTGGTGGAAGGGATAGCGCAGACCGGCTACTTTGTCGGCCTGGAACCGGAGGTGATCACGTCCTGCTGCGGTTCGCTGTTCGGCGCCGGCGGTCGGGGAGCGGCGGCGGAACTGGCCGGTTTGCCGGCGCGGCCGATGATGGTGCTGTTTTACGGGATGGGGGGAATGATTCTGGTGACGGGTCTGATCCTGCCACGCCGGCTCTGGATCGGACCGCTGTTCGCCGCCGGCAGCCTGCTGGGTTTCGGCATCGCCATCGCCGCCATCATCGCTTTTCTGTCGTTGTACGCGTACGAAAGCCCCCACCACCACTGCCCGTTCTGCCTGCTGAAAGCCGGCTACGACTACGTCGGCTACGCGCTCTACCCGCCGCTGTTCGCCGCCACCGCCGCCGG
>JAVMKL010000197.1:0-3852 GCA_031732875.1 Candidatus Competibacter sp. | reverse complement strand
CGGTCGCCAGCAAGCCGACGATGCCGTTGACCATCGCTCGCTCGTCGACGACCCGACCGACCGGGAGATACTCGTTGCCGAGCGCGGTGATCCGGGCCGCGCGTCGGGCCGCTGCCTGGGTCAGTGCATCGCGCAGCGCCGTGTTGGGATGGACGAAGGCCGCGCCGGGCAGGTGCAGGCCCATCACTTCCATCAGCATCTGATTGGAGTTGGCGGTACCGTAAAACGTGCAGGTGCCCGGCCCGTGGTAAGCCTGGGACTCCGCTTCCAGCAGCGCGTCACGCCCGACCTGCCCTTGAGCATAAAGCTGGCGAATTTTCGCCTTCTCGGCGTTGGGCAAGCCGGAGGTCATCGGCCCGCCGGGCACGAAGATCGCCGGCAGGTGACCGAAGTGCAGGGCGCCGATCAGCAGCCCCGGCACGATCTTGTCGCAGACGCCGAGGCACAGCACCGCGTCGAACACGTTGTGCGAGAGCGAAACCGCCGTCGCCATGGCGATGACATCGCGCGAGAACAGCGACAGTTCCATGCCCGGCTGGCCCTGGGTGACGCCGTCGCACATGGCCGGCACGCCGCCGGCGAATTGCGCCACCGCGCCCGCCTCGCGCGCCGCCTGCTTGATCAGGGCGGGAAAGCGCTCCAGCGGTTGGTGGGCGGACAGCATGTCGTTGTACGAGGAGACGATGGCGATATTCGGCCAGCGCGCCTCGCGCAGGATGGACTTGTCGTTCGGGTCGAAGGCGGCGAAGGCGTGCGCCAGGTTGGTACACGACAAACTCTTGCGGATCGTGCCGTTGGCGCGGGCGCGTTCGATCCGCTCCAGATAGGCGGAACGGGTCGGCGCGCTGCGCTGGCGAATGCGGTCGGTCACCGCCGCCACGATGGGATGAAGCGTCATGGTGAAACCTCCTGGGTCATGGGTTGCGACTGGGCCGCCGACGTTGCGCCCTCCCCCGATCCGCTCGCGGAGCGGTCGCGCTGGAAGGCGGCGATGGCGCGATATTCCAGCTCCAGCTTGGCCGGGATGCCGAGATAAATCGGCAGCAGCCGGCCGTAGATCGCGACGTTCCCGGCAATCGGCGCGTGGCGATGGGTGGCGCCCACCATGCCGGCGATCACGTCCAGGGAATCGACGCGACCGAGCGCGTAGAGTCCCAGCACCGCCGCGCCCAGGCAGGAACTCTCGAAACTTTCCGGCACCACCACCTCGCGGTCGAAGATATCCGCCATCATCTGGCGCCACAGGCCGGAGCGGGCGAAGCCGCCGGTGGCCTTCATCGTCCGGGTAGGGCCGATCAGCGCCTCCACCGCGGGCAGGATGCTGTACAGGTTGAAAATCACCCCTTCCAACACGGCCCGGATCAGGTGCTCCTTGCGATGGTGCGTGGCCAGCCCGAAGAAGGAGCCGCGCAGGTTGGCGTTCCACAGCGGCGCCCGCTCGCCGGCGAGATAGGGATGGAACAGCAACCCCTCGGCGCCGGGGGCGACCCGTTCGGCGATGCGGGTCAGCACTTCGTAGGGATCGATGGCCAACCGCTTGGCCGTCTCGCACTCGGCGGCGGCGAGTTCGTCGCGCACCCAGCGGAACACGATGCCGCCGTTGTTCACCGGCCCGCCGATCACCCAGTGCCGGTCGGTCAAGGCGTAACAGAAGGTGCGCCCGGACGGATCGGTGACGGGCCGGTCCACCACCGCGCGCATCGCGCCGCTGGTGCCGATGGTGACCGCGACTTCGCCCGGGCCGATGGCGTTGACCCCCAGATTGGAGAGCACGCCATCGTTGGCGCCGACCACGAACGGGGTAGTCGGCAACAGACCAAGTTCCCGCGCCATTCCCGCTTCCAGCCCGGCCAGGTGGAAAGTGGTCGGCACGGGCTCCGCCAATCGGTCCGGGGTGATCCCGGCGACTTCCAGGGCTTCGGCGTCCCAGTCCAGTCGAGCGAGTTCGAACAGGCCGGTGGCCGAGGCGATGGAATAGTCCACCACGTAGCGCCCGAACAGCCGGAAGAACACGTATTCCTTGATACCGATGAAACGGGCGGCGCGGGCGAACACCTCCGGCTGTTCGTGCCGCAGCCAGGCCAGCTTGGCCAGCGGCGACATGGGATGAATCGGCGTGCCGGTGCGGCGGTAGATCGCCCGGCCCCCCATGTCGTGCTGGATGCGTTCGGCCCAGTCCACCGCCCGGTTGTCCGCCCAGGTGATGCTGCGGGTGAGCGGCGAGCCATCGGCATCCACCGCGATCACGCTGTGCATGGCGGCGCTGAAGGCCACGCCCACCACGTCGGCCGGCGCGCCGCAGGCCTTGCGCACCGCCTCCCGGATGGCGGCCAGCACCGCGCGGTAGATTTCATCCGGGTCCTGTTCCGCCGCCGCCGGGGTGGGGGTCAGCAGCGGATACTCGACCGCGTGGTGGGCGACGACCCGCCCGTCGGTATCGAACACGACCGCCTTGGTGCTGGTGGTGCCGATATCGACACCGATGACCTGGTTGGACATGGCTCGATCTCCTGTTTTCGCGTTAGATAAAGGCCGCCAGGATCATGATGAAGATGATCCCGACCACCGAGATGAGGGTCTCCATCACCGTCCAGGTCTTGAAGGTCTCCACCACGGTCATGTTGAAATACTGCTTCACCAGCCAGAACCCGGCGTCGTTGACGTGGGACAGGATCAGCGAGCCCGCGCCGGTGGCCAGCACCAGCAGTTCCTTGTTGACGCCGGGAACCATGTTGACCATCGGGGCCACGATGCCCGCGCCGGTGATGGTGGCGACGGTGGCGGAACCGGTGGCGATGCGGATCAGACCCGCCACCACCCAGGCGAGCAGAATGGGTGAAAACTGCGCCTGCACCGCGAGATGGCCGATGGCATCGCCCACGCCACTGCCCACCAGCATCTGCTTGAAGCCGCCGCCGGCGCCGATGATCAGGATGATCGCCGCCGTGGGAGCCAGGCTCGCGTCGAGGAATTTGAGCACCTGCTTGCTGTTGAAGCCCCGGGCATAGCCGAAGGTGTAGATCGCCAGCAGCAGCGCCGCGAGCAACGCGGTGATGGGGTGGCCGATGAAGTCCATCCACTGGCGGAACAGGTTCTTGTCATCGAACGCGACATCGGCGAAGGTCTTGAGCAGCATCAGAAACACTGGCAGCAGCACGGTCAGCAGGGTGACGCCGAATCCGGGAAGGTCTCGCCCTTCCGGCTCGTGCGCCAACTGCTCCATCAGTTCCTCGGAGGGCGTGCCGGGCACGTACTTGGAGATCAGGTTACCGAAGATCGGGCCGGCGATCATAGCGGTCGGCAGACCGACCAGCAGGCCGTAGAAAATGGTCTTGCCGATGTCGGCGCCGAAGATGCCGATGGCCAGCAGCGGGCCGGGATGCGGCGGCACCAGCCCGTGCACCACGGACAAACCGGCGAGCAGCGGGATACCGATCTTGACGATGGAGATGCCGGTCCGTTTGGCGACGATGAACACCAGAGGGATCAGCAGCACGAAACCGATCTCGAAGAACAGCGGGATACCGACCAGAAAGGCGGCGAACATCATTGCCCAGTGCACGCGCTTCTCGCCCAGAGCGCCGATCAGGGTGCGCGAGATTTGGTCGGCGCCGCCGGATTCCGCCATCATCTTGCCGAGCATGGTGCCCAGACCCAGCACGATGCCGACGAAGCCCAGCACGCCGCCGAAACCGTCCTGGAAGGATTTCATCACCTTATCCACCGGCATCCCGGAGGTCAGACCGAGAAAGCCGGCGGCGAGGGTGAGGGCGATGAAGGGATGAACCCGGAATTTGGTGATCAACAGGATCAGCCCGATGATGGCGATCAGGGCGTCCCATAATAAGAATG
>JAVMKL010000196.1:0-3869 GCA_031732875.1 Candidatus Competibacter sp. | reverse complement strand
TGGGCGCGGATGGAATCGGCCAGTTCCCGCAAGGTATCCTCGCGCAGGTCCTGGCGCGGCTGGTAGCGACCGCGCTGAATGCAATCGACCGACAATTGCCGCAGGGTCTCGGACGCTGCCGGATCCGGCGGCGTCTCGCTCCGCGCAGTCGCACCCAGCAGCGCATCCAGACCGCGCCCCAGACCACCCTTTTTTCTGATCATGCGCTCGCCGCCTCCCCGGTCCTGGCGGCGGGCCGCCGCAAGCGCTTCCGCACTTCCTTCGCCAGTTCCCGGTAGGTTTGCGCGCCGCGCGAACCGTCGTCGTAATAGATGATCGGCAGGCCGTAGCTGGGGGCTTCGGCCAGCCGCACGTTGCGGGGAATCAGCGTCTCGAACACCGCCGCGCCAAAGTGCTCCACAATCTGGCCGGAAACATCGTTGGCCAGCCGGTTGCGGGGATCGAACATGGTCCGCACCAGACCCTCAATGCGCAAACCGGGATTGGTGGAACGGCGCACCTTCTCGATGGTGTCGAGCAGCGCCGACAACCCCTCCAGCGCGTAATATTCGCACTGGACGGGAATGATCACGGAATGGGCGGCGGTCAGGGCGTTGACCGTCAGCATGTTCAGCGATGGCGGGCAATCGATCAGAATGATGTCGTAGTTCCAGGCCACCGGGGCGAGGGCGTCGCGCAGCCGGCCCGGCGCGTTATCCCTCTCCAGCAGATTGACCTCGGCGGCGGTCAGATCACCGTTGGCGGGCAGCAGTTGCATCTGAGCCTTCTCGACCCATTGCAGGGCGTCGGTCAGGGTCGCTTCGCCCAGCAGCACGTCGTAGCTGGTGGCGGGTACGGCGTGCTTGTCCACGCCGCAGCCCATGGTGGCGTTGCCCTGCGGATCGAGATCGATCAGCAGCACGTTCTGGCGCAGTGCCGCGAGGCAGGCGGCCAGATTGACGGCGGTCGTCGTCTTGCCCACTCCGCCCTTCTGATTGGTGATCGCGATGATGGTAGCCATGAACTCAGTCTCGGGAAGGGGGAGCGGGCGCCAGATGCACCAGGGTGCGTTCGGCCTCCAGGTTCGGAACGTGCAGCGGGTAAACGCCGACCACGATGTAACCCGGCGGCAGGCGGGCCAGTTCGTCGTCGGGGAAGACGCCCTTCATCGCCAGCAACCGCCCATTCGGCACGCACAGCCGCCCGGCGTCCGCCACCATGTCCGCCAAGGTGGCGAACGCCCGCGATACCACGCTATTAAACAGGACGGCCGGCCGATAATCCTCGACCCGGCCGCGCACCACGTCGACATGTGTCAGTTGGAGTTCCGCAGCGACCTGGGTCAGAAACCGGGTGCGCTTGCCGTTGCTGTCCAGCAGGCAGAACTGGCAGTTCGGCCGGGCGACGGCCAGGGGGATTCCCGGCAAGCCAGCGCCGCTGCCCACATCCAACACCCGCGGTCCTTCCACCCAGGGGAGAATTGACAAGCTGTCCAGCAGGTGGCGGATCACCATCGCCTCGGGATCGCGCACGGCGGTGAGATTGTAGGCGCGGTTCCAGCGCTCCAGCAGGGCCAGATAGGCCACCAGTCGCGCGACGGCTTCCGCAGTCAAGGAAACACCCAGCCGTTCGCTGCCTTCGATGATGGATCGCTCGATACTCATGAAAACCTTGTCGTTCGCTTGCATGCCTGCCCTGGAATACTATCAAGAATTGTAACATGTCGGCCGGCTATTACGGGGGGAGGCACCCACCACCAATCCAGCCGGAATCACCTATGCTTTTCATTGGCGTGCTCCAAAATATCGGCGACTCACGCCCAACCTGCGATCACCGCACGAGTCATCATGGCATCGCTTTCCGCAACCTCGAACGCTGGAGCAATGACCACATGAATAATCCTATTAACCCCGATCAAATCTCCGCCAAGCTCGTTCTGACCGCGCCGCTCTCCGGCCCGCTGGTACCGCTCGAACGGGTTCCCGACCCGGTGTTCGCTCAGAAAATGGTCGGCGACGGCATTTCCATCGACCCGCTCGACCAGTGTCTGCGCGCGCCCTGCGCCGGCCAGATCGTCCAGTTGCACCCGGCCGGCCACGCCGTCACCGTCGCCAGCCCGCAAGGCATCGAAGTGCTGATGCACATCGGTCTCGATACCGTCGGACTCAAGGGCAGCGGCTTCACTCCGAAGGTCAAGGCGGGCGATTCGGTCGAGATCGGCGACACCCTGATCGACTTCGACGCCGATTACGTCGCCACCCACGCCAAGAGCCTGCTCACCCAGATCGTCGTCACCAACAGCGAGCGGGTGACGGCCTTCGCCCCGCGTTCCGGCGCTGTCACCGCCGGCCGCGACGTGATCTTGGAACTGACGCTGGCCGGCGCCCAGGCGGAAGCCGCGACCGAGTCGGCCAAAACCGTCGCCTCCGAAGCGATCGTGATCCCCAATCCCACCGGCCTGCACGCCCGCCCAGCGGCGGTACTGGCCAACCTCGCCAAGAAGTTCAAGGCCGACATCCGCATCCAGAAAGGCGATCAAACGGCCAACGCCAAGAGCGTGGTCGCCATCATGGGTCTGGAAATCGGCCGGGGCGATAAAATAATCCTGGTTGCCAAGGGCGACGACGCCGAGGCGGCGGTCGAGACGCTGACCCCGCTGCTCTGGGAAGGTTTGGGCGACGAGGGTTGCCAACCCGCGCCCGCGCCGGCCAGCGTCGAAGTCTCCCCCAGCGCCGCGCCCGCGCCGCGCCCGCGCTCGGAAGACCCGAACCTGCTGATCGGCGTGGCCGCCTCGCCAGGACTGGCGGTCGGCGAGGTGTTCCAGGTTCGGCATCAGGAGATTCAGGTTAACGAAACCGCCGAGGGCGACCCGCAACGGGAGCGCGACCGGCTGGATGAGGCGGTCAATCAGGCCAAGGTGCAACTGGAAGCCTTGCAGGCGAGCCTGCACGGCCAGCGCGCCGCCGACAAGGCGGCCATCTTCGCCGCCCATCAGGAATTGCTCGACGATCCCGACCTGCTGGACATCGCCCATTCGGCGCTGGCCAAGGGCAAAAGCGCCGAGTTCGCCTGGCAACGGGCGTTTACCACCCATGCCGACCGGCTGGCCAGCCTGCGCAACGAACTGCTGGCGGCCCGCGCCAACGATCTGCGCGACGTGGGCCGGCGGGTGCTGACCCTGCTGACCGGGGCCGAACCGGAACGCCAGGAACCGCCGATCAACGCCATTCTGGTGGCTGAGGAACTGACGCCATCCGATACCGCCAGCATGAATCGCAGTCGGGTGCGGGGTTTCTGCACCACGCTGGGCGGTGCGACCTCGCACGTCGCCATTCTGGCCCGTTCGCTGGACATTCCGGCGGTGGCCGGCATCGAACCCCGTGCGCTGGAACTGTCCAACGGTACGCCGGTGATTCTCGACGGCGGCAAGGGCACGCTGCGACTGAATCCCAGCCCGGAGGAGATCGCCCGCATCCGCGAAACCCAGGAACGGCTGGCCGCCCGCCGGCAAACCGAGATGGCGGTGGCGCACGAACCGGCGATCACGCTGGACGGCCACCGCATGGAAGTAGTCGGCAACATCGGCGGTCTGGCCGAAGCCGAGCAGGTTCCCGGCCTGGGCGGCGAGGGCGTCGGGCTGCTGCGTTCGGAATTCCTGTTCCTGGAACGCAGCACCGCCCCCAACGAGGACGAGCAGTTCGAAACCTACAAGGCCATCGCCGAGGCCCTGGGGCCGGATCGTCCGCTGATTATCCGCACGTTGGATGTCGGTGGCGACAAACCGCTGATTTACCTTCCAATCCCGAAAGAGGAAAACCCGTTTCTCGGCGAGCGTGGCCTGCGCATCGGGCTGGATCGCCCGGAAATCCTGCGC
The DNA here is from genome assembly GCA_031732875.1 of Candidatus Competibacter sp. Classification (GTDB taxonomy): domain Bacteria; phylum Pseudomonadota; class Gammaproteobacteria; order Competibacterales; family Competibacteraceae; genus JAVMKJ01. The sequence continues at coordinate 16 of JAVMKL010000196.1, read as the reverse complement.
ACCCAACTGCGGGCGA
>JAVMKL010000195.1:0-22560 GCA_031732875.1 Candidatus Competibacter sp. | reverse complement strand
GCCGTGCGCAGGGTACTTTCCACCTCGATCACCAAGGTAGCATCCTGCAGTACCCGGGTGGCCAACACCCGGACATCGGGCAGATCCAGGGGCAAGCTAATCGTGATCGGCATCGTCAGCACTCCACCGGGGTGAGAACCTGCTCAGCTTTCCATACTTGGGCTTCCTATGCCATATCACTAGATATTGTGGCCTCCACGGGAGATCTTATTGAGCCGCCATCGATTTCAATAGATTATCCTCGACCGCAGGCAGATCCTCCAGAAATCGGGATTTGATACGAGCCGACGTATTTGATGTAATTCATCGATGTTCGAAAGTCATCATATTGATGCAGTCCGCGCACAGGTTATCCAAGTGCTGGACCGGCATGGTGAACAATTCGGCTGGGGTCCATGGCACGGTGGCTGTTTTTTTTTCGGGATCGTCCACGATGGCCGCTAGTCCACGGGTTTTAAAATTGCTCTTGATAGCTGTTTGGACTTTGTCTGCTTTGGCACGATCCTGAGCTAGACGGGCCTTTACCAGCGATTCATATTGCTGTTCGAGCGCTCCGTTCGGTTGCCGGAAAGCTAAAAAAATTATACTTTCCGATCCGACATTATTATCGAGTTTGAAGGATTTATCCTTGGCGGGGAGATGATAAGTGACACCGGCTTGTACCGGATTTAAATTGTCGACCTTGACACCACTAAAGCTGGTCATGGGAAAGAGCCGGTAAATTGCCTTACTGCTATCCACTTGGAAAATATAAACATAACTGTCCTCCGTCGGAGTGAATTGAATTTTGTAGTGGTCGCCGGAATTCAACACACTACCTTCGGCTAGTGACTTGAGGGGGCCTTGACCGCCGGGGCGATAAACATAATTAATCTTGAAGTTTAGCGGCTTCTGACCGCTTTGTGGGGTAAACGACGCCGGTTTCGGAGTTGCACCAGCCGGTTCTGGGGCAATTTTGACGGTCCCTGCCGGGCCACGTGTTTTGAAGTCGTCGTTGTCGGGTGTCGGATTAGCTGCACCGACACCGCTGGCGGTTCCGATCAAAACACTACCGATCAAGGCAAACAGTGAGTAATACCACCAACAGGTTTTATAGCTCATGACTTCCTCTCGCGTTGTGTTTGAAATTCAGGACCGATATAGCGCCATTTTGAGTATTAATTAAGCTATTGCTCAACTGCAATTGCAGTTCCGTGGTTCGCGAATAGTCATGGATGCGACGTGCTTCAACGAGAGTCGTATATTGGTTTTCCAGATCGGTATTACGGTTCTTGAAGGCCAAAACATGGATCTGCTCACGACCAACTTGATCGTCCAGTTGAAAAGCCTTATCTTCGGCTGGAACAAAATAGGTTATACCAGCTCGCACCGGATTTCCGTTGCCGGGTTTTGAATTGTCGCCGCCCTCGAATGGAAATAGACGGTAAATTGCTCCGCTGCCATCAATTTGGAAAATATACACATAGCCGTCTTGTTCCGGCATGAAGCGAATTTGATAGTGATCTCCAGAATGCAGTACACTGTCATTAAGTAATGGCCGTAAATTAAGCTGATCGGTGGATCGATGGGAATAGACAACTTGAATGGAAAGAACAGGGTTTAACGAACGCTCCCAAGCGTGATAACTGATTCCAGCCAACGAAAAAGCCATTAACAAAAGCACGATACTGATAAAATATTTGTTGAACCAGCGGTTGGATTTTTTTGCACCGTTTACCGAGGGCAGGACGATAATATTATTATTTTGCTCTTGACCGATCTTGTCGATAGCATCGATAAGCCGCTCGGCGGTGGCAAAACGCTCGTTCGGGTTGAAGGCCAGCAATTTGTCCAGAGTTTCCTGATATCGACTTAACTCCATTGGCAATCGATCAACCAATCCGCCCACCGTGCGGCCAGGACGGAAGCCAGTAAGCATTTCGTAAAACACCAATCCCAGGGAATACAGATCGCTTCGACCGTCCAAGATTTTTCCCCAAGTCTGTTCGGGACTCATATAAACGACCGTACCGATCGCCAATCCGGTCCCGGTAAGGTCGATGTTGTCTTCACAGGCTTTGGCGATCCCAAAATCGGTAAGCACCGCGCTATTATCGTTGCGGAAGAGAATATTGGCTGGTTTAACATCCCGATGTACGAAACCTTGATGGTGGGCGTAACCCAGAGCACTGGCAATCTGGCGCAGTATGTTCACAGCTTGTTGGGGGGATAATCCTTGCTTGATACGATCACGCAAGGTTCCACCTTCCACATACTCCATGATCATGTAGTATTGATTCAGGCATTCGCCGATATCGTGAATGGTCACAATATGCGGATGTCGCAGTTGGGCGATGATTTTGCCCTCTTTAAGAAAACGCTGACGGAACGCGGCATCGATGCTGAGGGCATGAGTAATGACTTTAATTGCGACCGGCCGCTCCAGTGCTTCCTGAGTGGCTAAGTACACATGCCCCATGGCGCCACTGCTGATCAGCTTTTCAACCTTGTAGCCTGGGATCATCGGAGTCGTATCAACCGGCACCATCGCGCTCGGCTGGATATCGATAAACTCGCTATTGTCCTGGCCATCGGCTTTGATACTGTCAGGATACGACATTCGCGCTATATTGCTCATCGGTCGGCAGCTATCGATACATCGATACGGATAAACTCGCTGCGCCGGTTTAACTCGCGTCCGGTTTCGACGGCATTGGATGCCACGGGGTGAGCCCCCCCATAACCTTTTGCGATTAGCCGATCCGGAGTAATCCCACGTTTGATCAGATAGTCTTTCACCGCCTCCGCACGTTCCTGGGACAATGCAAAATTTTTGTCGTCGGAGCCGATGGCGTCGGTATGGCCGGCAATCACCAGCACCGCATCGGCTAGCGCCACACTTTTCAAGGCGTTTACGTAAGCATTCAGCAATGGGTAAGCTTCTCGGTGGATTCGTGCGGAATTCGTGTCGAAGTGAATCAATGCCGCCACCTTGGGATGGTCCCGAATCAGGGTTGGGTAATCCAGGGGTGCGACCGCTGGCAAGGGAGTGGGATCGTCGACGATACCGGCGGGACCTCGCAATTTCCCCACACCCGTGCCGCCGGGACTTGGCCCTCCCCGCGGCTGGGGACTGGGTTGCGCTTTGCCTTGAGCGCTCAGAGCGCGTTCGATCTCAGCGGCGGTTTCAGGATATTGGGGCGGTGCCGCAACGACGGTACCCCACGTCAGCCCGATCACCAAGCCGGCGGTCCAGCCGAGGCGACCCTGTTTGGAACCTTGAAAGGTTTTCACCAGCTTGTACCTCGTCTTATCGTTATAAATTATAAGCCGAAGAATTCAGAGGCCGTACGGGATCTTACTCGTCATCGTCTCTGGAGGATTTGAATTTGACTCGATCGATTATCGAAATTTGTTGTGCTGGTACAAGCTGTTCAAGTCGGCCACGCTCCCAGCACCGCGAACCCGCCCACCAGCGTCCACAACACGCTGCGGGTCGTGGCGGCGATTACGATCGCCGCCAGTCCCGCCAGGAGCCGGGCATTATCCCAGGCCAGCCACAGTGTTCCTCGCGGCATTACCAACTCGGGAACCACCAGCGCGGTCAGGGTCGCCACCGGCACGAACGGCAGCAGTCGTCGAATCTCCCTCGGGAACGCCACCCTGCCCTCGGCGGCGATGAACGACAGGCGAATGAAGAAGGTTACCGCGCCGCACGCGATCATCAGCAGCCAGACCTTCATCGCACGCTTCCGACCAGTCGCCAGCCCACCACCATTCCGGCCAGCGCCGCCACCAGCAATCCCAGTTTGAACGGCAATCCGGCGGCCAGCAACGCCACGATTCCAGAAACGGCCGCTACCGCCAGCATCGTCCGGTTGCGGATCAGCGGGACCACGATGGCGATAAAGGTCAGCGACAGGGCGAAATCCAGCGGCCAGTCCGCCGGCAACCGCGCGCCCAGCAGCACTCCGGCGGCGGTGGATAGTTGCCAGCCCCCCCACAAGGCCAGCCCCGCGCCCAGATAAAACCAGTGCCGATTTGGGCCGGTCGTTTCGCCGGACGCCTCGCGCCGGGCAATCGCCGCGTAGGCCTCGTCGGTCAGCAGGTAGGCCAAGGCCAGCTTCCAGCGCCGGGGCAGATGGGCGATGTGTGGGGCCAGCGCGGCGCTGTACAGGGCGTGGCGCAGATTGAGCAGGCCAACCTCGGCGACCGTGACCAGCACCGGAGCGCCCGCGCCGAACAGTTGGCAGAAGAGGAATTGCGCCGAGCCGGCGAACAGAATGCCGGACATCGCCAGCGCTGCCGCGGGACTCATGCCCTGACTCAAGGCCAGCGCGCCGTAGATCATGCCGAACGGTACGACTCCGACCAGCAGTGGCGCCAATGCCAGCAGGCCGGCCCGGAATTCGCTCGCGGCGGAAGGAAGCATGGTGCAGTCGGGAAAAGTCGGCGGGTGCGGAAAGGACGGATTTTACGCCATCGCCGGAGTGAAACGAACAGGAATGCGCTAAGCTTTGCGTTGCCTGTTACTTGACTCTAGCCGGATGGTCACCATGCAACCACTCATGCGAATCGAGCAACACTTTGCCGCCAGCATCGAGGCCAAGCGGCGCACCCTGGACGCAATGGGGCCACGCATCGTCCGGGCCGCCGAACGGCTGGCCAACTGCCTGCGTCAAGGCGGCAAGATACTGATTTGTGGCAATGGCGGTTCGGCCGCCGACGCCCAGCATTTCGCCGCCGAACTGGTCAACCGTTTCGAAATCGAGCGGCCGGGACTCGCCGCCATCGCCTTGACCACCGACAGCTCGGCCCTGACTTGCATCGCCAACGATTATGCATTCGAGCAGGTCTTCGCCCGGCAGACGCGGGCGCTGGGCCGTCCCCAGGACATACTGCTGGCGATTTCGACCAGCGGCAACTCTCCCAACATCATGGCGGCGATCGAGGCGGCACGGGAACTGGGCCTGATCACGGTGGCCCTGACCGGGCGTGACGGAGGACGCATGGCCGGCCAACTCGGCGGGGAAGACATCGAGATCCGGGTGGAAGCAACGGCGACGGCGCGGATTCAGGAAGTTCACATCCTGATCATCCACTGTCTGTGCGATCTGGTGGATCAACTCCTGTTCGACAGCGAGGAGCGGCCATGAATCGATTTTGGCGCCTCGGTCCCCGCGCCTCACGCCTCGTGGTTCCTGGGGCATTGCTGCTGGCGCTGTCCCTGAGCGGCTGCGCCGGCCTGTTGGTCAGCGGTGCGGCGACCGGGATCAGCGTGGCCCATGATCGCCGGACCACCGGCAGCGTGGTGGACGATCAAACTATCGAATTCAAGATCTCCAACCAACTCACCCTGCAGCTGCCGCCGGGCAATCAGATCGGCGTCACCTCCTACAACGGGGCCGTGCTGCTGACCGGAGAGGCGTCATCGGCGCAGGCGCGCCAGCGGGCCGAGGTCATCGCCCGCGGCATCGAACCTCCAGTTCGGGTGGTCTACAACGAACTGGTGGTCGGCCGACCCAGTTCGTTGTCCAGCCAGAGCAGCGACGCCGTGATCACCACCAAGGTCAAGACCGCCCTGTTCCAGATCACCACGATCCCCGATTTCGATCCCAGCCGGGTCAAGGTGGTCACGGCACGGAGCGTGGTTTACCTGATGGGGCTGGTGAAACCCGTCGAGGCGGACGCTGCGGCCGACGTCGCCAGCCGGGTAGAGGGGGTGCGTCAGGTTGTGACTCTGTTCGAATACATCAACTGACGACGCGCTACTTCACGATCTTCAGCGTCGGCTTGCGATCGCGAGCGACCGGTTTGTCCGGTGGCGAACTGGGTGGTTGCGGAGGTTCGTCGCCGTCCTTTTCCTCGCCGAACGCCATGCCCTGTCCGTTCTCGCGGGCGTAGATCGCCAGCACGGCCGTCACGGGAATCCGGACGGTGCGGGCGATGCCGCCGAAGCGCGCGTTGAATTCGATCGATTCGTTGCCCAGACGCAAATCGTGTACGGCCGCCGGATTGATGTTGAGCACGATTTGGCCTTCGCGCACGTGTTGCTTGGGGACCTCTACCCCCGGCAGCTCGGCGTTGACCAAGATGTGCGGGGTCAAACCGTTGTCTTCAATCCACTCGTAAAGAGCGCGGATCAGATAAGGTCGGGTCGAGGTCATGGCGGGTTTGTTGGCAGGGGTAACCGGGAGATCTCCGGATGGAGGAGAGAGGGTTGGCGGGATCCGCCGGAGGGCTGTTCGCTCCCCGGCGAAAGCCGCGCATTAATGCACGTCCTTCCAGTATTCCTTCTTGAGCAGATAGAACACCACGCAGGCTAGGGCCAGGAACAACACGACCCAAATCCCGATCCGCTGGCGTTCCAACTGGATGGGTTCGCCGACGTAGGCCAGGAAGTTCACCAAATCCACCATCGCTTCCCTGAATTCGGGTGGGCTCATGCTGCCCGGCTGAACCAGTTCAAAATCCTTGAGAACCTTGGCTTCGTGGCCTGCCGCGTCCTTGTGAACCTCATAGACCGGTTTTTGCATCCCCTGCAGTTCCCACAGCACGTGCGGCATGCCGGCGTTTGGAAACGCCGCGTTGTTCACGCCGAACGGCCGGCTGGGATCCAGATAGAAGGTTTGCAAATAGGTGTAGAGATAATCTGTCCCGCGCGACCGGGCGATCAGGGTCAGGTCGGGCGGGACGACGCCGAACCACTGCTTGGCCTCGGTCTTGGGCATGGCGTTTTTCATCAGGTCGCCGACTTTGGCGCCGGTGAAGATCAGGTTGTCCTTGACCTGGTCTTCGGTCAGGCCGATGTCACGGGCCATCCGATTGTAGCGCTGGTGCTCCAGCGAATGACACCCCATGCAATAGTTGACAAACAACCTGGCGCCCCGTTGCAGCGAGGCTTTATTTTGCAGGTCGATGGGCGCCTTGATCAGGGGATAGCCTTCTCCGCCAGATGCCGCGGTCAGCGCCGGCAAGACCAGAAATGCGAGTGCAAAGATGATTTTTTTCATTTTGAAGTCACCCTTTCCGGAACTGGCTTGGTCTTTTCGAACATTGGCAGCAGCCACAGCGCCGGGAAGAACAAGAAGTAGATCGCGGAGCAAATCTGAGCCAGGCTGGTGCGGGCCGGGGTGGTCGGTAACGCGCCCAGATAACCCAGGATCAGGAACGAGATCACGAACGCCGCCAGGACCAGCTTGAAGGCAAAACCGCGATAGCGGATCGATTTGACCGGACTGCGATCCAGCCACGGCAGGAAGAACAGCATGACGATGGCGGCGCCCATGGCCAACACGCCCCAGACCTGCGTGCCCGCGAAGGACGGTACCGCCCGCAGAATGGCGTAGAACGGCGTGAAGTACCACACCGGGGCGATATGCGGCGGAGTCTTCAGCGGATCGGCCGGGTCGAAGTTCGGGTGTTCGAGGAAATAGCCGCCCATCTCGGGCATGAAGAAAATCACTACCGAGAAGAAGAGCAGAAACACCACCACGCCGACCAAATCCTTGACGGTGTAGTAGGGATGGAAGGGGATGCCATCGAGCGGTTTGCCGTCCGCGCCCTTGACCTTCTTGATTTCGACGCCATCAGGATTGTTGGAGCCGACTTCGTGCAGGGCGAGGATGTGGGCGACCACCAGTCCCAGCAGGACCAGCGGCAGGGCGATCACGTGCAGCGAGAAAAAGCGGTTCAGGGTGGCATCCGACACCACGTAATCGCCGCGAATCCAGACCGACAGATCCGGTCCGACGACGGGGAGCGCGCTGAACAGGTTGATGATCACCTGCGCGCCCCAGAACGACATTTGACCCCAAGGCAGCAGGTAGCCCATGAAGGCTTCCGCCATGAGGGCGAGGAAGATCAGCACGCCAAAAATCCAGATCAGCTCGCGTGGCTTCTTATAGGAGCCGTAGATCAGGGCGCGGTACATGTGCAGGTAGACCATGATGAAGAAGGCCGAGGCGCCGGTGGAATGCATGTAGCGGATCAGCCAGCCCCAGTCCACGTCGCGCATGATGTACTCGACCGAGGCGAAGGCATCGGCGGCCGAGGGTTTGTAACTCATGGTCAGCCAGATGCCGGTCAGAATCTGGTTGACCAGCGCCAGCAGTGCCAGCGAGCCGAAGAAGTACCAGAAATTGAAGTTCTTCGGCGCGTAATATTCGGTCAGGTGCTCGCGGATCGACTTGGTCAGCGGGAAGCGTTCGTCAATCCAGCCGACCAGACCGGTCGTGCCTTGTGTGTTTGCCATTATGCAGCCTCCGGATTAACGCCAATCAGTACGCGGGAGTCGCTCAGGAACCGGTAGGAGGGTACCTCCAGATTCGACGGCGCGGGAACACCCTTGTAGACCCGCCCGGCCAGGTCGAAGCGGGAGCCGTGGCAGGGGCAGAAAAAGCCGCCCTTCCAAGCCGGACCTAGATCGGCCGGCGCCACGTCGGGTCGGAAAGTGGGCGAGCAACCGAGGTGGGTGCAGATGCCGACCAGCACCAGCACGTCGGGCTTGATGGAGCGGTAGGCGTTCTGGGCGTACTTGGGTTGCTGGCTGGCCATTTCGGAGTTGGGATCGAGCAACTGATCCTTAAGTCCGGGCAGGTCGTCCAGCATTTTCTTGGTGCGCTTCAGCAGCCAGACCGGTTTGCCGCGCCATTCGACGGTCATCATGGCACCATCTTCCAGCTTGCTGATGTCCGCTTCCACCGGCGCGCCGGCGGCCTTGGCGCGCTCGCTGGGCGACCAGGATTTCAAAAATGGAACGGCGACGAACGCCACGCCTACGCCGCCGACCACGGTAGCTGTAGCGGTCAGAAAGCGGCGTCTGCCGAGATCGACGTCCTCTACCGTACTCATACGCAGTCTCCTGTGTGGATTTATAGTTAATGTTGAAGGGTTGGTAATTAATGGGTAAGCACGGTCTTCTTCTTCGCTGGAGACAGGCCGGAAGCCAGGTTCGTATCAAACCCGATATGTTGCGGCGGGCGCGCCATGTGGGGCGCGAAATCCACCGAAGCAGGCTCCCTTGGTTCCCACGGCTAGGGTAAAACTATACCTCACGGCGGGTATTTGGGTCTATGTGCTTGTCGCTTCAGGCGGCGCTTCGAGGAAGCCCGCGCTCAAACCGGGTTGTCGATATCGACGAAAATGAAGCGCAACGCGAATTGCTGGGCCAGATGCACGCCCAAGGCCTGGACGCCATGGCGTTCGGTGGCGTGATGGCCGGCGGCGAAGAAATGCAGGCCGTTCTCGCGGGCGAAATGCACCGTCTGTTCCGACGCCTCGCCCGTGAGAAATGCCTCCACGCCTTCCTGGAGCGCCGTTTCGATGCAGGATTGCGCGGCGCCGGTGCACCAGGCCAGCCGGCGAATCGGTGTGTCGCTACCGGGGATATGCAACGGTTTCCGTTGTAGCCGGGTTTCGATTCGGGCGGCGAACGCATCTCCGTCGACGGCTTCCGCCAGTTCGCCCAGCATGACCAGTCCCGGCGCGCGGCTGTTGCCGCCGGCGGTGCCGGTGACGGTCAGGTCGAGCAGTCGGGCGAGTTGGGCGTTGTTACCGAGTTCGGGGTGGGCGTCCAGCGGCAGGTGGTAGGCGATCAGGCTGAAGTCGTGGCGGAGCAGGGTGGCGAGGCGCCGGTGTTTCATGCCGACGACGCGCGGGTCTTCGCCCTTCCAGAACCAGCCGTGATGCACCAGCACGGCGTCGGCTCCGCGCTCCACCGCCGCGTCCAGCAGCGCCTGGCAGGCAGTGACGCCGCCGACCAGCGTTTCAACCTCCGGGCGACCCTCTACCTGCAGGCCGTTCGGGCAGTAGTCGCTGAAGGTGTCGGCGGCCAGCAGACGGTCGGTGTAGGCGACCAGATCGGCGAGCCGCATGTCAACCACCCGCCAGGATTTGGCCGAGCGCCGCAAGCAACGCCGCGTTCTGTTCGGGGTCGCCGACGGTGATGCGCAGGAACTGGTCGATGCGCGGCTGACGGAAATGGCGCACGATCACGTGGCGCCCGCGCAGCGCGGCGGCCAGCGCGGCGGCGTCCCGGCGTGGATGGCGGGCGAAGACGAAATTCGCCGCCGAGGGCAACACCTCGAAGCCGAGTTCCGCCAGCGCGGCGACCAGCTCGACGCGGCTGGCGATCACCGCCTGACGGGTCCGCTCGAAGTGCTCGCGGTCGGCGAAGGCCGCCACCGCGCCGGCGATGGCCAGGCGGTCCAGCGGGTAGGAGTTGAAGCTGTTCTTGATTCGCTCCAGCGCCTCGATGAGTTCGGGGTGTCCCACTGCCAGCCCGACGCGCAGCCCGGCCAGCGAACGCGATTTGGACAGCGTCTGCGTCACCAGCAGGTTCGGGTAACGGTCCACCAGCGTGATGGCGGTTTCGCCGCCAAAGTCGATGTAGGCCTCGTCGACCACCACCACGGAATCCCGGTTGTGCTGGAGTAGCCAGTCGATGTCGGGCAGCGGCAGCAGGCAGCCGGTGGGCGCGTTCGGGTTGGCGAAGATGATGCCGCCGTTCGGCCGCGGGTAGTCGGCGACGCGCAGGGTGAGATCATCGGCCAGCGGCACGGTGACGAAGTCGATGCCGTACAGGCCGCAGTAGACCGGGTAGAAGCTGTAGGTGATGTCGGGAAACAGCAAGGGCGCCGGGTGCTGGAACAGACCGTGGAAGACATGTGCCAGCACTTCGTCCGAACCGTTGCCGACGAACACCCGCGCCGGCGTGACGCTGTAATAGTCGGCGATGGCCTGCTTCAGGCGTTCGGCGTTCGGGTCCGGGTATAGTCGCAGCGCGTCGGACAGCTCGGCCTGGATCGCCGCCAGGACTTGTGGCGAGGGTCCGTAGGGATTTTCGTTGGTGTTGAGCTTGACCAAATTGCTGAGTTTTGGCTGCTCGCCCGGCACATAGGGCGTGAGCCGATGCACCACGGGACTCCAGTAGCGGCTACCCACGAGTCGCTCCTGGTACGCGGTACTCCGCGGAGCGCGCGTGAGCGCTTAGACCTTCGCCGCGCGCCAGTACCGACGCCGTGCGGCCCAGGGTCGAGGCTCCAGCCGGCGAGCAATGAATCAGGCTGGTGCGTTTCTGGAAGTCGCAAACGCCCAGCGGCGAGGAAAACCTCGCCGTGCGCGAAGTCGGCAGCACGTGGTTGGGGCCGGCGCAGTAATCGCCCAGCGCCTCGGCGGTGTAACGGCCCATGAAGATCGCGCCCGCATGGCGAATCAGCGGCAGCAGTTCTTCTGGCTTTTCAACCGACAGTTCCAAATGCTCGGGCGCAATGAAATTGACCACTTGCGCGGCTTCGGTCAGGTCGCGCGTCTGGATCAGCGCCGCCCGCCGGTTCAGCGAGGCTTCGATGATCTCCCGCCGCTCCATCTCCGGCAACAGTCGTTCGATGCTGGCCGCGACCCGCTCCAGAAACGCTGGATCGGGACTGATCAGGATCGGCTGGGCGTCCTCGTCGTGTTCGGCCTGCGAGAACAAATCCATGGCGATCCAGTCGGGGTCGGTCAGCCCGTCGCAGACCACCAGGATTTCCGACGGGCCGGCGATCATGTCGATGCCGACCGTGCCGAACACTTGCCGTTTGGCGGCGGCGACGTAAATGTTGCCCGGCCCGACGATCTTGTCGACGCGCGGCACGGTGGCGGTACCGTAAGCCAGCGCGGCGACCGCCTGCGCTCCGCCGAGGGCAAATGCCCGGCCCACCCCTGCCACGGCGGCGGCGGCCAAGACCAGTTCATTCAACGCGCCACCCGGCGTCGGTACGACCATCACGATTTCCGCTACTCCGGCGACTTTGGCGGGAATGGCGTTCATCAACACCGAGGACGGATAGGCCGCCTTGCCGCCGGGCACATACAGGCCGACCCGATCCAGCGGCGTCACTTGCTGGCCGAGCACCGTTCCATCGGCTTCGGTGAAGCTCCAGGATTCCAGTTTCTGCCGCTCGGCGTAGGCGCGGATGCGGGCGGCGGCGGTTTCCAGCGCCGCGCGCTGGTGGGCGGGGATGGCGATCAGCGCTTGGTGCAACCGTTCGGCGGGGATTTCCAGATCGGCGGCTCGAGCGACCTCCGTCCGGTCGAAACGGCGGGTGTATTCCAACAGCGCGTCATCGCCGCGCCCGCGCACCTGGGCGATGATTTCGCGCACCGCGACGGTCGCGGCCTCGTCGGCGACGCCCTCCCAAGCGGTCAGAGCTTCCAGGCGAGCCCAGAAATCGGCATCGGCGGTGTTCAGGCGTTGGATGTCCGGCATGGATACTCTCCGGGGTCGGTCAAAATCGGACGGTCTGGACGGAGTCGCTATCAAGCCGTTACCGCGGCCGCCATTCGTTCCATAATGGCCTTGATCCGGGCGTGCTTCATTTTCATGGCGGCCTTGTTGACGATCAATCGCGAACTGATGTCGGCGATATGCTCCAGTGGCGCCAGGCCGTTGGCTTTCAAGGTATTGCCGGTATCCACCACATCGACGATATAGTCGGCCAGGCCCACCAGCGGCGCCAGTTCCATCGAGCCGTACAGCTTGATGACTTCCACCTGCCGGCCCTGGTCGGCGAACCAGCGCCGGGTGGTGTTGGCGTATTTGGTGGCGATGCGTGGTCGGCTCAAACGGGGACGATGGTTGGGATCGCCGGCCACCATGAGCCGACAGCGGGCGATGTTCAAATCCAGCGGTTCGTACAGTCCCTCGCCACCGTGTTCCATCAGCACGTCCTTGCCGGCCACGCCCAGATCGGCGGCGCCGTACTGCACGTAGGTCGGCACGTCGGTGGCGCGGATGATGACCAGTTTCACATCGGCCTGAGTGGTGTCGAGAATCAGCTTGCGGCTGGTTTCGGGATCGTCGGCCGGCACGATGCCCGCCGCGGCCAGCAGGGGCAGGGTTTCCTTGAAGATACGGCCCTTCGACAAGGCGATGGTCAGCAGCGCGGTCATCGTGGGCTTATCCCGCGGTCCGGCGGATGCGCGCGCCCAGATGCGACAGCTTCTCCTCGATGCAGTCGTAGCCGCGGTCGATGTGGTAAATGCGGTCCACGATCGTGTCGCCGTCCGCGACCAGCGCCGCCAGGATCAGGCTGGCCGAGGCGCGCAAGTCGGTGGCCATCACCGGCGCCCCGGTCAGTTTGGGGACGCCGATGCTGACGGCGGTGTTGCCTTCCAGTTCGATTTGCGCGCCCATCCGGTGCAGTTCCTGGACGTGCATGAAACGGTTCTCGAACACCGTCTCGGTGATCATGCCGACGCCCTCGGCGACGGCGTTGAGAGCGACGAACTGCGCCTGCATGTCGGTGGGGAAAGCGGGGTAGGGCGCGGTGCGGATGCGCACGGCCTTGGGCCGGCCACCGTTCATGTCGACTTCGATCCAGTCGGGACCGGTGTTGACCCAGACGCCGGCTTCCTCGAGTTTGAGCAGGACCGCTTCCAGATTCTCCGGGCGGGTATCCTTGACTTTGACCCGGCCGCCGGTGATCACGCCGGCGAGCAGATAGGTGCCGGTTTCGATGCGATCCGGCAATACCTGATAGCGGGTGCCGTTGAGGCGTTCGACGCCTTGTACCACCAAGGTGTCGGTTCCGGCCCCCTCGATCCGGGCGCCCATGGCATTCAGACATTCGGCCAGATCCACCACTTCCGGCTCGCGGGCGGCGTTCTCGATGATGGTCGTGCCCCGAGCCAGGGCAGCGGCCATCAGCAGGTTTTCAGTGCCGGTCACCGTGACCAGATCCAGGACGATGTGTGCCCCTTTCAGGCGGCCGGCGCTGGCGCGAATATAGCCGTTCTCGACCTTGATGTCGGCGCCCATCGCCTCCAGGCCCTTGATGTGAAGGTTCACCGGTCGCGAGCCGATGGCGCATCCGCCGGGCAGCGAGACCTCGGCTTGGCCGAAGCGGGCCAGCAGTGGTCCCAACACCAGAATCGAGGCGCGCATGGTTCGCACCAGTTCGTAGGGTGCCTGGAAACTCCGGATCGGGCGCGGGTCCACCTGGATGTTCATCTTCTCGTCCACTACCAGATCCACGCCCATGCGGCCCAGGAGTTCCATGGTGGTGGTGACATCCTGCAAGTGAGGGACGTTGCGGATGGTCACCGGCCCATCGGCCAGGAGGGTGGCGGCCAGGATTGGCAGTACGGCGTTCTTGGCGCCGGAGGCCCGCAGTTCGCCCTGCAGGGGAACTCCTCCGTTGATGATCAACTTGCTCATGAAGGCATCGTTCCTGGCATCAGGATGGTAGTTTTCGCCAGGCATCCGGCGTATAGGTCTTGAGGGACAGGGCGTGGATTTCCTCGCGTTCCATCCTCCCGCCCAGGGCCGCGTACACCAGTCGGTGCTGCTGCACCAGCGATTTGCCGACGAAATGATCGCTGACGACCACGGCTTCAAAATGGACGCCGTCATCGCCGCGGACCAAGACCCGCGCGCCCGGCAATTGTTCCTCGATCAGACGCTCGATATCTTGAGCTTGCATGATGCAACCCACTGTTTGACTAGCTAACGAACGGTAAAACCAGCGCGGAATACGACTGGAAACCGGGTGAGGCGGGAAGTTTCGCCGTCAGGTGATCGGTAGGACCGTTTCCAGATCGGCGACCTCGATGATCGCTCGCATCTGTGCCGGGACATGGACGAAAACCAGTTCCCACCGGCGGCGGCGGGCTTGGCGCAGCCATCCCACCAGCAAAGCCACTCCGGCACTGTTGGAACGGTGAATTTCGCCCAGGTCGATCCGGCGGATCGGTTCGGCCAGGAACAGCGATCCGGCCGTTTCCCACAAGTCCGCGACCGAGTCGAAGTCCAGTTCGCCCTGGACGCGCAGAGTATCACCGTCGCGACTGACCGTCGCCTTGGCCATCAGCGGCCGCTCCGCGCATTGCGTTGCTGGAGGTCGGCGATCACCGCGTCGATGCCGCTGCTGCGGATCTGGCTGACGAAAGTGCCGCGGTAGTTGGTGACGAGGCTGACGCCGTCCACGGTCACGTCGTAGACCTTCCAGGCATCGTTGTTGAGATGCATGCTGTAGTTGATCTGAATCGGCTGACCGGTTTTCGGCCGGACCTCGGTCCTGATCGTGGCCTCGTTGCCATCCGCCGCGCTCGGTTGCGGCGGCACCCGGATGTCCTCGTCCGCGTACTCCAGCAGGGCTTTGGCGTAGGTTCGGACCAGCAGAGTGCGGAATTCCTCGGTGAAACGGCGGCGCTGCTCGGGAGTGGCCTGCTGCCAGGCCCGGCCCAGCACCCAGCGCGACATCAGCTCAAAATCGAAATTCGGCAGCACGATCTGATCGACCAGCTCGTAAATCCGGCTGGAATCCTGCCGGAGCGTCGCGCTGTTTTTACGCAAGGCGTCGATCATCTGCGCCGAGGTTTCCTGGACGACTTCCTGAGGGGGCTTGACGGCGGCCCAGAGCGCGCCGCTCGCTACCACGAGCAATAGAAAACCGAGTGCAATTGCTTTCTTCATTTGAATCTGAAACTCCTCAGCAATAACCACCGCTCGCCGCTTGCCAGACGCTCGACAGGCTCAGGGCGTCTTGGCTGGCGGCACGTCACCCGACGCGGCGTTGGTGAACATCCGCCCGATCAGCTTTTCCAGCACCAGGGCCGACTGGGTCAGTTTGAGGGTACCGCCGTTCTTAAGATGGTCGTCCATGCCGCCCGGTTCCAGCCCGACGTACTGTTCGCCCAACACCCCCGAGGTCAGGATGCTGGCGCTGGAATCCACCGGCAGTTGGTCGTATTTGGGATCGATGGACAAGGTGACCACCGCTTGGTAGCTGCGCGTATCGAGGTCGATGCCGGCCACCCTGCCGATGCGCACGCCGCCCAGCGTGACCGGGGCGCGGACCTTGAGACCGCCGATATTCTCGAAGCGCGCGATGATCTTGTATCCCTTGTCCTCGCCCAATTCGGCGATATTGCTGACCTTCATCGCCAGCATGAAAAAGGCGGCCAGCCCCAAAGCGACGAAGATCCCAACCGCCAGCTCGAGTTTTTTGAGGGTGCCCATTGTGCCTAAACTCCAAAAAAGATGGCGGTCAACACGAAATCCAGGGCCAACACCACCAAGGCGGTATTGACCACGGTGCGGGTGGTCGCCAGGCTGATGCCCTCCGAAGTCGGTATCGCGTCGTAGCCTTCGAAGACCGCGATCCAGTTGGCCACCCAGCCAAACGCCACGCTCTTGACCACCACGCCGTTGATCACGTCGTCGACCAGCCCCACCGCCGCCTGCATCTGCGACCAGAAGGCGCCGCTGTCCACGCCGAGCTGTTTCACGGCGACGAAATAGCCGCCCAGAATACCAATAGCGGTAAAGATGCCGGCGAGCAGCGGCATGGCGATGAAGCCGGCGACAAAGCGCGGCGCGAAGACCCGGGCGAACGGGTCCACCGCCATCATCTGCATGGCGGCGAGTTGCTCGGTGGCTTTCATCAGGCCGATTTCCGCCGTGACCGCCGAACCCGCCCGCGCCGCGTAGAGCAACGCCGCCAGCACCGGCCCCAGTTCCCGCACCAGCGACAGGGCCACGACCGTACCCAGGCTCGACGTCGCGCCGAAATCCACCAGGTTCGCGTAGCCCTGCAAGCCCAGCACCATACCCACGAACAGGCCGGACATGGCAATGATCGGCAGGGACAGCACGCCCACCGAATAAAGCTGTTTGATGATCAGGCCAGGCCGCCTGCTCAGCGGAACCAGAGCGCCCAGTAGCCGCAGCAGGAACAAGGTCGCCCGCCCCAGACGATCCAGCCAGCGCAGCGTCGATCGCCCCAACCGTCGCAAGCCGTCAATCACCGGACGGCTCCTTTCCCAGCGACAGGTCCTCGGCGTACGGCGGCGCGGGATAATGGAAGCACATCGGGCCATCGGGCAGGGCGTGCAGGAACTGTTCGACCCAGGCCGAACTGGAACGTTCCAGCGCTTCCGGCGTGCCGTGATCCACGACCAAACCATCGGAAATGAGGTAGATATAATCGGCGATGGAGGCCGTTTCCCTGACGTCGTGGGAGACGATGATGCTGGTCAGCCCCAACGCGTCGTTGAGCGTGCGAATCAGCTTGATCAACACGCCCATCGTGATGGGGTCCTGGCCGGAGAACGGTTCGTCGTACATGATCATCATCGGGTCCAGGGCGATGGCTCGCGCCAGCGCCGCCCGTCGCGCCATGCCGCCGGACAGCTCGCTCGGCATCAAATCGCGCGCCCCGCGCAACCCAACCGCTTCCAGCTTCATCAGCACCAGCGTGCGAATCAGATTTTCCGGCAGGCGGGTATGTTCGCGCAGCGGGAAGGCGACGTTGTCGAACACGGTTAAATCGGTGAACAGCGCGCCGCTTTGGAACAGCATGCTCATACGTTTGCGCAACTGGTACAGTTCCTTGCGCCCGAGTTCGTGGACGCAGGCTCCGTCAACTTCGATCCGGCCGGCGTCGGGCCGGATTTGGCCGCCGATCAGCCGCAGCAGCGTGGTTTTGCCGGCACCGCTCGGTCCCATGATGGCCGTGATCTTGCCGCGCGGGATGTCCAGGTCTACGTTCTGGAAGATGATTCGGTCCCCACGGCGGAACGACAGGCCGCGCATGGTTACCAGGGGGTCGTCGCGGGATGGCGCGATGCCTGAGGGGGAAGCGATGAAGGACATCCTGATGCGAAATCGTTGAGAACAGCGGCGGGTGACTTTTTGATGAAGTACAATAGTGTCCGGTCAAGCCGTCGGCAAGTCAAATGGCGATTGCCTGATTTGGCCGACGGTGGCGCGGACGAGCGTGGCAATTGCCGGCATATGTGACTATCCTTGCGGGCGGTACGGATCGGTTTGTTATCCGGCTGATGATTCCCTCTGAACGAAGGCTTTGCCGGCCGGTCGACGTTAAGCGGGATGGCCTATTCCTGGCGAAGCCGGGCAGGTCCGGTGTTTCCTCAACCATCATTTAATACGAAGGTAGGATCATGGCGAAGAAGTATATCTACAAGTACACCGAAGGCGATGGTAAGAACAAAATGCTGCTGGGCGGCAAGGGCGCCAACCTCTGCGAAATGACGCAGATCGGCCTGCGGGTGCCGCCGGGCTTCGTGATCACCACCGAAGCCTGTCTGGACTACATCGCCAACAACCGCCTGCCCGAGGGCTTGATGGGGAACGTGCGGGAGAACATGGCCTGGCTGGAACAGCAAACCGGCAAGCAGTTCGGCGGCGCCGTCAATCCGCTGTTGGTGTCGGTTCGCTCCGGTTCCGCCATGTCCATGCCGGGCATGATGGACACGATCCTGAACCTCGGTCTGAACGAAACCACCCTCGCCGGCTTGATCAAGCTGACCGGCAACGAGCGCTTCGGCTACGATGCCTACCGCCGCTTCATCCAACTATTCGGCAAGATCGCCCTGGGGATCGACGACCACTACTTCGACGATCACTTCGAGGCGATCAAGCGCCGGGCCGGCGTCAAGGTGGACTTGGGCCTGAATTCGGAAGACCTCCGCGACATCGGCCAATTGTTCCTACAGGTCGTCCAGGAACAGACCGGCCGGCCCTTCCCGCAAGACCCCTACGAACAACTGGAGCTGGCCGTCAAGGCGGTGTTCAATTCCTGGATGGGCCAGCGGGCGGTGGACTACCGCCGCGAGTTCAAGATCACCCCGGACATGGCCAACGGCACGGCGGTCAACGTGGTGACCATGGTGTTCGGCAACATGGGCAACGACTGCTCCACCGGCGTCGGCTTCACCCGCGACCCCGGCACCGGCGAGAACGTGATGTACGGCGAATACCTGGTCAACGCTCAGGGCGAGGACGTGGTGGCCGGCATTCGCACGCCCAAGCCGGTCGTGGCGATGAAGGACGAAATGCCGGACCTGTACCGGCAACTGGTGGACCTGCGCAACAAGCTGGAAGGCCATTACCACGAAGTGCAGGACTACGAGTACACCATCGAGAAAGGCGTGCTGTACTGCCTGCAAACCCGCAACGGCAAGATGAACGCGCAGGCCATGGTGCGCAGCTCGGTGGAAATGGCGAACGAAGGTCTGATCAGCCGCGAGAAGGCGCTGCTGCGGATCGACCCCGAGTCGCTGGAACAGATGATGTTCCCGCAACTCGACCCGAAACAGAAAGTCGCGCCGGCCTCCCAGGGCATGGGCGCCTCGCCGGGCGCGGCCTCCGGCAAGATCGTGTTCGACGCCGATACCGCCGTGAAGCGCGGGCGCGGCGCCGGCGAGAAAATCATTCTGGTGCGCGAGGAGACCAAGCCGGAAGATATTCACGGCTTCTTCGCGGCGGTCGGCATCCTGACCAGTCGCGGCGGCAAGACCTCGCACGCGGCGGTCGTGGCGCGCGGCATGGGCAAGCCCTGCGTGGTGGGCGCGGAAGACATTCTGGTCAACGTGCATCAGCGCCAGGCCATCATCGGCGACAAGGTGCTGCACGAAGGGGATGTCGTCACCATCGACGGCGGTACCGGGCGGGTGTTCCTCGGCGAGGTGCCGACGGTCGAGCCGGAGTTTACCCCGGAACTGCGCACCCTGCTCAGTTGGGCCGATGAAATCGCCACCCTCAAGGTGATGGCGAACGCGGACACCCCGGACGCCGCCCAGCGCGCTTCCAACTACGGCGCCATGGGCATTGGCCTGTGCCGCACCGAGCGGATGTTCAACGCCAAGGAACGGTTGCCCATCGTGCTGGAGATGATCCTGGCCGAGACCACCGAGGACCGCGAAGCCGCCCTGGCCAAGCTGCTGCCGATGCAGCGCAGCGACTTCAAGGAAATTTTCCGGGTGATGGCGCCGCGTCCGGTCACCGTCCGCCTGCTCGATCCGCCGATTCACGAGTTCCTGCCCTCCGAGCAGACCTTGATCGACGACATCGAGCATCTGCGCCATTTGCGCCAGACCGCTCAGGGTCTCGAAGCGATCAGCCAGATTCTCAGCCAAGTCAACCCGAAAGCGGTCGAACAGTTGGGCATCCTGAACGACAGCCATCTGGTGTCCGACGTACTGGCCAAGAAGGAAGAAATCCTGCAGAAGGCTCGCGCCCTGCACGAAATCAACCCGATGCTGGGCCATCGCGGCGTCCGGTTGGGTCTGACCTATCCCGAAATCTACAAGATGCAGATTCGCGCCATCCTGGAGGCGGCGGCGGAGTGCATTCAGGAGAAGGTCAACGTCCATCCGGAAATCATGGTGCCGCAGGTCTGCACCGTGGAAGAGTTGAAGCGGGTGAAGGCGCTGGTGGACGAGGTGCTGCCCGAGGTCGAGGCCAAGTATGCGGTCAAGGTGCATTTCGAGTTTGGCACCATGATGGAAGTGGTGCGGGCCTGCCTGCGCGCCGGCGAAATCGCCGATGTGGCCGAGTTCTTCTCCTTCGGCACCAACGACCTGACCCAGGCGACCTTCTCGTTCTCTCGCGAGGACGCCGAGAACAAGTTCCTGCCGTTTTACAACTCGGCCGCGATTCTCAAGGACAACCCGTTTGAGGCGCTGGATACGGCGGGCGTGGGCCAGCTCATGCAGTTTGCGGTCGAGAATGGCCGCAAGACCCGCAATGGCCTCAAGGTCGGCATTTGCGGCGAGCAGGGCGGTCATCCGCGCTCGATGCGCTTCTGCCACTACGCCAACCTGACCTACGTGTCCTGCTCCTCGCCGCGCGTGCCGATCGCCCGGCTGGCGGCGGCGCACGCCAAGCTTCTGGAAGGGAACTATCAGCCGTAAGAGGTTGATGGACCGGCGGTGTGAATTTCGCATCGCCGGTTGAGGAACACCAGGGGCGGCTTCGGTCGCCCTTGTTCTTTTACGCGAACCGGGATTTCCAGTTAAGCTAGTTCTGGTTTGGGTGATCGATCCCCTTAATTGGTCAAGACGGCAAGGGACGACATACGATAATCCAAAGCGAGGTTCCCATGCGCTGGAGAAATGGTAGGGAAAGCAGCAACGTCGAGGATAGACGAGGTCTGCGAGCCGCGCCCACCATTGCGGGCGGCGGTATCGGCACCATCATCCTCGTACTCGTTGCCATGTATTTTGGCATCGACCCCAGTATGTTGCTGCAAAGCGGACCACCAAGCGGTACCCCACCCCAGCAGTCGGTTCAGGTATCTTCCGCGGGTGACGAATTGCGTAAGTTTGTCTCGGTTGTTCTGGCCGATACCGAAGATACTTGGCATGACCTGTTTCGTCGGATGGGCGGGAGTTACCAGGAACCGAAGCTGGTACTGTTCTCGGGCGCGGTACAATCGGCGTGCGGATTTGCCCAGGCTGCCGTCGGTCCGTTTTACTGTCCGGGGGATCGCAAGGTTTATATCGATTTGGGTTTTTTCGAAGAACTCAAAAATCGCTTCCGCGCTCCCGGCGATTTTGCTCAAGCCTACGTGATCGCGCACGAAATCGGGCATCACGTCCAAAATTTGCTGGGCATTTCGGACAAGGTTGAGTCTCTGCGCGGTCGCGCCAGCGCGGCGGAATCCAACGCCTTGTCGGTACGCCTGGAATTGCAGGCGGATTGTTTTGCCGGAGTGTGGGCCTATCATGCCCACAAAGCTCGCCAGATTCTGGAAGCGGGCGATGTCGAAGAAGGATTGAACGCGGCCAGCGCCATCGGCGACGACCGCCTGCAAATGCAGGCAAGAGGTTATGTAGCGCCGGATTCCTTCACGCACGGCAGTTCCGCGCAACGGGTGCGCTGGTTCAAACGCGGCATCGCCGGTGGGGATCCGCGCCAGTGCGACACCTTCAATGCGGCGCAATTGTAGGCAAAGCCGCCACCGTCGCCCCAATCCGTTCGTTATCCGCCCTGGAGATAATAATGAGCATCGAGACCTGGCTTGCCTTCGTGGTGGCCGCATCCATCATACTGATCATTCCGGGTCCCACGATCATTCTGGTACTCGGTCATTCCCTCACTCATGGTCGCCGGGCGACGTTGCCGCTGGTCGCCGGTGTCGCATTGGGCGATTTCACCGCGCTGACGTTATCCCTGATCGGCTTGGGAGCGGTGATGGCCGCGTCGGCGGCGCTCTTCACCTTGTTCAAGTGGGCCGGAGCGCTGTACCTGATCCATATGGGTATCTCCATGTGGCGCGGGAAGGCATCTTCCGCCGAAATCGTCGCCGACGACGTGGAGCGGCCGGCCCGTTCGCTTTTCGGCAACGCCTTCGTCGTGACCGCGCTCAACCCGAAGAGCATCATTTTTTTCGTGGCGTTTCTGCCGCAGTTCGTGCATTCAGGATCGGATGGGATTTCACAGCTTCTGATTCTTGGAGCGACTTTTCTGGTGCTGGCAACGGTCAATGCCACGCTGTACGCCGTGTTGGCCAGTCGCGTCCGGGAATTGGTGCGCACGCCTCGCGCCAAGCGTCTTTTTAACCGTGTCGGGGGGTCCGCCTTGGTCGGCGCCGGGTTTCTGACCGCGTCGGTCCAGCGCGTGTGAAGAAGATGCTGCTCCCCATCGCGATCTGTTAATCCCTTACTCTTATTGCCGTAATTTTGCGGTTAAGGTATAATTTTATATAGTGCGGACAAAGACCAAACCTGCCGTGAGGCAGGGACGGAAAGTCGCGGGTCCTGATCATCAGGAAAGCCGGACTGCCGAGGGCG
>JAVMKL010000194.1:0-3911 GCA_031732875.1 Candidatus Competibacter sp. | reverse complement strand
CTTGGGGGTTGAGTCTGTTTGTCCTGCTGTTCTTCCTGCATCTCCGCCTGTTCGGGGTGCGACCTTACTGACACTGCCCTCGACCGCGCGGCCTGCCCGCGCCATCGATTCCGCCGACCTCGCGCCGGGTGGGTACCGTTGCCGCCCGAACCACCGGTTGTCACCCATATTCAGTTTTTTAATATTTATCATGTTGTTATAAAATAATGAGAAGAATCAGCTTCGATACCATAATAGTGATTATTATCAATTAGATAATTTGATCCAACGCGACCGCCTTGATTTTGTGGGCGATTGGGTGGATGCTGTTTCGCTGAAAGTTTATACTATTAGGGTGTTACGCTCGATCGGGAGGAGGCGAACCCCCGCCTTATCGGCAGGTTCGCGGTTATTCGTCTCGCCCAGCGAATCCGTGGAGGTTGATATTGAACGAACGCAACGACTACTGCTTCAAGGCCCGATTTCTCCGCAACGGTGCCGCCGGTTTCTCGCGCGTCGTGTTGGTAAGCGCCTTGGCGTTGACCGCCGGCATCCCCGACGATGCGAGCGCCGGAGGAAGACGAACGGTGGCCGCCTCCAGGATGGTCGACGGCAAGCAGGTAGGGAAAGCGTCCTGGTACGGACCGGGATTCCATGGCAGGAAGACCGCTAGCGGCCAACCCTTCGACCAATACCAACTGACCGCCGCCCACCCGCGGTTGCCGCTCGGGACCCGCGCCAGGGTGACCAATCTCCACAACGGCAAGACGGTCGAGGTGACGATCAACGACCGGGGTCCTCATGGGGGCGGTCGGATCATCGATGTCTCTCGCGCCGCCGCGCAACGACTGGCGATGCGCGGCACCGTCCTCGTCAGCATCGAGTCCCTGCCTTAGCCATTGCGCGGCGGCGTCCGCCGGCGCCGCTCCCTCAGCAAGCTTCCCATGATCTGGTGCAAACATGGCCATGGAACCGGGCGGGATCGCTACCACCACGGCAATTTGCGAGAGGCCCTGATCGAAGCCGCGCTGGATTTGATCGCCGAACGCGGTCCCGCCGGCTTCACCTTCGCCGAGGTTGCCCGCCTGGTGGGGGTCAGTCCGGCCGCGCCCTATCGGCATTTTCGCGATCGTAACGCCCTCCTCGCCGAAGTGGCCCGGCGCGGATTCCAGCGGTTCGAGGCCGATCTCGTTCGAGCCTGGGACGACGGTCGGCCGGAGCCGCTCCGCGCCCTCGTCAATTGCGGCCGGGCCTACCTGGAATTTGCCCGGCGGCAGCCCGCCTATTATTCGGCGATGTTCGAAGCCGGGCCTCCGCCGGAAACCGATCCCGATCTTGCCCAAGCCGGCGAACGAGCGCTTGCCGTGCTCGGCGGGGCGGCGGAATCTCTCTGGGCCAGGGAGCCGAAAAGCCGGCGACCCCCGTCCCGAATGGTGGCGCTGCACATCTGGTCCTTGTCGCATGGGATCGCGTCGCTGTTCCTGGGCTGCGGCGAAGGGGCGAGGCAACCGCTGCCCATGACCCCGGAGGATTTATTGGAAGCCGGCATTCTGCTCTATCTGCGCGGGCTGGGTCTCGGCGGCGGCGAACCCATCCCGCTGGATCGATAACGGCGCGGCACTGCTTGACAGAAGGCCTTGGTGCGCCTAACATTGTTAATGTTATTAACATTAACATAGAGGGACACGATGATTCTCGCGGCAAAACCTCATTCCGTCGACAAACTGGCCTGGTTCGGCTTGATCGCCCTCGGCCTGATGTTCTGGTGGCCTCTCGGCCTCGCCCTTCTGGCTTATCTGATCTGGAGCGGAAAAATGAAATGTTGGCATTCCGATAGCTCGAACAACCCGCAACACCATGGTTTCTGGAGATTTTTTCATACCGCCGGCCGGTGCGACGACCGGCGACGGTCGACCTCGAGCGGCAACACGGCTTTCGACGAGTATCGCAACGAGACGTTGCATCGACTCGAAGAGGACCAGCGGGAGTTCATGGAATTCCTGGACCGGCTCCGCCGTGCCCGGGATCGAGCGGAGTTCGATCAGTTCGTGGCGGAGCGAGACCGCCGCCGCGCCGATCCCGGACAACCGGAAACCCATTAGGTCGTCCCGCGGATCGCAACGATCGCCGTGCCCACGTTTTGAGGCTGTTCGTTACCTTCGAGTCCCCCTCTCCCCTTGCGGGGGGAGGGTTATGCCGAGTATGCAGATGAAACGGCTACGAACCGGCTGGGTGGCGTGCCGGATTAAGGAACAGGACCTTTCCAAAATGAAACAGGCCGCCATCCGCCTGCTTCAAAATGCGACAGCCAACGGCATCGGTGACGCACATGGACCGCGCCATCCGCCATCCAGCCGGCGACAACGTCGATAACACGCTGCACCGTCGGCTTCCCATCGTTTGGTGACACCCGTCATTGGTACAAGTGCGATGTTAATGGCATCGGCATTGCTTATCGCCATAGAGTTGTGGGATGAATCCACCCCATATCAGGACTCGCTCTCGGAAATGACATGGTCGCAGCCAACACCACCCTTCTCCCGCCCCGCGAAGTTTCCGTTACGCTCGGGGACGGACGCAACCCCACTCAACGCCCGGACGGCGGCACACGAGACGGGGTTATCGTAACGGCGCCGGCCGGGTTGCGGGGACCGTGATATGGCCACCGCCCCGATCCTGCCGCTGGCCCGCTACCGGCTGACTTTTCGCGCCGCCGCCGATTTGCGGTTGCCGGCCTACACCGGCTCCGCCTGGCGCGGGGCGTTCGGCCGCGCCCTCAAGCGACAGGTCTGCGTCGCTCGCGAAACGGTCTGCCTGCGGTGCCTGCTCTATCGCTCCTGCATCTATCCCTACGTGTTCGAGACCCCGCCCGATCCCGGCGTGGGCAAGCTCACCCGTTACACCGCCGCGCCGCATCCTTTCGTGCTGGCGCCGGACGATCGGGGCGGCGCCATCACCGCAGGCGAAACCCTGACGCTGGAAGCGACCCTGTTCGGTCACGGCAACCGCCAGTTGCCTTATGTGGTCCACGCTCTCAACCAGGCCGGGCAGCGGGGTCTGGGCCAGGATCGCGGCGCGCTGGAACTGCTGGGCGTCGCCCAGGCGAACGGTGCCGACTGGTGTCCCATCCATGCGCCCGGCGCGAACTTTACCCCCTTGCCCGCAGTGGCTCCCGCCGCCCCGCCGTGTCCCGAACACATGACCATGCACCTGCTCACGCCGTTGCGCCTGAACCAGGAGGAACGGCTGGTTTCGCAGGATCGCTTCCGCTTTCACCTGCTGTTTTCCAGCCTGCTGCGGCGCATTTCCCTGCTGACCGCCTTTCACACCGACGACCCGCTGGAGACCGATTTCGCCGGACTGACCCAGGCCGCCCGCGCCGTCGAACTGAAACGCGCCCGCCTGCGCTGGCACGACTGGACGCGCTATTCCTCGCGCCAGGACGCCCTGATTCAAATGGGCGGACTGGTCGGCGAGATCGAACTGAACGGCGCCGGGCTGGAACCGTTCTGGCCCTACCTGTGGCTCGGCCAATGGACCCACGCCGGCAAGGGCGCGGTGATGGGGTTGGGAAGGTATCGGGTTGAATGAGGGAGAACCAAAGCAACCTTCTGGAAATATAGTCTTCCCACCTGAGTAGCTTACACCTCGAACCACCCCGGCGCTCCGCGCCACCCCTCCTTGGCCAAGGAGGGGCGTTGGCGTATAAATCGCCTAATTAATTGATTTCATGGCGTTTTTTATTATATAAAATTTCGGTATTTCATTTTAAATCAATGTGTTGCGTTGAATTATGCACCAGTGCCCCAAGGAGAGGAACAGGGATGTCCGACTATAGCGTTCCTATTCCAGTTGTGGAATTTCCCCTCCTTGGATACAGCAATTCTCATTTTGGCGATTTCACCCGGTTTCGGGTTGTAGGGGAGCCGGCT
>JAVMKL010000193.1:0-3914 GCA_031732875.1 Candidatus Competibacter sp. | reverse complement strand
TCCTGCTCGGCAGCCTGGCGCGGTTCGACCGCGACCAGTTCACCTGGAAGGCGCACTCCAGCCAAATTTTGAACAACAAAGACATGCGGCTGGCCAGCAACCTGTTTCATGTCGGCATCATTCTGTTGTTCTTCGGTCACTTCTTCGGCATGTTGACCCCGCCGGAAATCCTGCACGCCCTGGGCGTTTCCGCCGGCGCCAAACAGGTGCTGGCGGTTGTTGCCGGGAGCATCTTCGGCCTGATGTGTTTCGCCGGTTTGACCATGCTGGTGCGGCGGCGGTTGACCGACCCCCGGGTGCGGGCCACCAGCACCAGGATGGATATCTTTATCCTGCTTCTGTTGTACGCTCAGTTGATCCTCGGTCTGTTGACCGTGCCGGTGTCGTTGATGCACTTGGACGGCCACAACATGATGCTGCTGATGAGTTGGGCGCGGAACGTCGTGACCTTCGATCCCATGGAAGCCGTCGCCGCCGTGGCGCCTATCGGCTTCCTGTTCAAGCTGCACATGTTTCTCGGCATGACGATCTTCCTGGTGTTCCCGTTCAGCCGGCTGGTGCACATCTGGAGCGCGCCGGTCACTTATCCGGTCCGGCCGTATCAAGTGGTGCGGCAGCGGTAGGCGCGAGGCGCGAGGCGGCTTCTCTCTTTGCTTTGACCTTGCGCCTTCGACCTTGTACCTTTGATCTCCCCGTCCACGGAGACCTTTCCATGATCACCGTCAACGGCGTCGAGATTACCGACGCCGCCATTTTCGCCGAGATGCAGCACCACCCCGCGCCGTCGCGGGAAATCGCCGAGTATTCGGCGAAACTGGCGCTGGTCGCCAGGGAGTTGCTGCTGCAGGAGGCGGCCCGGCTGGATATCGCCGGCACCGACGAGGAAGGGCGCATCGCGGCGCTAGTCGAACGCGAGGTCGAGATTCCGGAGCCGGACGAGGCCAGTTGCCGGCGGTTCTTTGAATCCAACCGCCAGCGGTTTCGCGCCGGCGATCTGTTCGAGATCTCCCATATCCTGTGCGCCGCGCCGCCGGATGACGCCGGAGCCCGCGCCGAAGCGCGTTCCCGCGCCGAAAACGCCGTCTCCCAGCTCGGAAACGGCGGCAATTTCGCCGAACTGGCGGCGCAACTGTCGGATTGCCCGTCGAAACAGACGGGTGGCAACCTCGGTCAAATCGGCCCCGGCCAGACCGTGCCGGAGTTCGAGCAGGCGCTGTTCGAGATGCGGGAGGGTGAGACATCCAGGCAGCCGGTGGAAAGCCGCTTCGGGTTTCACGTGATCCGGTTACACCGGAAAATCGAGGGCCGGCCGCAGGAATACGGTATGGTCCGCGACCGCATCGCGGGGTATCTGCGCGAGAGCGTGCACCGACAGGCGGTCAGCCGATATCTCGCCTTGCTGATCGGTCGCGCCACCATCGGTGGCATCGATCTGCTGGGATCCGATTCGCCGCTGGCACAATAGGGGCCAATGAAAGTCCTCGGTATCAGCGGCTGGAGCGGTTGCGGCAAGACCACCCTCATCGTCGCCCTGATCCCCCGGCTCCGGGCGCGGGGATTGACGGTCTCGACCCTCAAGCACGCCCATCATGACGTCGATCTCGACTCCCCCGGCAAGGATACCTGGCGCCATCGCGAGGCCGGCGCGCAGGAGGTGATTCTGGCTACTGGCCGTCGCTGGGTGTTGCTACACGAATTGCGCCAGGAAGCGGAACCGACGGTGGTCGATCTCCTGCGTTACCTGCAACCAGTGGATTTGGTGCTGGTGGAAGGATGGAAGAGCGGCGCCTACCCCAAGCTGGAAATCTGGCGGCCAGTCGGCGAAGACAAGCCACCGCGTTTCCCGGACGATCCGACCATCGTTGCCGTCGCTTGCGATCCCCTGCTCGACCCAGTGCCATACGGCCGGCCCGGATTGCCGGTGTTGCCACTGTATGACTCCGACGGGATCGCGGATTTCATCGTTGATGAGATGGTCCGGCGGTCGTAAGTGATTTCCAACAAAGGCCATGCCAGAGCGGTAGAATGGTATGGTCGGGTAACGCTACGCTTTGCCCGACAATGCGCATGTCGGGCTCATCCTGTGCCCGACCTACAGGTATATTCTTTTCAGGAAATCGCCCAAGATCGCAACCCCATGCCCAAGATGCGCGCCAGCTTCCAGGGACTGGTCCGGGTGCTGGCGAAAAACCTGTACCCGGAACCGGACGTGTTCGTCCGCGAACTGTTGCAGAACGCTCACGACAGCATTCAGTTGCGTCGGATCGACACCGCCGACTGGGCCGGCGAGATTCGCATCGACGTCGACGAACGCACCCGTACCCTGAGCTTCAGCGACAACGGGACCGGCATGGACCGGCGCGATATCGAGGAATTTCTGAGCGTCATCGGCAGCACCGGCACCGGCAGCCGCGCTCGGGAACTGGCGTCCCGCGACGTGGCGGTCGCCACCATCGGCCAATTCGGGATCGGCCTGCTGTCGGCGTTCGTGGTCGCCGAGCGGATCGAGGTCTACACTCGCAAGCCGGGTGCGGCGCAAACCTGGCGCTGGACCAATCACGGCGGCGAGGACTACGACTTGGTTGCCTTGCCGGCGGACGCGCAACCGCCCGGTACCCGGGTCGCGGTCACGCTGGAACCCCGCCAGACGGCCTTTCTCGACGGTCGCCTCCTGCGCCAGATCGTGCGGCGCTATGCTGATTTGCTGCCGTTCCCAATCCTGTTGAACGGCTTCGGGCCGATCAATGCCATCAACGCACCCTGGCACGAACCGGGTTGGCGCGATCCCGTGGAGCGGGACCGGCTGTTGACCGCCTTTCTGAGTCAGCGTTACGCCGATCCGCCCCTGCTGGTGATCCCCGTGGACGTGCCGCATCCCCGGACGCTGGGCGGATTGTACGTCGCCGCCCGCTATGCGCCGGGGGCTCAGGCCGGTGGCCTCGTGGATCTGTTTCAGGCGCGGATGTGCGTCCGTTTGAACGATCGTGACGTGTTGCCGGAATGGGCGCGGTTCGTGCGCGGGGTGGTGGATTGTCCGGAATTGCAGCCGACCGCCGCCCGCGATAACGTGCAGCGGGATAGCGTCTATCACGCGCTGCGGGAAATTCTGGGTGAAACAATCATCGCGGCCCTGCTGGACCTGGCCGACCGCGACCGACCGCGATTTCTGCGCTTGTGCGACTGGCATCACGACGCCCTGAAGGGCATGGCGGCGCAGCACCAGCAATTCGGCGCGGCGGTGCTGGATTACCTGCCTTTTGCGACCAGCCAGGGGCAATTGACCCTGCCCGACTATCTGGCCCACCAGTCGCCGGGACCGAACGGCAAACGGCCCCTGTATTTCTTCACCCACGAAGCCGATGCCAACCAGTTCTACCCGCTCTGTCAGGCGCACGGCGTGCTCGGCATCAATGCCGGGGGTGCTTTTGATGAAGCCCTGTTGCGCCGTTACGTCAGGCAGCATCCCGATCAGGTGGACCTCAAACCGCTGGATCGCCTCGACGACTCCGTGTTGTACCCCCCGCTCGATGCGGCGGCGCGGGTTCGCTATGCTCCCTTGCTGCGGGCGGTGGATCGGGCGTTGGCGGAGGCCGAAGCGCCGGCGCACGCGCAAATCCGCCAGTTCCAGCCGGCTTATTTGAGTGCGGTGGTGCTGTCCGGCCAGCGGCTGACCGCCTTCGACCAGATGGAACAGATGCTGGAAAAGTCGCTGCTGGCGAACGAATTGGCGGAACTGGCCGGCGAAGTGCGCGACCGTCTGCGCCGTCAGCCCCTGGATTTGCTGCTGAACGCCGCGCATCCCCTCGTCCAGCGGTTGGGCGAACTGACCGACCCCGATCATCCCCGTTATCGCCCGGTGCTGACCGGGTTGTATTACAGCGCCCTGCTCAATGCCCGGCATCGCCTGACGTCCG
>JAVMKL010000192.1:0-3949 GCA_031732875.1 Candidatus Competibacter sp. | reverse complement strand
TTTCGGAATTCAATACAGCGGTGACTACGGGGTCATCTTCATGTATTTGCTGGGATTGGCGCTGGTGCTGCTGATCCTGTTCACGATCGACCGCCTGTTGCGAATGCCGCTGGGCCGGGCCTGGGAAGCACTGCGCGAGGACGAAATCGCCTGCCGCTCGCTGGGATTGAGTCCGACCGTCATCAAGCTGTCGGCACTGACGCTGAGCGCCGCCTTCGCCGGTTTGGCCGGCGCTTTTTTCGCCGCGCGCCAGGGCCACATCAACCCCGAATCGTTCACCTTCATCGAATCGGCGATGGTGCTGGCGATCGTCGTGCTGGGTGGGATGGGGTCGCAGCTTGGCGTGATGCTGGCCGCCATCGCGATCACGGCGTTGCCGGAACTGGCGCGCGAGTTCGACGAATACCGGATGCTGGCCTTCGGTCTGGTGATGGTGCTGATGATGATCTGGCGGCCGCAGGGCCTGATCCCGGCCGCCCGGCCGCGGCTGGAACTGCCGGAGACATCGGAGACGGCGCGATGAGTCTCGCACCGAGTCAGCCCCCCGTTACCGAACCGGTCGACCGGCCGCTGTTGGAAGTCCGCAATCTGAGCATGCGCTTCGGCGGCTTGCTGGCGGTGGACAACGTCAATTTCGATGTTCGCCGCGACCAGATTTTCGCCATCATCGGCCCCAACGGCGCGGGCAAGACCACGGTATTCAACTGCGTCGGTGGTTTCTACCGGCCCACCACCGGCGCCGTGGCGCTGGGTGGCCAGCCCATTCACCACCTGCCCAGCTATCGCATCGCCCGGCTGGGCCTGGTGCGCACCTTCCAGAACGTGCGGCTGTTCAAGACCATGACCGTGGTCGAGAACCTGCTGGTGTCGCAGCATACCCAGGTGGAGACACGGCTGCTGCCCGGTCTGTTCAAGACCCCGAAGTATCGCCGCGCCGAAGCCGAGGCGCTGGATCGAGCGGCGTTCTGGCTGGAGAAGATCGGGTTGTCGCCCATGGCCAATCGTGAAGCCGGCAACCTCGCTTACGGCCAGCAGCGACGGCTGGAAATCGCCCGCTGCATGATCACCCACCCCAAGCTGCTGATGCTGGACGAGCCGGCGGCAGGTTTGAACCCGCAGGAAACCCGCGACCTGGACCGGCTGATCAACGAATTGCGCGCCGGGCATGGCGTGGCGGTACTGTTGATCGAGCACGACATGAGTCTGGTGATGGGCATTTCCGACGAAATTCTGGTCATGGAGTACGGTCGGCCCATCGCGACCGGCGCTCCGGCCGAGATTCGCCGCGACGCGCGCGTCATCAAAGCTTACCTCGGAGAAGAGTGATGATGCTGAAGCTGGAGAACGTCCACACCTTCTATGGCCAGATCGAGGCGCTCAAGGGGGTTTCGCTGGAAGTCCATCCCGGCGAGATCGTCACCCTGATCGGGGCCAACGGGGCCGGCAAGAGCACGCTGTTGCTGACGATCTGCGGCTCGCCGCGGGCGGCGAAAGGCACGGTCGCTTTCGAGGGGCAGGACATCACCCACAAACCGACTCACGTCATCATGCAGTGCGGGCTGGCGCTGATACCGGAGGGACGGCGCATCTTCCCCGGCTTGACCGTGCGGGAGAACTTGCAGATGGGCGGGTTTTTCGCCGACAAGGCGCGGCTGGAGACCGATCTGGATCGGGTGTTCGCCCTGTTTCCACGGCTGAAGGAGCGGCACGGCCAGCGCGGCGGAACCCTGTCCGGCGGCGAGCAGCAGATGCTGGCCATCGGCCGGGGGCTAATGAGCCGGCCCAACCTGCTGCTGCTGGACGAACCCTCGCTGGGGCTGGCGCCGCTCATCATCGCTCAGATTTTTCAGATCCTGAAGGAAATCCGCGAGGAAGGCGTGACCATCTTTCTGGTCGAGCAAAACGCCCACCGTGCTCTGCAACTGGCCGACCGGGGCTACGTGCTGGAAACTGGCCGGATCGTGCTCGCCGATACCGGCGCCAACCTGCTGGCCAACGATGCGGTGCGGAAGGCGTATCTGGGCGGTTGACGGCGGCGGCGCAGAAAAAGCCATGCCCCGGCTCCTTCCAGCGCGAGGAAAGGGCCGGGGCGGGCGCGGGGTTTGCAACTCAAGCGATTTCGTCGAGCACCGCGTGGATACGCTGGCCGATGTCCTCGATGGCGCCGGTACCCTTGACGGTCCGTAGCAGGCCCTTCTTGGTGTAGTAGTCGATCAGCGGCGCGGTCTTCTCCTCGTAGACCCGCAGCCGGTTGCGGATGGTCTCCTCGTTGTCGTCGGCGCGACCGCGACCCAGCAGGCGCTTGACGATCTCCTCGTAATCCACGGCGAAGAACAGCACCAGGTCGAGCGGTTGGTTGATCTTAGCCAGCAGCTTGTCCAGCGCCTCGGCCTGCGCCAGATCGCGCGGAAAGCCGTCCATCATAAAGCCCTTCGGATTGGTTTTGGCGAGCGTTCGCAGCCCGTTTTCGATCATGCCTAGGACGATATCGAACGGCACCAGCTCGCCGGCATCCATGTACGGCTTGGCCCGTTGACCCAGTTCGGTGCCGGCGGCGACCTCGGCGCGCAACAAATCGCCGGTGGCGACCGTGGACATGCCGTAACGCTGGATGATGGCGTCGGTTTGGGTGCCCTTGCCTGAGCCGGGGGCGCCTAGCAGAACGATTCTCATGATGGTTCACTCTTTAAAATTGTGGGCGGAAAATAGTCGGGAATCCGAGGATGGCCAAACTTAAATCTTGCACATTCACCGGACGCGCGCAAGAAGCGAGATCCGGCGCAACCGGCGCGGGTCGCCCCCCGATTCCGGTCCATGCCGGGGATCGTCTCACTCGCCCGGCGCGTTCGCGCCGGGCTGTCAAGCGTTCGGCCTTGTTGTAGTATAGACACGCCTTGCCAAACACTCCCTACACCACCTCAACTGCGGCACAAAGGGCAACACCATGATTCTGGACAGAGTGGATGCCGGTCATCGTCTCCCCGACGAATTCAACGTCATCATCGAGATTCCAGCGCATTCGGATCCGGTTAAGTACGAAGTCGATAAGGAAACCGGAGCGCTGTTCGTGGACCGCTTCATGAATACCGCAATGCACTATCCCTGCAACTACGGTTACATCCCCCACACCCTGGGCCAGGACGGCGATCCGCTGGACGTGCTGGTGGTGGCTCCCTTGCCGGTGATCAGCGGTTGCGTGGTGCGCTGCCGCCCGCTGGGGTTGCTGAAGATGACGGACGAAGGGGGTGGGGACGCCAAGCTGCTGGCCGTGCCCATCAAGCAGGAATGCGCCTTGTACGATCACATCGAGTCGGTCGAACAGATGTCGAAGGCGCAGTTGAACCAGATCGCCCACTTTTTCCAGCACTACAAGGATCTCGATTCCGGCAAGTGGGTCGAACTCGACGGCTGGGCCGGCGTGGAAGAAGCCAAGGCCGAGATCGTGCAAAGCGTGGAACGCTATAACAACCAACGTTAAACCGACCATTCGGCCGAGCGTGGCCCGATGCCATGAGCTATTTGTCCCCGGACTTGGACGGCGCGGTCGTTCCGAAGAGCGGATGTTGGCGGTTGCCGACCACTCGATTGTTTGTTGTGGTCGTCCTTGACCTATTCTTTATGGGGAGCGTGGTATGCTGGTTCGGGCTACCGATGCCCGGCGACCTGGACGCGGTGTCCGATCGAGGTTCGGACCAGGACTCGCCATGCCAGTCGCAAGAACGAATATCATAAACATCACACAATAATTCGGAGAAAATCATGCTGTTGAGTTATTCACCCTGCGGAGGAAATCTGTCATGGCGACGATAGGCTTGATCGTTGCGCTACTCTGCGCCATCGGCGCGCTCATCTACGGTGTCCAGTCGATCAAATGGATTCTGGCCAAGGACCCCGGCAATCCCCGGATGCAGGAAATTGCCGCCGCCGTCCAGGAAGGCGCCCGCGCCTA
>JAVMKL010000191.1:0-3965 GCA_031732875.1 Candidatus Competibacter sp. | reverse complement strand
CATGACCTGCCCGATCATCCGCGACCCCATCGACTTCTAAAACCTCGCGGTCGACATTTTCGCACCAGGCTCGCCGGCTCGATACGAGCGATTGCGCATCTGGCGTACCTGAGATTCAAAGATCGATATGCCAGCCGCATCCTTCGACCGCGACCAAGACACCACAGCGGAAGAGGGATGCCTTTTTCAAAACGGGATTCAACGAGGAGAATGTAATTTAATGAGTGACCTTATTTGTTTGGCATTCAAGGAATTGGACACTGCCGACCACTTTCTAAACGAACTCAGGGCGTTGCAGAAAGAGTACGTTCTCGAACTCGAGGACGCCTGTGTGGTGGTCCGCGACGGCGACGGTAAAATTCATCTCAAACAGAGCGTCAATCTGGTGGCGATCGGAGCCAGTCAAGGCGCTTCGCTCGGTATGTTGATGGGAACGCTCGTCGGCCTGTTGTTCATGAATCCGCTGGCCGGCATGCTGGCGGGCGGGCTGGTCGGCGCCGGCTCCGGCGCCCTGCAGGGGAGGCTGGCCGATTACGGGATCAACGACGACTTCATCAAATCGCTCGGCGGCATGATCGAGCCGAATAGTTCGGCGATCTTTGTTCTCGTCCGCAAAGCCGTCGAGGACAAGGTAATGCCACGGTTGTCCCAATACCAGGCGACGGTCCTCAAGACCTCCCTGTCCGACGAACAGGAAGGGAGACTGAAGGCGGCTCTTTCGCAGGCTGCCTGATCTTGGGGTCGCCGGCGAGCGGCGGACGTGAGTCCGCTGTTTCCGCGCCCGCCGCTAGCGCCGGCGCCTTGCCGCGTTCCAGGAAACAGGGGGCTGACGCCCCCCGCTCGCGGAACGACCGGGCCAGAGGCGCCGCCAAGATCTCCGAGACGTTCGCGCCTTATCAGCGGACTGGGAAGGTGGGACTGCGGACGGGCAACGGGCGGATAAGGGAGAAAATTGATGACGATGCGAACCCGGTTGGTCGTTGTGTTCACGCTGTCGTGCGTCGCGGCGGTGTTGCTACTACCCGCCGTGCCGCAATCCCTCGAATACCATCATTTCGCTGATCGGCGCGATCTGTTGGGGATCGTCAACTTTCTCGATGTGGTATCCAATCTTGGATTCTTGATCGTCGGTATCGCGGGGCTGGTCATCGTCTTTGGGGGGCGCGCGCGATTCGAGTTCAGGAGCGAGCGGTGGCCCTACGCCGTCTTTTTCCTCGGCGCACTGCTGACCGCCCTGGGATCGGGCTATTACCACCTGGCGCCGGACAACGAAAGTCTGTTCTGGGACCGGTTGCCGATGACCATTGCGTTCATGGGGCTGGTTTCGAGTCAGATCGTCGATCGAATCAACATCCGGGCGGGGCTGGCGTTGCTGGTTCCGATGCTGCTGGTCGGGGCCGCGTCGGTCATTTATTGGCGGGCCACGGAGCGGGCCGGGGTTGGCAATGTGCTGCCTTACGGGATCCTGCAAGGCTATTCGGTGGTCATCGTGCTGTTGCTGGCGATGCTGAGCCCGTCGCGCTATACCCGGGGCAACGATCTCTATTGGGTGTTCGGGTGGTATGTGCTGAGCAAGCTTTTGGAAACGTTCGACGCCGAGGTTCTCCATCTGGGCAGTGCCGTCAGCGGCCACACGTTGAAACATGTTGCGGCGGCCCTCGCCGGCGGCACGGTCTGTTACATGTTGATGCATCGGACCCTCAAGGAACCCTCCGCTGACCTTCCATCCATCCTACTCGAGGACCGACCCTCATGACGGATACCGACCCGACCACGACCTCGCCCGCAACGGCCTCGCTGCATGACCTTCGGGAGACCATCGAGGAGCGACGCGCGACCGGCCAGGCCGCCCGAAAGCAGGCTCCTCGGAGCGCGCAGGCGCATTGGGACGAGACCGCGCGCGGGCACGACGCCCTCGACACGATCCTGGCTCAGAACGCCATCCGGGTCCCCGAGCTGCTCCCCATCCGACATGGACGCATGGTGGCCTCGCCGTGGAACTACTACCGCGGAGCGGCCGCCGTGATGGCCGCCGATCTCGCGTCCCGGCCTCACAGCGGGCTGCGGGTCCAGCTCTGCGGCGACGCCCATGTCCTCAACTTTGGTCTGTGGGCCACGCCAGAGCGCAACCTTCTGTTCGACCTGCGCGACTTCGACGAGACGCTGCCCGGGCCCTTTGAGTGGGACGTGCAGCGACTCGCCGCCAGCCTGGTGGTGGCGGCGCGGGAGGATGGCCTCAAGGCGGCCACGGCCGATGAGGCAGTAGTCACGGCGGTGGAGGCCTACCGGAACCAAATGGCCCGCTACGCGACGATGACGGAGCTCGACCTCTGGTACGACGGGACTTACGTCGACAGTCTGATCAAGTACTTCGCGCCGGCCGACCGTGGGCAGTTGTTGGTCCACATCGAGAAGGGGTCCAAGCGCCGCACCCACCACGGCGCGTTCGCCAAGCTCGCCACGATGGTCGACGGCCGGCCCCGGATCGACGAGGCCCCACCCATCCGCGTCACCATCGACGACGACGAGCAGGACGCGCTGACCGACCAGTTTCTGGCCGGCTACCGGATGACCCTGCAGGAGGATCGGCGCCACCTGTTCGATCGCTTCACGCCCGTTGACCTGGTCCGCCAGGTCGTGGGGGTGGGCAGCGTGGGCATGCGGGTCTACCTGGCCCTCCTCGAGGGTCGCAGCGGCAACGATCCCCTGTTCCTGCAGATCAAGCAGGCCGGTCCGTCGGTGTACGAGTCCCACCTCGGCCCCAGCCAACACGATAACCACGGCGCCCGGGTGATCGCCGGAAAGCGGGCGCTGCAGAGCGCGACCGACATCTTCGTCGGCTGGGGCTCGTTCCAGGGCAGGGACTACTACGTGCGGCAGTTCCGCGACATGAAGATCATCCTCGACATCGAGTTGCTCGCCCCCATCCTGGTTGAGTTCGCCGCCGCCTGCGGCGAGACGCTGGCCCGCGCCCACGCCCGCACGGGAGACGCCGTGGCGATCAGCGCGTACCTCGGCAAGAGTTCGCGGTTCGCCACCGCCCTCCGCGACTTCGCCCGCCGGTACGCCGACCAGAACGAGCGCGACCACGCGCAGCTCAAGCGCGCTATCGCCGCTGGCGCGGTCGAAAGCGCACCCGGCTGGTAACAGCCTGTCGGGCGCTAAACTGGATCGACGATGCGCTCACAGGTCAAGCGGCGTTATCCGGGTGCCATTCAGGCTCACGTTCGCCCTGAGACCCGAGTTCGTCAACACGAAACCCACGATCGGCTGCTGCGCGGTCTGGGTCGTGACCCGGGCGTTGGCGCCCACCGTCAGCAACGACATGGAGCCATCGACGCCGGCGGTCCAGCCCCGGCTCGCCTCGAAGCGGTCGAGCGCGTCCTGGGTCATGAACAGGATGAACAGTGCCTGCGACTGCGTACCCGCCTGAAGTCCGACCGAGGCCTCGGTCATGCGGAAGTAGCCGGTGGACTTGCCACCCCGCCTTAATGCGCCTTGACCTTGCGCTCCGCCGACGATGAAGCCGGCGGAAATCACCGACGGAAATACCAGTACGCCCCGCGCCGACGCGGCGATTTCCTCCGATCCGGGCGCTTCCCGGTACAGACGCGACAGGGCGCTGTCGACCGCGGAATCGATAGCCGCGCGCTGTAGCGCCGGATCGCCGGGATTTCCGCTGGTGGTGGTGCAGCCCGTCATGAAGAGCGCAAGAGCCGCCAGCGAGAGACCTGCGGTAACGAAGTGTCGTCTATTCATTGTTTACCTCTTGTGAGTTGTTCAATGGAGGGCGGCCGCAAGCTACGACCGGTGGTAAGCGGGTCATCCGTGGTGTTACTTCCCCAGCATCGATGCCAGGACCCAGACATAGAGCGCCCCGACCGACAACTGTACCACTGCGATTGGCAGTCCGATGCGCAGGAATTGCACGAAGCTCACGTGCCGGCCCCGCGACGCGCAGATGC
>JAVMKL010000190.1:18342-23235 GCA_031732875.1 Candidatus Competibacter sp. | reverse complement strand
TGGCGGCGACCGTGGCGGTCGGGACGCTCTTGTTGACCGTGTAGACCGCGCCGGTAAAGGGGACGTTGGTGACGGTGGGGGTGAGACCGGCGGCGTTGGCCAGATTCAGACCGAGGGTGCCGTCGCCGGTGCCGGTGCCGGCGGTGACGGTCCAGGTGGCGCCGGAACCCGATACGCCGCTGATCGCCGCGCCGGTGACACCACCGCCGGTGACGAGGGCGAAGTTGCTCGCCGAAAGGCCGGCGACCGCGCCGCTGAAGGTGACCGTCCAGTTCACGCTCGCGGCGGCAGTCGGGCTGGGGTCGGCCAGGGCGATGGCGGCGACCGTGGCGGGTGGCGTGGTTTTATTGATGGTGTAGGCTTCGCCGGTGAACGGCAGCACGGTGATGGCCGGGGTCACGCCGGTGGTGGTGGTCAGGTTCAGGCCCAGGGTGCCGTCGCCCGTCCCCGTGCTGGCGGTTACCGTCCAGGTTGTACCGGAACCGGTGACGCTGGTGAGGCTGGCGCCGGTCACCCCGGTGGGAACGAGCGTGAAGTTGCTCGCGGTCAGCCCGGAAACGGGGTAGCTGAGGGTGACGGTCCAAGTCACGCTGGCGGCGGCGGTCGGGTTGGGGTCGGCCCGCACGATGCTGGTGACGGTGAGCCCCCGTAAATCCGCCGTCAGCCGCGCCACGAAGAGGTCATTGGCGCCGCCGCCATAACTCGCCTGAGCGCCACCGGCCGTCGCGGGAAAGTTGATGCTGTTGGTGTGGCCGCCGGCATAGACCTCGCCGCTGACGGGATGGATTGCCAGGCCGGCACCGTCGGTCCCGCTGCCACCCAGGTAAGTGGCTTGCAGGAGGGTTTTGAGATCGGCGCTCAGCCGTGCCGCAAAACCATCTTGGCCGCCGCCGGAACTGGGCTGGGCGCCGCCAGCCGTGCCGGGGAAGTTGGTGCTGGTGGTGGAGCCGCCGGCATAGATCTCGCCGCTGGTCGTCGGATGGATCGCCAGGCCGGTGCTGTCAGACCCGCTGCCACCCAGGTAAGTGGCTTGCAGGAGGGTTTTGAGATCGGCGCTCAGCCGTGCCGCAAAACCATCTTGGCCGCCGCCGGAACTGGGCTGGGCGCCGCCAGCCGTGCCGGGGAAGTTGGTGCTGGTGGTGGAGCCGCCGACATAGATATCTCCATTGATATCTCCATTGGGACGGATCGCCAGGGAGCTAGCTTCATCCCCGCTGCCGCCCAGGTAGGTGGCTTGCAGGCGAGTCGTCAGTGTGGCATTCAACCGCACGACAAAAGTATCCTGGGCGCCGCCATAGCTTGCTTGAGCGCCGCCGGTCGTACCTGGAAAGTCCGTGCTGGGGGTGCGTCCACTGACATAGATGTCTCTGTTGGGATGGATCGCCAAGTAGTCGCCAGAGTCAGCTCCGTTGCCACCCAGGTAAGTGGCTTGCAGGAGGGTTTTGAGATCAGGGCTCAGTCGCGCTACATAGGGATCAGCCAAACCGCCACCGAAAGTGGCTTGAGCGCCGCCGGTGGTGCCGGGGAAGCCGCCGAAAGTGTAACCGGTGACGTAAATATCTCCGTTGGGATGAATTGCTAGACCATAAGCGGTGTCACCGCCTGCGCTACCCAGATAGGTGGCCTGCCGAAGGGTTTTAAGATCGGCGCTCAACCGCGCGACCAAGCCGTCCTGGCCACCACCATTACTCGGTTGGGCACCGCCGACCGTGCCGGGCATATTAGTGCTGTAAGTCCAGCAGGGGACGTAGACATCGTAGGGAGCGATGGGATCGATCACTATCCTAAAACCGCGATCATCTCCGCTGCCGCCCAGATAGGTCGCCTGCTGGAGGGTTTTCAGATCGGCGCTCAGCCGCGCCAAAAAGACGTCGTAGCTACCACTAAAACCGGGCTGGGCGCCGCCGGTGGTGCCGGGGAAGTTCCCGCTGGTGGTGTAGCCAGTGAGATAGACCTCCCCGCTGGCGGGATGGATCGCCATGGCATAGAGTTGCTCATCGCTGTTCCCCCCCACGTAGGTCGATTGCAACAGCGGATCGATGACCACCGGCGCCTGCGGATCGTGCTCGCCCAAGGTAAAGCCGTAGCGGTCGTCCGCCAGCCGCTGATACGCCACCGCGACCGCCCGGCGTTCCCCCGCCAACTCCTGCCACGCTTGCGGCGCGGTGAAGCGCACCTCGCCCTGTCCGGTGGTCAGGTGCAGCGCCCCGTCGTCGGCAATCTGTAAACCCTGCGCCCCGCGCAGTTGCATCTGGATCGCCTCGGCGCTCACCCCCGGCGCTAGGGTGAACAGCTTCTCCACCTGCTTGCCGCGCGCCTGCACCGCCAGCCGCACCCCCGGCCACGGCTCGCCCAACTCGACGCTGTGAACGGTCGAAACCCCCGACCGCCACTGGGCTGGGTCGTTGCCGTGGAAATAGCTGACCTGCGTCGCCGCCGCCGGGCCGGCGCTGACCTGCGGGGTCGCGCCCACCGCCTCCTCCATCAGGGTCCAGCCGCCGGCCTCGGTCTGGGGCAGGGCGTAGACCAGTTGCCCGGCGCGGGTGACGTAGACCGTGCCGGCCAGGGTCTGGGCGTAGAACGCCACAGCGGGGTCCTGCTGGCCCTGGTTTTCGACGAAGGGGATCGCCAGACCGGCCAGTTCCGGGCGGTTCCCCCCGCCTCGGCCCTCCCCCACCAGGGGGGAGGGAGAGTGATCCGGCGGTGGTAGCGCGGAATCAGCGGCCCGGCTCGGGCCGGCCAATCCCAACAGCAACAGGCCCAGCGCCAGCAGGGTCGCCAGGAACCCCGGCATCCCCTTCCCCCGTAAGCCTCGAACGCGGTCGTTGTCCATCAGTTCTCCCTTCTCGTGTCATGATCAGGACACGACGCCGCGCGCGGAGCCCGACGAATCGCTTTGAAATCATGACGGCCATATCACCCGGATACCATATAATTAATTGTTTTAATTATAATTTAAAAATTACCTTTTCAAGGAACCTTGCTAGAGCCCGTTTGAAAAACAATGATCGACCGATCATGCTGCTGCTGGACGAAGTGGATGCCCTGGTTGGCGATACCCTGATTTCGCTGCAGCAGCAGATTCGCGTCGGGATCTGACCTGCGGCCAGCCCTGGATAGCGAACGCCCTGGCATACGAAGCCTGTTTCGAGGTCAAAACGGGCCGGGATCGTCGCCGACCCATCGCGGCGGAACTGATCGACCAGGCCAAGGAGAACCGGATCGAGCGCCGGGAAATCCATCTCGACCAACTCGCTGACAAACTGTGCGAGGAACGGGTGCGGCGGGTCATCGGGCCGGTGCTGACCGACGTGGACTGGAACGCCTCCGGGCTGGACGCGAGCAGCGTGTAAATCTGGTTGTCGGGCTTCATCGACGGCTCGTTCCGTGTCTCATCGTTTGAGTTGCCCCTCTCCCGCAGGGCGATGGGAGTTTTTGCTCGGCTCCCGAACATGTCCTCACCCCAACCCCTCTCCCGAGGGGCGAGAGGAGTTTTTGCACGGCTGCCAAAACCCCTAAAACTCCCAGCGCAGTTGGGCGGTGATGGCGTTCAGATTCAAATTGTCGTAACCGAGCAGGGTACGATACTGGAGCAGGACCGCCGGGCCTTTGTTGAATCGCGCCGTCGCCCCCAAACTCAGTTCGAAGTAATTCCGGTCCACCGGATCGGAAAACAGGTAAAACAGATTGTCGGGGACGGTCGCGCCTTCGACGAATTGACCGGTGATGGTGGGGCTGTTGCCCTTGAACTCGTGCAGCCAGCTCAATTCCACCCGCGGTTGCAACACGCCCCAGGACTGGTCGATCAGATAGTTGACCCGCCCGCCCAACCGGAATACCAGCGATTGCAGGGCCTGCTCGTCGATGGCGACGGCCCAGGCCGAGCCGGGACCGCTGTCGCCGGCCTGTTCCTGGTAGGAATCCACCTGTAAATTCAGATAACTCAGGCGGACCTCCGGGCCGAACGTCCACTGGCCGTGGGTGAATTGATAGCCGGCGCCCAGATCGACGAAAAATTGCTGGCCGCCATAGTCGCTGCTAAACCGCTGTTGCACGTCGGCATCCGGCAACTGGTAGACCACGTTCCGCTGTTGGTCGTAATTGTTCCAGCCGTAGTTGATCATGCCATCCAGATAGAAGCTGTCCGGGTGGTAATAGGTACCGTACAGCGTCAGGCTGTAGCCGCGGGTATCCAGATAACCGCCGTTGCCGTCGATGTTGTTGTCGTTCGCCGCGTACGAGAAGGCGGATCCCAGAACGAACTGGTCGTTGAACCGGTAATCGGCGCCCAACGTCAGCGCGAGGGTCTTGAAATCAAATCCCACCTGATTCTCGGTGCTGTCGCGGTTCCCCAAATTCACGGTGCCGCTGGCAAACACGCCGATGGCACCCAGATCGTTATCTACTTCCGCGCTGGGGCCACCGCCGCCCAGGCTGGCCAGCAGGTAGCGCAAGTCTTGACCGGAGAGGCTCCATCCCCCGCGCTGGATATTTCCCCGATCGATCCTCAATCGGTCGAAGTCGAAACCGGTGACCCCGCTGCGCAGGGCGATCAAGCGGGATTGGACGTTCGATGTCTGGGTCTGTACGTTGTTCTGCGAAATTTTGGGCGCGATGCCGGCGGGGCGCGGAGTGATCTGGTCCAGCGCCGAGCCAACCGCCGGATTGCTGCTGCCGGCCGCGTCGACCAGTGCGTTGCAATCCCGCAAAAAGTCGGCACTGCCCGCCTGATTGCCGCATAGCTCGCCGATGGTGCCGCCGACAGCCGCAGCGTTGGGATTGCTGGCGGCGTCCTCCAGTAATTGCTCGGGGTCTTTTTTACCGGGTGTGACGGTAATGGTGACGGGGGCGGAGGCGGTCTGGCCGGCGCCGTCGCGCACCGTGTAGCTGAAG
>JAVMKL010000190.1:0-18242 GCA_031732875.1 Candidatus Competibacter sp. | reverse complement strand
TGATGGCGACCGGGGTCCCCGCCGGGGTGGTGGCGCTGTCGGCGCCGGCGGCCAGCGCGGGGGGAGCGGCCGGGGTGACGGTGACGGTGACGGGGGCGGAGGCGGTCTGGCCGGCGCCGTCGCGCACCGTGTAGCTGAAGCTGTCGGGGCCGGAGTAGCCGGCGGCGGGGGTGTACAGGATCGCATTGCCGCTGATGGCGGCGGTGCCGTGGAGCGGCGAGGCGACGGCGC
Source organism: Candidatus Competibacter sp. (assembly GCA_031732875.1). Classification (GTDB taxonomy): domain Bacteria; phylum Pseudomonadota; class Gammaproteobacteria; order Competibacterales; family Competibacteraceae; genus JAVMKJ01. The sequence goes on along the minus strand of JAVMKL010000190.1, from coordinate 18,011 downwards.
TGATGCTCAGCGGGGGCACGCCGCCGGAATCGTTGGCCAGCACGTTGATGGCGACCGGGGTCCCCGCCGGGGTGGTGGCGCTGTCGGCGCCGGCGGCCAGGGGGGGCGGCGTTCCAACCCCGGTCAGGCGGGCGGTGAGCGTTCCTCCCGGTGGTGGTTCTCCAGGCGGTGGTGGGGGCAGATCGCTTTGCGACCAGGTGACGCCCAACGTTTCCGTATAGCTCCCCGAACTCGTCGGGGCAAAACTCACTTGGATGGCGCAGGATGCGCCCGGAGCCAGCCGTCCGGGGCAACCATTGCCGGTGGAGAAAGGAGAGGTCGCCTGAATGCTGTCGAGGTTGATATCGGCCAGCAAACCGTTTTGAACGGTGAACGTCGTCGTCTTGCTGCCACCGGACACCACGGCTCCATAGTCGTGGCTGGTGGGCGACAGGCTGACGGACGACACGCCTTGCGCCTGCGGTTGATGCCCCCAGTCAGGTAGGAACGCCAACAACAGACCGACGCAAGCCAGCGCGGCCGCCCGAACCCGGAACCCGGGGTGACTGAATCGCTGAGTCTTCATATTTTTGGTGCAATCCTGATCTGAATTTGGCCCAAGGGTTGCCGTTCGTGGCAACCTCCCCCCGATTGATCTAAGAGACTGTATAAAAACCAACCGACTGATTGATAAAAACTTCGTAGGATACGCATGGCATACCCCACGACGCCGTGCCAACCGATATCTTGGGGTCGCCGGCGAGCGGCGGACGTGAGTCCGCTGTTTCCGCACCCGCCGAGATCGCCTGCGCCTTTCCGCGTTCCGCGAGCGGGGGCTGACGTCCCCCGCTCGCGGAACGACTGCGCCGCTCCCGCAGGGAGAGGGAAGTTTTTGTACAGCATCCAAATGTCATGGCGACGGGCTGCTTTCCCCGATCAGGGTGAACGCCGCCCAGAAAATCGGATGCGCCCGGTTCGGCTGCTCCAGCAGCGCCAGTTGCGCCCGGCGCAGCGCTTCCGCCCGCCCGCTGGCGGGGTCCTTCCGGAACGCCTCGAAGGTCTGCGTGGTCAGGAACACGGTGGGTTCCGAGACCACGCTCCAATGGGAGGCCAGCAGTGCCCGGCTGCCGGCGTAGAAGAACGCCGTGGCCAGGCCGGACAGTCCTTCGCCGCGCAGGCCGCCGCCCGCTCCTGCGGTATTGCAGGCCGACAGCAGTACCCATTCCGCGTCCAGTTTCAGACCGGCGATGGCGCTGGCGCTCAGCAGCCCGTTGTCGCCGGTCTTGGCGCCCTCCTGCGGGGTCAGGACCAGCGCCGGTTCCGTCAGGCAGTCCAACTCTCCGGCCAGCAGCGCGTGGGTGGCGAAGGTGACGATGCGGTAGTTCGCCAGAGGGGTGGCTTCCACGGCGGGGACGGTGGCCTGCTGGCCCAGCACCACGCGGTCCGGCGTGGCGCCCAGGGTACGGGCCAGCGCGCGCAGTTCGGTCGCCGTTTCCGGCAGCGCCGGCAGGCGGCCGACGTCGGCGGCAGTGATCCGGCAACCCTGCGCGACCGACACGACTCCACCACCACCGCCCGCCGTGCTGGCGGGCGGTGCAAATACTGGATTGCCAAAGCCGATGAACGGCAGGCGGGCCTGCGAAGCCCCGGCTATCTGGCGGAATTGCTCCAGGGCGACCACCGACGGCAACAGGCTGAGCGCCATATCCCGCACCAGCCAGGCCGCCCCCCGGTAATCCCGGAGGGCCGCCGGCGGATGGCGGACCAGCAGCGCCGGCGGCAGGCTCAGTAGCGCCCCCGCCGGCACCACGATCAAATGCCCGACGCCGGCCAGGGCCGGATCCAGCGGTCCCAGCAGGTGCTGGTACAGTTCGTGCGCGAGGCTTAGATCGAATTCGGGAAGCTGTCCGGAACTGCCGTCTACTCCGAGTCGCAACCGTTCCACCCGGGCGGTCAGTTGCCCGGCCGGCAGGTTGGCGGCGGCGGCGCGCAGGGTGCCGTCGGCTCTGACCAGGAACACCCAGGTCGCTTTCTGGCCGGGCAGCACCCGCAGCAGGGCCTCGTTCCGCCGCAACAGCTTCGCGACCCCCGCCGCGTTCAGCGGGGTGGGGGTGACGAGGCGGCCGTAACGCGGGAACCGCGCCAGCAGCCGTTCCTCCTGCCGCTGGTACTCCTCCGAGGCCGCACGCAGCCGGGCCTTGAGCGCGTCTTCCCGGGCGCCGCTCCGCGCCTGGAAGGGCTTGCTCTGCTCCAGTCCCAGCTCGTATTGGGCGTCCTGTCGGGCTTTCAGCGCGTCCTGAAGCGCCCGCGCGGTTTCCCGCACCGCCGGATCCTTTTCGGCGAGGCGCGCGGCCGTCTGGGTCACGGCGTGCCCCGCCGCCGGGCTCTGGCCTAGCTGCGACACCACGAACGCCTCGTCGAGCAACGCGCTGCTCCCAGCCGGGTCGGCGCCGGCCAGTTCGAACAGCAGTTCGAGGTAACCGTCGAAATCCTCCGCCCGCAGTTGCGCCAGGGTCGCCCGGTCGTTCAGCAGCATGTCCCGCGCCTGGCGCCAGAGATCCAGCGCGCGTTGGGGCTGTCCCGCCTCGCGTTCGATGGCGGCCAGGAGCATCAGCGACTCGGCCAGGGCCCGCCCTTCGCCAAACAGGGCGCGGTTCAACTCGATCGCCGCCCGAGCCCGGGCGCGTGCCGGCTCGAATTCCTGGCGGCGGCGATGGACGTCCGCCAGGCGTTCGTGGCTTTTGCCCACCCAGTGGTAATCACCGCCGCGCGCGGCGTCGAAGATCTCGAGCGCCTGCGCGTAGGCGGACTCGGCCTCGCCGAGCTTGCCCAGCTCCACGTAGATGTCCCCGACCCCGATCAGGGAATGAGCGATGCGTGGATTCGTTGCTCTTTGCCGGGATTGCGCCGCCAGCCGTTGGCTCAGTTCCCAGGACTGGCGCGCGTCCTGCTCGGCCCGCGCCCGGTCGCCCCGACTCAGCTCGTGCCAGGCCCGGTAGACCAAAAACTCCGGCAAGTCGGCGGGGTTGGACGAGGCGCGAACCAGGGGCTCGCCGCGCTCGAACATGGCCTGGGCGGCGGCGGGTTGCAGGCGGCTGAGTTCGCGGGCGATCCGTCCGACCAGATAGCCGCTGTCGGCGTTGTTCGCCCCCTTGAGGCGGTCGTGAATTTCCAGCGCGCGCTGGGCCAGTTCGAGCGCGCGCTGGTGATTTTTCGCGGAGTTGTACAAGGTGCTCAACTCGTCCAACGCGACGAACCGCCCCATGTCTTCCAGACCGATCAGACGGCCTCCGGGGGCCACGGCCTGTTCGGCGAGCGCGATCAGTTGCGATTGCGTGCCGGGAAGCTTGGCCTGCGCGCCCTGCTGCGAACCGAGGATGAAGCCTTCGAACAGCGGCGCCAGATGAGCCGGACCCCAGAGCACGAAGGCCCGTCGGTCGACTTCGGCCACGATCAGGAGGTAGGGAAATCCGCCGTTGTGGCTGATGCAACGGCGCAAGGTGGCCGGTTGGTCGCTCAGAATCCGGGTGGGTTCCGGCTTGCCGCATTCCGCCTCGGTTTCGATGCCGCCGGCCAGATCGCTGTCGGTGACGAAGGTCTGTTGCCAGTCCACCGTTCGGCGCGGCGGGTTCCCGCGCCAGACCAGGCCGGCGGGGCGCTCCCAGCCCGGACAGCGAATCTCGAACTGTTCCAGGCTCGGTTTTCCGCCGGCCTTGTAGAATTCGCAGGCGACGTCGCCCAGCGCCTTGGCGTTTTCGGGCAGGCCGATCCGGGCGCCCACCGGCAACTCCTCGGCCGCTGGCTCGGAACGCTGGTCCGTGGCGCACCCCCCAAGCGCCAGCATTCCTGCCAGAAGTAACGCCATGCCGTACCGACACACATCGTGAGACATGGCCCTCTCCTTAATCAGGTCCTTATTAGTACACATTTCCAATCGCCCCATTCTGAAAAATGTAAAGCCGGACTGCTTATGCGGCCCTCACGTGGGCCACCGTCGGCAGTCCGGCCATCCTCGCCCGCAAGGACCCGTGACTTTCCGTCCCAACCTCACGGTTGGTTTGGCTTTAGGTGTTTTTGATCGATAAATCTCTATAGCGCACGAGGAGAAGCAAATCAACGCGGCTGGACGAGTTTTTATTAATTTATTAATTTATATGATAAAATAAAATATATAATCACATTCGGAAAAGGCTCTCGGACTGGAATCGATTCAGGGTTTGAGTGCTAAAATGAAAGCTAATATTTATGGGGTAAATTACTCGGAAATTACCCATCATGAAATGGCGATCCATGAAAAATATGATGATTGGGTGGAATGTGCGTAGAATGTTTGGCGATACGATGATTCGAAAAATCCGGTCGCCGGGGGAGATCGATTCCATACCGGCGTGCTTGGCAAACGCCTTTAAGGGGAAGAGGAGAAGGCTGTGGATGGAGGTTATTGAGGTGGACTTTCGACACAAGGCGGGTTGTTAAATGGAAACTTCTCTCAGAATCACGTATACCTATGACTTTCAGGGCGGCGTCACCAAGACTTTCGACCTGCTCCTCGACCGAAAGACGCTTGCCCTCACGACCCCGCATCCCGCGCATCCACCATCCTGGACGCTGCTCGGGCGGAACCAGTGCGCGAACTGCTCGCTCGACGCGGACCGCCATCCGTTCTGTCCGGTGGCGCTGAACTTCGCCGAGATCGCCGGACATTTTGCCAATACGGTGTCGTACGAAAAGGTGTGCGTCGTCGTCGTCACCGAGGAACGAACCTACTCGAAGGACACCACGCTCCAGCAGGGCCTGGCCTCGCTGCTCGGCATTGTCATGACCACCAGCGGTTGTCCGGTCATGGAAGCGCTCAAACCCATGGTGCGGTTCCATCTTCCCTTCGCGACCCTGACCGAGACGACCTATCGGATGGTGTCGATGTGCCTGGTGGCTCAGTACCTGCGCCACGGCGAGAGCCAGCCCTTCGAGTTCGCGCTCGACGACCTGAAGAAGATCTACCGGGAAGTCGCCATCGCGAACCGGGATTTCGCGCGGCGCCTGCGCGACGCCTCGCGAGAGGATGCGAACATCAATGCGTTGGTGGGACTCGACTGCTTCGCCACCATGGTGCCTCTGATCGCCGTCAATACGCTGGAGGAAATCAGGCAGTATTTCTCGGCCTTCACGAAGCCGTCTTAGCCTGGCCGCTTCAGCACCTCGATCGATTTGGCGCTCTGAGCCAGATTGACGGGAATCTCATTGAGTTATGGCGGCGCTCGCCGCCAAACGCACGTCAGAATCGGTGTCATTCAAGGCTTGCAACACCACCACCCGCGCGCCACCAGCGCCGCATTGTAGGATCGCCAGTTCCGTATCCGATATTTCCGCTTCTGTTCGCTCGTCCCCCTAACATAGGATTCCTGCGGATTCATGCAACAACGCCCATAGGAATAATTGATCGACAGCATAGAACATATGAATTCTTAATTTTCAACGGGCACGCTTATAGTCGATCCGCACACTGTGCTTCCCACCATGTGGAGACCTGCAATGCGTAATAAAAGAATCCCGTTACTTGCGGCTTTAGTGGTAGCCCTATCGCCGGTCGCGACAATCAGCGTTGCCCATGCTCAAAGTAAACCGATGTCGAACCCGGAATGGTGGCCCGAGCAACTGAACCTACAGCCACTTCGTCAGCACAATGCCACATCCAATCCGATGGGGAAGGACTTCAACTACGCCGAAGAGTTTAAAAAGCTCGATCTCGCTGCCGTGAAGAAGGATATCGCGGCGCTGATGACCGCATCGCAAGACTGGTGGCCGGCGGATTATGGTCACTATGGACCCTTCTTCATTCGCATGGCTTGGCACAGCGCGGGCACGTACCGCGTGGCCGACGGTCGCGGCGGTGCCGATGGCGGTCAACAGCGTTTCGAACCGCTGAACAGTTGGCCCGACAACGCGAGCCTCGACAAAGCGCGCCGCCTGCTGTGGCCGATCAAGCAAAAGTACGGCAGCAAGATTTCGTGGGCCGATCTGATGATCCTGACCGGCAACGTCGCGCTGGAATCGATGGGCTTTAAGACTTTTGGCTTTGCCGGCGGCCGGCAAGACGACTGGGAGGCCGACCTGGTCTATTGGGGTCCCGAAAAAAAGTGGCTTGACGACAAGCGCTACAGCGGTGATCGCAAACTCGAAACCCCCCTCGCTGCCGTGCAGATGGGCCTCATCTACGTGAATCCGGAAGGGCCGAACGGCAATCCGGACCCGCTCTTGGCCGCCAAGGATATTCGCGAAACCTTCGGCCGCATGGCGATGAACGACGAAGAGACCGTCGCGCTGATCGCGGGCGGTCACACTTTCGGTAAAGCGCACGGCGCGCACAAGCCAGCCGACTGCGTGGGTCCGGAGCCCGCGGCTGCGGGCGTCGAGGAACAAGGTTTCGGCTGGAAGAACAAGTGCGGCAAGGGCAATGCGGAAGACACCGTCACCAGCGGTCTGGAAGGCGCATGGACCGTCAATCCGGTCGCCTGGACCACGCAGTATTTAGATAACCTGTTCGCCTTCGATTGGGTGCAGACCAAGAGCCCCGCCGGGGCGATTCAATGGATTCCCGCGAATGGTCAGGCGGCCAACGCCGTCCCGGACGCGCACGACAAGACGCAGCGCCATGCGCCGTTCATGCTCACCACCGACCTGTCGCTGAAGTTCGACCCGAGCTATCGCCAGATTGCGGAGCGCTTCAGGAAAGACCCGAAGCAATTCGAGCTGGCGTTCGCCAAGGCGTGGTTCAAGCTGACGCATCGCGATTTGGGTCCACGGGCGCGCTACATCGGCGCCGAGGCTCCCAAGGACGTGTTGATTTGGCAAGATCCGGTGCCTGCGGTCGATCATGCCTTGATCGATGCGAACGACATCGCGGCGCTCAAGGCCAAGATTCTCGCGTCCGGCTTGACCCCCTCTGAACTGGTGAGAACTGCCTGGGCGTCGGCCGCTTCCTTCCGGGGCTCCGACCTGCGCGGCGGCGCGAATGGCGCGCGCGTCCGCCTCGCGCCGCAAAAGGATTGGGCGGCGAACAATCCGGCAGAGCTGGCCAAGGTGCTGAAGAGCTTGGAAGACATTCAACGGAACTTTAATGGTGCGCAGTCCGGCGGGAAGAAAGTGTCGCTCGCCGACGTGATCGTGTTGGGCGGAGCGGCGGCCGTCGAGCAGGCCGCGAAGCAGGGCGGATATGACGTCAAGGTTCCCTTCGCGCCAGGACGCGCGGATGCGTCGCAAGAGCAAACCGATGTGGCTTCGTTTGCCGTGCTCGAACCGACCGCCGACGGCTTCCGCAACTACTTCGGCGCCAACAACCCCCGCTCGCCGGCGGAAATGCTGGTGGATCGGGCCAGCCTGCTGAATCTCACCGTTCCCGAAATGACCGTTCTGGTGGGCGGTATGCGAGCTTTGAACGCCAACACGGGCCAGTCCGCGCATGGCGTGTTCACCGACCGGCCCGGCACGCTGAGCAACGACTTCTTCGTGAATCTGCTCGACATGTCGACGCAGTGGTCCAAGTCGGCCAAGACCGAGGGCCTTTACGAAGGTCGCGACCGCAAGACGGGCAACGTCAAGTGGACGGCAACCCCCGTCGATCTGGTGTTTGGTTCGAACTCCGAGCTGCGCGCGGTCGCGGAATTTTATGCGGCCAACGACGCAAGCGAGAAGTTTGTGCAGGACTTTGTCGCGGCTTGGACGAAGGTCATGAACCTCGACCGGTTTGACCTGTGATGCCGGCGGAATAAGGCGCTCGAACGCCGCTGAAAGTCGGCTCGATTCGAGCGTCGATGCCTTCGGGCAAAAGGGTCGTCCAATTGGGCGGCCCTTTTTCGTTTGGCGGCGCTGGCCTGACCTGCACGCTCCATCATTTCTCGCGCGATGCCGACCACAACCCGCCGTAAAATTTACGTATAATCGCCCAAGAGGTGCGCCATGAAACTTTCAGCCATGACATTTTTCTGTGCCAACCAACTTCGAAGTGCTGGACAGACTCTAACCATGCAAAGAAAACCCGGTCGATTCAATACGAAGAGAAAAATTCAGCATCATACTGAGGAAAACTTGAAACTATGTGATTCTTTGGCTAAGAAAATAAAATACAGTGGTAATCCTGAACATAAAAAGAATCCGGGGGATTTTGGCTTGACCCCGCCATCAGCGCCGAGACCCGCTAAATCTCTTTGTGACACTGTTCAAGTATTCTCTAGAAAAGTTGCTGTTGGATATATCAAGCGTGGTTTAAGGAAGGGTCTGATCAGTTGCCAAATGAAGGGGGAATGGCCTCAAAATATATGGGCACTTACTGATAAAGGAGAACCATTAGAAGCTCAATTAGAAAATCCAGACCTTGGGGTGTATCATGGCTATCCGATGCCTGAATCAGATCCGTTTTCTAATGAAGTAATCAAAGAGTGGAAAATTCGTAATGCGAATGTTTGAAGTTCGTCAAAGCTGGATAAGTATCGAAGGTGGCGAACCAGAATTTCACCATACCATGGCACAATTGGAGATTTTTGTTAACGGTTGTAATTTAACGAGGAACGAAAACATTTGGTCTCAGTCGGTGCACGATTCCGTGATAGTATCGACATATCCCTTAGCGCTTTGGATTTTACAATCATGGTGGAGGCTTCTTTATGAACCTTTGCCACCACATGGAACGCCTGTAAATGATTGGCGAATGGCACATGAGTTGGGAGCAGCAAATTATGGTTTTGTATGGCCAAAGATTATATTCGTTAGCGATAGTAAGAATATTCAAATCTGGGCTATACCTTCAGATGGGGGATCCCAACAGTCGGTTCGATATCTTAATGGTTTGAATCCTCCAGCTTCCATTTCTATCCCTGAATTCAGGGATTCTATCTTAGATTTTTTGTCAACTACTAATAATAGATTAAATTCCTTACGTTTCCCACATTCTGACCTTTCAGAACTATTAAAAATTATTTTAGATGAGCAACGGGATGAAGCATCTTCGACCTACAGAAAGCTGGAAGCAGTTATGGGTTTTGATCCTGATGAATGCCCATCAAGTACAATGAATTATGCGCTTCAACTACGCCAAAACTATGGTGAGGAAACATTGATGGAATTAGCTCCAGTGTACGGAAAAGCGGCTCTTAAACCTATTGAACAGTTTATTTCTGCTGAAGGGGTTTTCGGAAAACCATCATTCACCATATGGCATGAGGCGAAGCAAATTAAATCCGTTTTGGCCCCATGGAAGATGGCTGTTAAGGATGCTCAGCGTATAAGAAAGCAGGTAGGCAACGAGAACGGCCTAATTAAGACTGAAGTTCTTTTTGACTTACTGGGTGTGGCATCGGAAGATGTGAGAAAGTGGGAGCCTACGAATAGAGCCAGTGTTTCAGTTGGTATTCCAATGAACAGTCACCAACAAATAAAATTTGTTCCTCGCAAGCGACATCCAATTAGCAAAAGGTTTGAGCTGTCTCGTTATATAGGTGATTATTTATATGCCGGTAAAAACCTGTGGCTAACAAATACCGATCTAGGCACAGCTAGACAAAGATATCAGAGAGCATTCGCTGCTGAGTTTTTATGCCCTATCGATGGATTGATAGAATTCCTACAAAACGACTTCTCAGATGAGGCTATTGACGATGCAGCAGATTATTTCGATGTTAGCCAACAAATGATTACATCATTGTTAGCAAATAATCATGTCATTGAAAAAATACCACAGGACGAAATCCCTTATGAAATTGGCTTTCGGTAATTGATTATCGGTACATTGCCGACCTGCCTATCCGCCAGAAGCAATCCGACTCACCGCCCGCCGTTCCAACCGCCGCAAACTTTTGAATGCAATGGCTCGAATCGCGCTGTCCTCGCTCTTGTTAGCCAGGATACCCCGCAAGGCGGTTTGCGCCGCCTCGCCGCCCAACCGACCCAAAGCCGCAATCGCGCTGGATCGCGCCGCCGCTTCTCCGTCGGTCGCCGTGGCGCGACGGACTAGCGCCGCGACTTCCCGCTGCTCCAGATAAACCGGCAGTGCGGTTTGCCGCTGTTCGGCGCTGACCAGCAAACGGCCATCCGCTTTGGGCAGAACCGCCCGCAGAACCGGGCGCAAGGCCGCCCCGTCGGCGCTCTTGGACCGCTCCAAATGCTGGAGTACGGGTTCACCGCCCAGTCGGGCCAGAGCGGCGCTGGCCGCCGCACGCACGCCGGCATCGACATCCTCCAAGGCTTGCAACAACGCATTACTGTCCTTAGCGTCGCCACATTCCGCCAGGCAACGAATCGCCTCGCGCCGCACCTCGACCGGATGGCGGGGATCGGCGAGCGCGGCCCGCGCCGCTGGCGCGACGGCGAGTTGCAGTTGACGGGCGGCCCAAAGACTGGCCCGCCACGCCTGCGCTTCCGCGCCGGCCTGTTCCCACGAATGCCGCTCGTCGGCCTGTCGCCAGCCGTTGGCCGCCCGCTCCAGCGCGGCTTGCACGGCTCCCGCCAAATCCCGGTCGCCGCTGTTGCCGGCGATCCAGGCGGCTTCGGCCCGGGTCGTCGCTGCGTCGCTTTGCAACAGATCGCGCAGCGCATCGCCGGAGAAGGTCTGGCGGCGGATCAAACCACGCCGCAGCCGCTGCCGAACCTGTTGATCCTTCACCACGCCCAGCCGTTGCGTGAGAGTGGCGGGGTCGCCCTGCCGGGCCAGGAAGCGCGCGGCGGGCTGGCTGATCTCGGCGTACTCGCTGTTCAGGGCCAGCAGATTGACTCGGGTGGCGTCGTTGGGATAAATCCGCCGCAACGCCTCCAGACCGGCCTTGCGCAGATGGGCGTCGCGTTGGTGCAGCAGCGACTCCAACACCGGTTCGGCGGTGACCGCGCCCAGTTCGCCCAATTCGACGGCGGCGCGTTGCCGGGCGGTTCCATCCTCGTAAGGGTCGCTGGCGAGGCGTTCCAGCAAGGCGCGGCTGCGCTCGTCGCCGATGCGCCGCAAGCCGCGCAGTGCCCGATGACGCAGTTCACCCCGCCCTTCGCGCGCCAGCCGCTCCAGATTGTCGCGCACCCGTTGCCGTTCGTCGGCGTCGGTCAAACGGGGCAACAGCGCGCCGAGCGCTTCGGCGGCGTCCGGCGCCAAGGCGCGGTCGTCGGCGGGCAGGTCGGCGCGGTCGTCGAGCAGCGGCTCCAGGTATTCCAGCGCGCGCCGGTCCCCCAACTCGCCCAGCGCGGCAACGGCGCGTTTCCGTTCCGTCTCGGTGCCGGCGCTGAACGCCAGCAGCAGCGGTTGAAAGGCTTCCGGGCGTTGCTGCTTCGCCAGTCCCTCGGCAGCGGCCAGCAGCAGTTCGCGGCGACCGCCAGCCAACGCCCGCGTCAGCGGTTCCAAGCTCGCGTCCGGCATGCCGGCGACGATGCGTTGCGCCAGTTGCGCGCAGGCCAGCGCCCGAATCGCCTCGTCGCGGTCGTCCAGCAGCCGGACCAACAGCGTTTCCGCCGGTTTCGCCTCCAGGTTGCCCAGCACTTCAACGACACGGGTCCGAATCGCGGCGTTGTCGTGGTCGAGCAGCGGCGGCAAGGCTTGCAGGGCGGCTTCCTCCCGATAACGCGGATAGCGCCGCCCGTCCGCCCGCTTTTGCTCGGGTTGAACCGGGTCGCGCAGCAGTTGCAGCAACACGTCCAGCCCCAGACCGTGCTGCGCGGCTTTGTCCTTGTCCAGCAACCAGCGTCCCAGCAGCGGCGCGGCGGCGATGTGACCGATGCGCCCCAAAGCGCGCAGCAGGGCCGGACGGTCGGCGGTCTGGTCGGGATCGTCTTCCAGCCGCGCCGTCACGGCCTCGGCCGCTTGCGCCGCGACCTGCTCGTTCGGGCGGGCGTGCGCCAAGGCGACCAGCGCTTCCAGCGCCCGGTTGGCAATGCGCGCTTCGGCGTTCAAGGCGGTCGCCAGCACGTCCAGCGCCAGCGCTTCACCGCGCTGGGCCAGGCCCACGGCGGCCCGCAGGCGTAACTCCTCGTGTTCGCTTTCCAGGGCGCGACTCAGCGCCGCCGCGATGCGGGGATCGTTGGCGTCGAGCAGGCGATCCACCACGGTGAGCCGCAAATCGTCGTGACGGCTATTCAGCGCCAGCAACCAGGGTTCCAGACTGCCGGCGGGATAGAGCCGAGGCAGTTGTTCCAGGGCGTGGCGGCGCGTGTCCGCGTTGGCGGCGTTGACCGCGCCACGGGCCAGTTCGGCGGCCTTGGCATCGCCGGTCGCGGCCAAAGCCAGCAAACGGTCGAAGGTATTGCGGCCGAGATCGGCGGAATCCACCTCTAGGGCAAGGGCCAGCGGCTCCAGCGGCTCCAGCGGATGCAGTTCGGCCAACGCGTTCAGCGCCGCTTGCCGGACTAGATGATGCGGGTCGCCCAGGGCCTGGCGCAGCACCGGCAACACGGCTTCCCGGCCGATGGCGGGTTGCTGGGCTAGCACCGCGAGGCGGGCGATGCTGTCGCGCCGCACCCGTTGATAATCGTCCGGCCCCTTGGCGACGGGCGCTTGCCGGATCAGACCGGCGTAGGTTCCGAACGCCAGCCGCCACAGTTCGGACGCACCGGCTTGCTCTTCATCCTTGGGCGGTCGCCGCCCGCCGCCGGCGAAGCGCAACACCGTCAGCAGGCGCTGGGTGGCGGAACCGCTCGGCTGTTGGGGCTTGCGCTGAAACAGACCGCGAATCCAGCCGGTTTTGCGCTCCAGCGGCGTTTCGGTTTCCGGCGCGGTTTGCGGCGGGGCCTGATCGGTGGCGACTTCGGCGAGACGTTTCGCCTCGCGCCAGAAGGTTTCCGGCTGCGGGCGCAGGCCGAGAACCTGGGCGGCGGCGTAACGCCGGGCGGGGGAATCGCTGGCCAGGGCGTTGACTACAGCGTTGAGCAGGCGCGGCCGTTGCGCCGGTTCCGGCCAGTTGCGCATGTCGCTGGCTTTCTCGGGCTGGCGCGGCCCGATCAGTTCCAATCCCCATTGCCCCAAATCCTCGTCCAGCAACCGCGCTTCCAGCACGCGCGCGGCGGCGAAACGGATTTCCGGCTGGCCGGCGCTCAGGGCGCTTAACAGCAAATCCGGTTCCAGTCGCGCCCGCGCCAGGGCGATATCGCGCGCCACGATCACGGCGAAGGTCAGTTCCTGAAGATCGCGTTCGCGGTCTTCCAAGCCTTGCAGCAAGCCTTGCACCCCGGCGCTGCCGAGCGCGACGAAGCTGTACAGCGCGCCGCGCCGGATCGGCAAATGTTCGTGGCGCTGGGTGCCGGCCAGCACCGGCAGCGCCCGCGTATCGCCCAGCTTCGACAGGCCATCGGCGGCCCAACTGCGCACCGCCAAATCGGCGTGGGCCAGCGCGGCGACCAGCGGTTGTTCGTTGCCGGTTTGGCAGGCGGCGGCCAAGCCGCGCGCGCCGTGTTCCCGCACCAGGGAATCGTCGTCTCGCAACAAGGTGCTCAAAAACGGAATACTGGCGGAATCGCCCACATCGGCCAGGGCGCTGGCGGCGCGTTGGCGCAGCGCGTCGGCGGGCCGGTCGCGGTCGGTCTTGGGGATGCTCAGCAACGCCTGCATCGGTTTTACGGCGCGGGCGTCGCGGCGCTTGCCGCACAACTCGCCGGCGCGCACCCGCAGCAGATAAAACGGGCTGTCGAAGGCGAGGGCGAAGGCTTGCGCGTCGTTGGGCAACAGTTTGTCGATGGCTTCGATGGCGGCGAGAAACTGGGGCGCTTCCTCGGTTTGCAACAGTTCGATCAACCGGTTCCGCAGCGGGGCCGGGTCGGTTGCTTCCAGCGCGCCTTTCAAACCGGCCAAACGAACTTCGATGGCGGGCGAATTGAGCGCCGCCAGGTGGTAATTCGAGCGTTTCTTGTCGGCGTCTTCCTTGGTCAAGGCTTCGTAGGCGGCCAGGCCCACCTCGGCGGCGGCATCGCCGACCCGCTCGATCAGCAATTCCCTGGCCCAGGCGCGCGACTGGCGGGCTTGACGGGCCAGTTCGTCCACCGCCCAGCGGCGAATGTCGGGATGCACCGAAGCCACTGCCCGGCGCAAGGTGGTTTCCGGACGCTTGCTGTGCCAGGCCCACAGGGTCCGCATGGCTTCGCGCCGCGCGTCCTCGGCCTCGTCATCCAGGGCGTGACCGAGCAGCCCGTCGATGCGGGTGGCGAGTTCGCCTTGCGCGGTCGCGCCGTGCTTGACCAGCAGTTGCAGGGCGCGGGTCCGAATCTCGCCCGCTTGGGTGCGTAGCGCCAGTTCGGCCAGATCGATCTCGCCGGCCGGACCTTCGGGTTCGGCCAGTTTGAGCAGACCGTCGAACGCGGCGGCGCGGACTTGCGCGTCCTCGTCGTTCAGCAGCCATTGCAGGCGCAAGCGTAAGCGCCGGTCACCGGCCAGATTGATGGTGGCGTTGGCCAGGAAAGCGGCGACCAGACGGCGGGTGTTGGGATTGGGTTCCCGGCTCAGTTGCAGCAGCGCACCGCTGGCGCGGTCGTCGCCGAGCCAGCTCAGGCACAGGGCGCTTTGCAAGGCCATGTCCGGCTGGCGACAAACCAGGGCCGCGAACAGCGGTTCCAGGTCCGGCTCGGTCGGGGTCGCGCCGGCGGTTGCTGCCGCGCCTTCGATGCCGAGAGCGGCGTACTCGTCCAGAATCTTGGCGATATCGGCGCCGCTGGCGCGCAGGTTGGCGGTCAGCGCGGGATGGACCGCGACCGCGATCCAGAACGCCGCGTGGCGAACCGCGAAGGTGTCATCGTTGATAGCCTGGCCGAGCAGCCGGCGACCTTCCGGCGTCGGGCCGAGGTTCCGTCGCCCGAGACGGATCAGCACCGCGCGGCGGATGTCGGGGGAGCCGCGCTCGAACGCGCCGCGCAGCGCGATGCCGGCGTCGGGCTCCAGGGCCAGCAGACCGTCGAGGGCGGCTTCGCGGACTTTTTCGTCCGCATCGTTTAGCCGTTCGTTGAGCAGCCTCGGCACCAGGGGCGACGCTTGGCTCAGTCGCGTCAGGCGATTGATCGCTCCGAGCCGAATGTCGGGGTGACGGCTGCCCAGAGCGAGTTGCAGGGCTTGCAGGGGGGTTGCGGACTCGATTTGCTCCAGCGCTTTCAGGGCGGCTTTACGCACGCCGACATGGTCGTCGTTCAGCGCCTTGGCCAGCGCGGGCCGGCTGCGGCGACGCTGGCTGGCGCCCAGCTTTTGCGCCGCTTCGATGCGCTGTCCCGGTCGGGAATCCTGGCCCAGCACGTATTCCAAGCCTTCCCGCGCCTCGTCCTCAGCCAGTTGCGCTAAAGCATCCAAGGTGGCCGACGACGAGCGCGTCGCCTTGACCTCGTCCAGCAGCCGTTGCAGCCGGGAATCCCAGGTTTCGGGATTGCCGGACGGGTTGCCGTTTTGATCCACCGCGCTGAGCCAGATTTGCCGCTGTTCGGTGACGGCGACCAGCGTCCCGCCACGCAGTTCCGGTTTAGCTTGCGGCAGGGGGTCGAACAGCGCCAGCGCGCTGGCGTTGCGTCCGACGGTAACGGTGCGCGGCTTGCGGCGCTGGTCCAGGGTCCAGACTTTGAGTTCGCCGTCCTCGCCCAGCGAGAACAAGCGGCGCGGCAGCGGTCGGCCCTGCTCGTCGTTCAGCGCCGCGCTAAACAGCAGGCTGCGTACCGGTCCCTGATGGGCGGCGTCGCCGCTGCGGTTGTCTTCGTCGATGGCGCCTTCCAGAAAGCAGATCCGGATCGAACCGTCGCCGCAACCGGCCACGATCCGCCCGTCGCCGGTGAAAGCCAGGGCGAAGAGGCCACGCTCGCCGCAGGGCATGACGCGGGGTTCGGCGTCGGCCAGTCGCGCCAGCGGCAGGACGTAAATGGTGTTGTCGGCGCCAGCGGCGGCCACGCTGCCGCTCGCCGCGTCCAGCGCGACGGCGCGTAGCGCCTGCTCGCTCAAACGGAGCTTGGCTTGTTCGCGCAAACGCGGCCGGTCGCCGTCCATTTCGACGACGTGCAGCGCCAGTACGCCGTCGTCGCCGACGCTCAAGACTTGCGAACCGGACGCAACTAGCGCCCGCACCGCACTGCGGTGAACAGCCTGTTGCCAAGCCGGCGTTTTTCCGTCGTCGCCCGTGCGCCAAATCGCCAAATCACCCTTGACCGTTCCGGCCAGCAAGCAATCGTCGCCGCAAAAGGTCAGTGCGGAGGCGGCGGCGTCCAGCGGGGCGCTGAAGCGGGTGTTTAGTTTGGGCAGTTGCAGCAGGTGAACGCTAGAGTCAGTGACGCCCGCTGCGTCGCGGCGACCACCGACCGCAAGGAGTTTGCCGCTGGCGGCAACGGTCAATAGGCGTTCGATGTGGGGCGCGTATTGTTTAGCCACGGGGGGCGGCTCCTTTTGGAATACAGTTTGCGCTTGGCGGTATCATCAACTAGAAAAAAAGCAAAGCTCTATATCGAATTTTATCGATTACACCACTGCTGCTCACAGGGAATTCCATCATTGTCTCCATCCATTTTTACATTGGGGCAGTTTCTCAGAAAGAAAGTTGCTTCTTCGCAAGAGGTCATCTGAGAACAATGGATTCGGCCATCGCATTTAAAACTTGAAGTTACTGAAGTTACTACTTTTTTGTCGGAGTTTTGCGAAGGCATCACTGTCAATGCTCCTTCTACTGGTTTTTCCTCTACGCAAACTGTTCCTTGAGGTAAATCACCATAAAGGACGCGCCCATCCTTTGTGACGCACTTTATTGGATTTTTATAAGCTAAATCAGTGAGTGATTGTTGCGTAAATATTGATCCATTTTGTCTATATAAGTAATTTCCGTACCAACCAGCAACTAAGATAATCACAATTATAATGAATTTTTTCATGGTATAAATCAATCGATCATTGGGTTAAGTAGGAAATAAATTAAGCAGCCAATTCAATATATTCCACCTGACTGGAAGGCGCTGGAATCGGCAAACCATCCTCTCGCATACCGCGTAAATGCAATTTAATGGCTTCCTGAATTTGCGTTTTTGTGTCTTCCAGAGTTTGGCCGGTCACTACACAACCGGGAAGATCGGGAACATAGGCCGCATAGTTTCGTTCCGCTTTTTCGATCACTACCGTATAGCGCATGGAAAGGTTCCCATCACTTTTTCATACCTGTTCGCTTCAGGCTACTTCCCGCATAGGGCGAACTTTAGGCGATGGAAGTTCTCGACCTTCTTTGACAAAATGCTGAATCACATCCTCTATGACCTCACATAGCTCGCTATAAAGCTGGGCGGGATTATCGCCATGAATTCCCGTGATCAAGTCCGGACATTTGCCGATATAGGTTTGATCTTCTTCGCTCCATTCAATCCACTTATGGTATTGGTCGCTTAGGTAAATTTTTGAGTTTCCTATCATGCTGTCTTCGCCCTTACATTTACCAACCCTATCGGCAAATCCAATCGAATCGCCGGATGCGCCCGCCGAATTTGCACCAATGCGGCGACGCAATGTTGCCATTCGTTCTTGGCGCGGGAATGGCGGAATTCCGTCAACACCGGCGTCGCCAGTTCGGCAAAAGCGGCATCTTCCAAAGCCAGCGTCTTGATGGCTTCGATCAGCCGGCGCTTGCCGACGCTGGCCGGCCAAGGCCGTTCGGGCGCGGCCTGTTCGGCGTCCAACTCGCGCCGCTCCATCCGACCGGGCGGCAGACCGAACAGCGTTTTGCGCAGGAATTGGCGCAGTTCCTCGGCCGGGGCACCGGGCTGGGTCTCGGCGGCCTTCGCGGTCGGCGCAAACTTCCGGCGCTGGCGTTCCCACAGCAGCCGCACGGTAAACAGCCCAACCTCGCGGTGCGGGCTTTCCATTAGCCATGCTAGCCGCGCCGGATCGCCGAGTTGTTCCTGATGGCGGCGGATCAGGGTCAGCGCCGTCTCGCGGGTGATCTTGTGGCGGCTTTCGGCCAACTGAAACACCCGTTCCGGCAACAGCCAGTCCAGCGGCAAGGCGGGTTCGACGGTTGTCTCGCCCAGCCGCAGCAACTGTTCGATGGCGAAGGCGCGCGGTTCGCGGTGTTCGC
>JAVMKL010000189.1:0-23440 GCA_031732875.1 Candidatus Competibacter sp. | reverse complement strand
GCACCGAACGGCGGATCAGCCATTGCTTTCTACTCTCGGTGCCCACCTATCCGCGGCCGATCATCATCACCGACGCCGCGATCAACATCCAACCGAGCCTGGAGGACAAGGTAGACATCATCCAGAACGCCATCGAACTCGCTCGCGCCATCGGCATCCGGGAGCCGAAGGTGGCGATTCTATCGGCGGTGGAGACGGTGACCAACAAGATTCCCTCCACGCTGGAAGCGGGGGCGCTGTGCAAGATGGCGGATCGCGGCCAGATCACCGGCGGCATCCTGGACGGGCCGCTGGCGTTCGACAACGCCATCGACGAGCAGGCGGCGCGAACCAAGGGGATCAGGTCGCCGGTGGCGGGAAAGGCCGACATCCTGGTGGTGCCCGATCTGGAAGCCGGCAACATGCTGGCCAAGCAACTGACCTTCATGGCGGGGGCCGAGGCGGCCGGCATCGTGCTCGGCGCCCGCGCGCCCATCGTGCTGACCAGCCGGGCCGACAGCGCCCAGACCCGACTGGCTTCCTGCGCGCTCGCCGTGCTGTTCGCCGATGCGTCGAGCAAGGGTGTGGCTCTGCTGAAGGCAGCCGAATAGGAACCATGGCGAACTTTCCACTCTCCCTGTTGGAGAGAGGCTGGGGGTGAGGGCGTCCGTGCTCCCCTACCTCTTTCTGTGAGGGGGGTGAAAGTGTTTCAGCCGGCGGCGGCCGGCGGCGGCGACCACTGGTACAGCCAGGTTTCGGTCAGCGCGCCCTCGGCATCGCGCAGGTAGCAACGCAAATCCACCGGTTCGCCGCCGCTGGCGATCAGGTCGAAGTGGCAGCGCCACCGGTCCGATTCCAGGATCGGCCGGGCCGCTGTGTCCTGAATCTCTCCACGCGAAGCGGAGATCACCACTTCGACTTTCGTATCCTTGGCCAGGTGCTCGAGTCGGCCGCCCTCGAAATCGATCACGAATTTACGCGTCGGCACGGTTTTCTTCTGGCCGGGAATGCCGCCCATGCCGATGCGGGTGGCGACCACCTCAGCCACCGCTGGCCGGACCGGCGGTTGCGCGCCCCAGTACAGGCGATAGCTGAAGTTCAGTTCGCGGCCCGGCTGCACCGGCTCGGCCGGATTCCAGAATGCCACGATGTTGTCCAGCGTCTCGTCCGCGGTCGGCAGTTCGACGAGTTGCACCATGCCCGGCCCCCAGTTGCCGAGCGGTTCCACCCACAGCGACGGCCGCTTGTTGTAGAACGCGCCATCGTCCTGGTAGTTGGCGAAGTCGCGGTCGCGCTGCAGCAGGCCGAAGCCGCGCGGATTGTTGTCCAGGAAGGAGTTGACCCGGATGTAGTGCGGGTTCAGCAGCGGTCGCCAGATCCATTCGCCACCGCCGTTCCACAGAGACAGCCCATCGGAGTCGTGAATCTCGGGGCGAAAGTCGTCGGCGACCCGCCGGTCGTTCTCGCCACACTGGAACATCGAAGTGATCGGCGCAATGCCCAGCCGCTCGATCGGTTGACGGGGGAACAGTTGCGCCTCGACCCGCATCTCCGTGGTGTCGCCGGGGGTGACGGCGAAGGTGTAGGCGCCGGCGATGCTGGGGCCGTCGAGCAGGGCGTGAATCGTCAGAGTCGTGGCTTCCGCCGTGGGTCGTTCCAGCCAGAAGGCGCGGAAAGCCGGGAATTCCTCCGCGCGATCCATGCCGGCGTCGATCGCCAGTCCGCGGGCGGACAAGCCGTACTGCTTGCTGGCGCCGACGGCGCGAAAGTAGCTGGCGCCGAGGAAGGAGAACATGTCCCGCTCCCAGTCGGCGCGGGCATTCACGCGGAACCCGGCGAAGCCGAGATCGCCCACCGGTTCCGGCACCTTGTCCTTGACCCGGGGACCGTATTTGAACAGGTTCGGGGAGAAGTGGATGGGTCGGGCGATGCCGTTGGCGACTTCGTAAATGCTGACGGGGTGGTGGAAGTACAGGCCGAGGTGGAAGAACCGGGCCTGGAACGGCAGTTGGCCGCCAGCCCACAGGCTGTGATCGGGGCGGAAGTTGTTGAGGGCCTGGTAATCATCGTAATCCATTGCCGCCAGCCACGAGGGCCGAGCATCGCTGGGGGCGATATACGGTTCCTGGGCCAGTCGCCGCGCTTCGGTCCGCAGCCAGTCCAGGCTGAACGGCCAACTTTCGGTTGGGGAACCGCCTTCGGCCGTGGCGGCGTCGACAAAGGAAGCCGGCAGCAACCCGCAGGCGGCCAGTTCCAGCAATCGCGTCAGTAACTCCCGTCGTGTCATGGTGTTCGTTGCAACCTGTCTATTGTTGTTGTTTACGCAAGATGATTTTCAATCCCGCAATTCATCCTCCGCCACTGGTGGCGCATCGGGGCTTGCCCCCAGCCGGGCATCAAAGGCAACGAGTGGGGCGGTGGAAGGCGAAGCGGGAAGGCGGGACATGATGGGGATTGTCGGCGTGGAACGGGTATCATTATAAACCCAGTCCGCTTCATCTTGCCCGACGGCCTTTTGGATTACCGCAATGACCATCGCTTGGCCATTTCACTTCGCGCTTCTGGCTTTCCTGATGCTTGTCGGTTTCCAATCCGCCGCCGCTCCCCCATCGGTTGCAACACCGTCCACCGTCGCTCTTCAGGCCAGTCCGCCGGTGGTGTCCGCCGCCTCGCCTGCCGCCGTTCCGACGATCGAGCAGGTACAGGCCAAGCTTGCGGCTCTGGCCACCATCCGCGACCTGCCGGAAACCGAACGTACCCAAGCGAAGGAGTTGTATCAGCAGGCTATCAGTCAACTGCAGGCGGCGAAGAATTACGCCGACAACACTGCCTTGTTCCAGCAACTCCAGCGGTCGGCTCCGACGGACACCGCTCGCTTGCAGCAGTCCCTGATCGGGGAACCACCGGCTCCGCCGTCGCCGTCGCCGTCGCTCTCTACCGACGAGCTGACTCAGCAACTGACGCAAACCCAGACCAGTCTGAGCGAGGCCCAGAAGCATCTGGGCGAGCTCGACCAGCAAATCACGGCGCAACAAGCCCGTCCCAAGAGCATTCCCACCGAATTGACCACTTTGAAGCAGCAGGTGGTCGATCTCGAAAGCAAGCTGCAAGCCCCCCCGCCGGCGACCATCACCCCGCTGTTGGCCGATGCGCGGCTGGTGGCGCTCACCACTCAGCGGCAGGCGCTGGGTCAGCAAATCGCCATGCTGGAGCAGGAGCAGTTGAGCTACGACGCCCGTCTGACCCTGTCGAACGTCCAGCGGACCGTCACCGCCCGCGAGGTCGCACAGGCGCAGGCGCAGGTCCAACAGCTTCAGAACCTGCTCAATACCCGGCGCCGCGACGAAGCGACTGCGGTGGTGCAGCAGACCGACCAGGCCACGCAGGAAGCCGCCACCAAACCGGCGGTGATTCAGGCCGCCGCCGCCGAAAACGCCGCCATCAGTCGCCGCTTGGCGGAACTGGTCCGGAACAGCGACGACATCGGCACCCGCCAGACGCAAGTCAACGAGCATCTCGCGCAATTGACCGAACGGATGCGAGGAATCCGGCAACAGCTTGGCATCGCCGGATTCAGCGACGCCATCGGACCGGTCCTGCTGGAAGAGCGGCGCAACCTGCCGGACGTCCGCCAATACCAGCACAGCGCCAGAGAGCGCCAGCAAGGCATCGTCCAGGCCCGGTTGGCGCAATTCCAGACCGAGGAACAGCTCCGTCAAGTTCGGGCGGTCGAGGACAATCTCAAGGAACTGGCCGCCAAATTCGACCCGCAATGGTCGGACGCGCAACGGCAGGCCGCGATCGCGGAGCTGCGGCCGTTGCTGGTCGAGCGTCAGCAACTGCTGGAAAAGCTCAGCGCCGGCTATTCGAACCTCACCACCGGCCTGGTTGCGCTGGACGAAGCCCAGCGCAAGCTGATCGACCAGGCCGAACTGTACGGGATCTTGCTCGACCGCCATCTGCTGTGGATTCGCAGCAGTCCGCAGCTCGACTCCGAATGGCTGAAGACGCTGGGACAGGCGTTGGGTTGGCTGGTGGAATCAGCCCACTGGGAGGAAGTTTGGCAAAACCTGGGGCGCGGAGCGCGCAATCAGCCAGAGTTGGCGATTCTCGGCGCACTGGTTTTCCTGGGTTTGCTGTCTTACCGCCGCTTGATGATCAGGCGGCTGGGCGAAGGGGTGGATACCATCGGCGATGTACGCCGCGACCGCTTTTGGCTGACCGGCCGTGCCTTGGTGATGACCGTCTTGCTGGCGCTACCCTGGCCCTGGCTGATGGCGTGGCTGGCCTGGCTGTTATTCGTCTCCGGCAACGCCGCCGATTTCTCGCGAGGACTGGGTATTGGTCTGGTCGCCGGCGCGTTCATGGCCGTGAATATCACCTTCCTGCGCCAGCTTTGCCGTCCCCAGGGGCTGGCAATAGCGCATTTTGGCTGGAGCGAAACCGGTTGCCGGTTGCTGCGCCGCCACCTCAACTGGTTTCTGTGGATCGGCCCGTTCGGTCCGATCATCGTCGGGCTTTGCGAAACGCAACCCGACTCACAGTACGGTAATACCCTGGGACGTCTGGCGTTTTGCGTCGGTACGCTGGCGTTGACCATCGTGCTTTGGCGGGTTCTGGATCCTCGGCAACCGCTGCTCGCTGGTCTGGCGGCGGGCCGCGCTGGGGCGGCCTGGCGGTTGCGTTACCTGTGGTATCCCCTGATTCTGGGGACGTCCGTACTCATCGTTTTACTGGCATTATACGGTTACTACTACACGGCGATGCAGTTGCGCGGCCGCATGATGCTGACGAGTTGGCTGCTGCTGGGCGCGGTGCTGTTAATCAATCTGTTTCTGCGCTGGCTCAATATCAGCCAGCGCCGCCTGGCCCTGCAACATGCCCTCGCCAAACGCGAAGCACAATTGGCCGCCCGCGCCAGCAAGGACGCCGCCCCGGCTTCCGGGGAGGGCTTGCCGGAAATCCTCAGCCTGCCCGATTTGGATCTGACCACCATCAGCGAACAGACCCGCAGTTTGATGAACCTTACGGTGCTGCTGGGGCTAGGCTTTGGGCTGTGGCAAATCTGGGGTGGGCTGGTTCCGGCCTTTTCCATTCTCAATGAGATCACCCTTTGGCAGCAAATGGTGCGCACCACCACTGGCACGCAGGTTGCCGATATCACCTTGGGGAGCATCGTGATCGCCGGGGCACTACTGGTGCTGATCGGCTTCCTGGCCCGCAATCTGCCCGGCGTATTGGAGCTGGTGGTGTTGCGACGACTGGCGGTGGACCCCGGCAATCGCAACGCCATCATCACGATCAGCCGCTATCTGATTACCGCCGTCGGGCTGATGGCGGCGCTGGATATCGTCGGCATCGGCTGGGATCAGGTGCAGTGGCTGGTCGCCGCCCTCGGTTTGGGCTTGGGCTTCGGCCTGAAGGAGATTTTCAGCAATTTCTTTTCCGGACTGATCCTGCTGCTGGAGCGACCGATCCGGGTAGGCGATACCGTGACGCTCGACGCTTTGAGCGGCACGGTATCGCGCATCAACATCCGCGCCACCACCATCACCGACTGGGATCGCAAGGAAATCATCGTCCCCAACAACACTTTCATCACCAGTTCGCTGATCAACTGGGCCCGGAGCGATCCCATCACCCGGATCGTGATTCCGGTGGGCGTCGCTTACGACAGCGATCCCGCGCAGGTTCAAGAGGTACTGTTGGCGGTGGCGACCGCGCATCCACTGGTGGTGAAAGAACCGGCTCCCGCGGTTTTGTTTCTGAAGTTCGGCGAGAGTGCGCTGGAGTTCGAGGTGCGAGTGTTCGTGCGGGATCTGGCCAATCGCTTGCCCTTGACCCACGACTTGCACAACGACATCTTGCGGGCGCTACGCGACTACGGGATCGAGATTCCCTTCCCGCAACGGGATGTGCGCGTGCGCGGTTTGTCGGCCGGCCCGCGGAACCTGCTGGACGAGGATGCGGATTCTTCGTCCTGATCGGATGTGGAGTTATGTGATCTTCGAACGTCTCGTTCGCGGTTCTACGGGTGAATGGTCAACTTTTCCGAAACTTGAATGGGGTCCATCCCGATGCTCGTCCTGCATGCCGCGTTTCATGAAGGTTGCCTGCGCTTGTGGGGAGAGTCGTCCCCGCCGGAGGAAGCGCCCAAAGTCGAGAATGCCACCGCCTATCCCTATCACACGAGCATCACGGCGCTGCGGGAGTCCTTCGCTCGGGCCGGTTTATCGCTCCCGACCGGCGTCGGGACTGCCGGCGAACAATGGATCTGGTTGCCGACGCAGGGCGACATGCCGATGCCGTCATCGCCGCTGGTGGCCGAACTGGCGAAATCCCGCAAGGCGCCCGCTCTGGCGCCCTGGCAATTGCCCGTGCTGGCGTTGACCGCCGCCGATGCCGTCCAATGCCTCGCGGCGGTCCAGGGCCGCGCCACGCTGGCCCCCGGCGTGGCCGTGGGGGACGATCTACGTTACTGGAGCGAGGCGCTGCGGTTGGCCGGCGCCCTGGTGTATCGCCAGCACGTGTTGCCCGACCTGGTGGAACGGCGGGGTGAATACCGAGCCTGCTGGACGCCGGTGTTCCTGGGCGAGGACGGTGGCCGGTTGGAACGGCTGGCCCGGACCATGCCGCCCGCCGCCCGCGCGATCGGCGCGAATGACCGTAAACCGCCGGATTGGGCGCCCCGCGACGTGCTGCGGGAGTTTCTGTGCTGGGTCGCCGATCACCTGGTCCGACAGGCGGCGCCATTGCCGCCCGTCAAGCGCGCGGGCAAGACGTCGGTCAGCCTGCACCAGCAATGGATTCAGGCCCTGCGGCAACCGGACGGCGCGCTGGAGGGGGACAAGGCGGAACTGCGGCAACTGCTGCGTCAGATCCGCGACTGGCAACGCACCCTGTTGCGCCTGGCCAATGCGCCCTTTCGCCTGTGCTTCCGGTTGGAGGAACCGGCGGCCGGTGAAGACGGCGTCGATCCGGACGCCCTGTTTTTCCCCGACGCCGCGACCGAGTGGCGGATTTACTACCTGCTCCAAGCCCGTGAGGACCCCAGCCTCCTGGTGTCCGCCGAGGCGGTTTGGAAACCGAAACGGGGAACCGGCGAGGGTTTGAAGACCTTGGGTCCGAAGGCGCGGGAAGGCTTGCTGGCGGCCTTGGGTCAGGCGGCGTCGCTGTGTCCGGCCATCGAGGACAGCCTGAAGGAGTCCGCGCCGGTGGGCTATGTGCTGGACACCGATGGCGCTTTCCGCTTCCTCGGCGAAGAGGCGGCGCTGCTGGAGCAGAGCGGCTTCGGCGTGATGTTGCCGGCCAGTTGGACCGGCAAGCGCCGCGCCAGGCTGGCCGCGCGCGCCCAGGCCAAGACCCGCTTCGAGTCCAAGGCCGGCATGACCCTGGACCGGGTGCTGGATGTCGAGTGGGAAATCGTGCTGGGCGAAACCGGCCTGACGCCGAAGGAGTTGCTGGCGCTGGCCAAGCTCAAGGCGCCGCTGGTGCGGGTGCGCGGCCAGTGGGTGCAACTGTCGGCCGCCGAGATCCAGGCGGCGTTGGACCTGCGGAAGCGGGGTGGGGCGGCGTTCACCGGCCGCGACCTGTTGCGCCTGGCGCTCGGCGCCGACACCATCGCGGGGCTGGAGGTGAGCGGCGTCAACGCCGACGGTCCGCTGGGCGAACTGCTGGCCGGGTTGGAGCGGGGTGATGCCATCGCGCCGCTGCCGCCGCCGCCGGGGCTGACCGCCACCCTGCGACCTTACCAGGGACGCGGCTACGCCTGGCTGGAGTTTCTCACCCGCTGGGGGTTGGGCGCCTGTCTGGCCGACGACATGGGTCTGGGCAAGACGGTGCAGACGCTGGCGTTGCTGCAACGGCTCCGCGAGGCGGGCGAAACCCGGCCGGCCCTGCTGATCTGTCCCACGTCGCTGGTGGGCAACTGGTACAAGGAATCGTCCCGCTTCACGCCGCGACTGCCGGTCATGATCCATCACGGGACCGGGCGCGACAAGGGCGAAGCCTTCGCCACGCAGGCCCAGGGTCATGCCATGGTGCTGTCCAGCTACGGACTGCTGCACCGCGACTTGCAGTGGTTGCAAGGCGTGGAATGGGCGGCGGTGATTCTGGACGAGGCGCAGAACATCAAGAACGCGGAAACCAAGCAGGCCAAGGCCGCGCGAGCCTTGCGCGCCGAGCGGCGCATCGCCCTGACCGGCACGCCGGTGGAAAACAACGTCGGCGATCTTTGGTCGATTCAGGACTTTCTCAATCCGGGTTTCCTCGGCAACGCCGCCCGCTTCAAGCGGGAGTTCTTCCTTCCCGTGCAGGTGCAGCGCGACGCGAATGCCGTGGAACGTTTGCAGCGGCTGACCGGCCCTTTCATCCTGCGCCGGCTCAAGACCGACCGCGCCGTCATCCAGGACTTGCCGGACAAGCTGGAGATGAAGGTCTATTGCACGCTGACCAGGGAACAGGCGACCCTGTACGCCGCCGTGGTGCAACAGGCGGAAGCCGTGCTGGAGGGCATCGAGGACGGGATGGGCCGGCGCGGCCTGATTCTGAGCACCCTGCTGCGGCTCAAGCAGGTGTGCAACCATCCGGCGCAGTTTCTGGCGGACCATTCGCCGGTGCCGGGCCGCTCCGGCAAGCTGGCCCGGCTGACGGAGATGCTGGAGGAAATCCTGGAACTGGACGAGCGAACCCTGATCTTCACCCAGTTCGCCGAAATGGGGCATCTGCTGCAAGGCCATCTGCGCGAGCATCTGGGCCGGGACGTGCTGTTCCTGCACGGCGGGCTGTCCAAGACCCAACGCGACCGGATGGTGGAACGCTTCCAGAACGAGCCTGCCGGGCCGCCGGTGTTCATCCTGTCGATCAAGGCCGGCGGCACCGGTTTGAACCTGACCCGCGCCAACCACGTGTTCCATTTCGACCGCTGGTGGAATCCGGCGGTGGAGAACCAGGCCACCGACCGCGCTTTCCGCATCGGTCAAAGCCGGCAGGTGGAGGTGCACAAGTTCGTCTGCCTGGGCACCGTGGAGGAACGCATCGACGAACTGATCGAGCGCAAGCAGTCTCTGGCGGAAAAAATCGTCGGCAGCGGCGAGAGTTGGATCACCGAGCTATCCACCGATGATTTGAAGAGCCTGTTCCGGCTGCGTGCCGAGGCCGTGGAGGATTGAACATGGGCTATTACGACTACCATGAACCGAGCCGGCCCCGCCGGGTCAGCGGCGGTATCAAGGCCCAGAGCCAGCGCGGCGATTTCGCCAGCCGCTGGTGGGCCAAACGCTGGATCGCGGTGCTGGAGAGCTTCAACATCGGCGCCCGG
The DNA here is from genome assembly GCA_031732875.1 of Candidatus Competibacter sp. Taxonomy (GTDB): domain Bacteria; phylum Pseudomonadota; class Gammaproteobacteria; order Competibacterales; family Competibacteraceae; genus JAVMKJ01. The sequence goes on along the minus strand of JAVMKL010000189.1, from coordinate 14,142 downwards.
CTGGGACGGGGACGCAGCTACGCCCGTCAGGGCCAGGTGCTGGATATCCAGATCGCCCCCGGCGAGGTGAAGGCCAAGGTGCAGGGCTCGCGGCCCCGACCCTATCAGGTCAGCATCCAACTCAAGCCGCTGAGCCCGGCCGACTGGCGGAAGCTGACGGAAGCGATGGCGGCGGAGGCGCGCTTCGGCGCCAAGCTGCTGGCCGGAGAGATGCCGACGGATATCGAGGAGGTCTTTCAGGCTCAGAGGCTGTCGCTGTTTCCCAAGACCCACGGCGATTTGAAGACCGAATGCTCCTGTCCGGACTGGTCCAACCCCTGCAAGCACATCGCCGCCGTCTACTATCTGCTCGGCGAGGCCTTCGATCGCGACCCCTTCCTGATGTTTCGGTTGCGCGGGATGGAGCGGGAGGCGTTGCTGGCGCAACTGGGGGAGGTGGCGGGCGACGACGACGGCTGGCCGCTGGCGGAACCCGAACCGCTGCCCGGAGATCCCCTGATTTTCTGGACTAGGCCGCCGCTGCCGGAGACCGCGACCGGCCCGCTGGTCGCGCCCGCCAAGGCCGCCGCCCTGTTGCGGCGGCTGGGGCCGTTTCCATTCTGGCGGGGAGAAGCGTCGCCACTGGAGGCGCTGGAACCGGTCTACATGGCCATGGGGACGTGCGCGCTCGGGGCCCTGGGCGGAACGAACGGGGAGTCGTGATGCAAGGATGCGCCGGTGGGTAGCTACTCTCCCGACTGCAACAGCAAACCCCGCTCCCGCGCCTTGTGGACGGTGGCCAGGAACACACCGATACCCAGGCCCAGATAGCCGGCGTTCAACAGCAGGGCATACAGCAGATAATCCAGCCGGAAGGCATGATCCAACAGTACCGCCCGCATTCCCTCGAACACGTAGCTGGCCGGCAGCGCCCAAGCCAGCGGTTGCAACCAGCCGGGCAGGGTGGCGACGGGGTAGTAAATGCCGCAGAGGGGTGCCAAGGCGAAGATGGCCGCCCAGGCGATGCTTTCCGCGCCCATCCCGTAGCGCAGCACCAAGGCCGACACCAGGAGACCGATGGCCCAGCCCATCATCAGCAGGTTGAGGAAAAACCCGATCAACGGCGGTCCGAGGTCGAACAGATTAAACCCATAGAACGGAATCGCCAGCGCGACGGCGAAGCCGACTCCGATCAGGGTGCGTGCCAGACTCACCAGGATCAGCGCCAGTATCAGTTCGATGGGTTGCAGCGGGCTGATGAACAACTGCCCCAGATTGCGGGCATGCAACTCCTCGAAGAATACTACCGACACGCCCAACTGACTGCGGAACAGGATGTCCCACAGCAACACGCCCGACAGCAGCAAGCCCGCCGCCTGAGTCAACACGTTGCTGTGACCCGCCAGAAACTGGGTGATGAAGCCCCACAGGATCATCTGTACGGTCGGCCAGTAGGCGAGTTCGATGATGCGAGTCCAGGAACTCCGCAACAAGTAGAGATAGCGCAGCGCCAGCGCGCCGATGCGGGACGGCGAAATCCCATTCACTCCAGCACCTCCCCGCTCCGAATGCCCCGGGCGATGTCGAGAAATACCTCTTCCATGTCCTTGCGGCCGTAACGGTGGATCAGTTCGCGCGGGGCGCCGGTGGCGACGATCTGGCCCGCCCGCAGCATGATGATCTGGTCGCAGAGCCGCTCCACTTCGCTCATGTTGTGCGAGGCCAGCAGCAGGGTCGCGCCACTGCGCTGCTGGTAGTCGGTGAGAATGCCGCGCATCCGGTCGGCGGTGTCGGGGTCGAGCGAGGCGGTCGGCTCGTCCAGCAGCAGGATTTCCGGCTCGTTCAGTAGCGCCTTGGCCAGCGCCACGCGGGTTTTCTGGCCGGCGGACAGGCTGCCGTAGGGGCGCTGAAAAAATGCGTCGATGTCCAAATCCCGTCCCAGCACCGCCAGCCGCTCGCGGATCCGGCGCACCCCATACAGACGGGCGTAGACGGTCAGATTTTCCGCCACCGTCAGCCGCTGGGGCAAGTCCACGTAGGGCGAAGAGAAATTCATGCGTGGCAGCACCCGTTGGCGACGGCGCGGCACGTCCTCGCCCAGGATGCGGATTCGACCGTCGGTCGGCAACAGCAGCCCGAGCAGCATGGCGATGGTGGTGGTCTTGCCGGCCCCATTGCCGCCCAGCAACGCGCAGGTGGCGCCGCGGGCGATGGCGAAACGGATTCCGTCCACGGCGCGTACCGGGCCGTAGTGCTTGCTGAGTCCTTCGACCTCGATGACGGGCGGTTCAGTCACGGATCGATTCCGGCGATTCGAGCACGACCAGCCAGCCCTCCCGTTCGGCCACGGCGATACGGTGCAAGGACTGCCGGGCGCAGGGTCCGGTCACGCAATAACCATCCTCGATGCGGAACAGAGCGCCATGAATACCGCATTGAATCAAGGTGTTGGTGTAGTCGAGAAACTGGTCGGACTCCCATTCCATCGGCGCGCCGGTGTGCGGGCAACGGTTGCGATAGGCGTAAATCCCCGTCCGCGTGCGCACCACCAGGATATCGGCGTAACGGGCATCGGGGCTGACGATAAAGCCTTTGCTTTGACCTTCGACGAGGTCGTCCAGGCGGCAGAGTCGCTGTTCGGGCATGATTCAGCCGGCGGCCCGCGCCAGTCGCGGCAGATCGCCTGCCAACCCCATCGCTCGGCGGGCGATCAGGTTCTTGAGCGGCGTGGCGGCGTCGGTCAGGTTGAGACCGACGTTGCGCAGCAGTCCGACCGGCGGCAGCGACGCGCCGAACAGCCGCTTGAAGCCGTCCATGACGCCCAGCATCAACAGGTTGTCGCCCTTGCGCCGGCGTTCGTAGCGGCGCAGCGTTTTGAACGAGGCGAAATCCTGGCCGGCGGCGAGCGCGTCCAGTACCACCTCGGCCAGCGTCGCCGCGTCCAGCAGTCCCAGATTGACCCCCTGTCCGGCCAGCGGATGGACCACATGGGCGGCGTCGCCGATCAGGGCGAGGCCGGGTTTGATGTAGGTGCGGGCGTGCTGGAGGCGCAACGGAAAGGCGCCGCGTGGCCCGACCTCGACGATCGATCCCAGCCGCCGGTCGAACGCCTCGGCCAGTGCCTCGGCGAATGCGGGCTCATCCAGAGCCAGTAGTGTGTCGGCCTGTTCTGGCGTGGTGGACCAGACGATGGAGCAGCGCCCGTCGTGCAGCGGGAGGAAAGCCAGCGGGCCGGTGGGCAGAAATCGTTGCCAGGCGGTTTCCTGGTGCGATTCGGCGGCGCGCACGTTGGCTACCACGGCTTTCTGGTCGTAACCCCAGCCGCCGGTGTCGATTTCGGCCAGTTGCCGGACTTTGGATTGCGCTCCATCCGCACCGGCCAGCAGCCGGGCGGTGAGTTCGCGTCCGTCGTTCAGCCGTACCCGCCAACCGGTGGCAGCTAGGGGTTGCGCGGTTTCCAGGGCCGCCGGACAGAGCAGGTCCACCGCCGGCAGGTGCCGCGCCCGTTCCAACAGGGCGAACTGGATCACCCGATTCTCGACGATCCAGCCCAGCAAGGGTTCGCCGAGGGTGGCGCTGTCGAAATGAATCTGGCCGAAACCGGTCGCATCCCACACTCGCATGTCCCGGAACGGACTGACCCGCCAGGCGGTCATCCCGTCCCAGGCGCCCACCGCGGCGAAAATGCGCTGCGAGGCGCGGTTGATGGCGGAAACCCGCATATCGGGGTCTTCGCTTGGCCGGACGCGTGCCAGAGGTGCGCCTTCCAGCAGGGCAATTTTCAGATCGGCATCGCCCAGCGCGCAAGCCAGCGCCGAGCCGACCATGCCGCCTCCGGCGATGATGATGTCGTAGTCGGTGTTGATGTCGTTCATCATTTGCGTCCTCATCCCCGACCCCTTTCCCAAAGGGCGAGGAGAGATCGGGTTTACGCCGTCAGCGGCAATCCTCGCGTCAGTTTCGGCAAACGTCCGTCCAGCCCCATCGTTTGCCGGGCGAACAGCCGCTTGACTGGCGGACACAAGTCGAAGGCCAGCAGCCCCAGATTGCGGGCGGCGCGGATCGGCGGCAGCGGATTGGCGAACAAGCGATTCAGTGCGTCCGTAAAAGCAATCGTTTGCCGCTGGTCCCAGCGCCGCCAGTCGGCGTAACGGTTCAGTACCACCAGATCGCCGATATCCTCGCCGGCCCGATGGGCGTTGGCGATCACCTCCGCCAGCGCCGCCACGTCGCGCATGCCGAGATTGAAGCCCTGTCCTGCAATGGGGTGCAGGGTGTGGGCGGCGTTGCCGATGATGGCGACCCGCTCGCGGGCGTGTTCGCGGGCTTTCAGCAGGAACAGCGGATAGGCCTGCCGGCGACCCACCCGTCGCAGCGGCCCCAGCCGGTCGCCGAAGCGGTCGTGCAGCAGGGCGAGAAAACCCGCATCGTCCAATTCCATCACCGCCGGCACTTCGGGATCGTTTACCGTGCAGACCACCGCGCAGCGATGGTCGGTCATGGGCAGGAATGCCACCGGCCCATCCGCGGTGAAGCGCTCGTAGGCGATGTTGTCGTGGGGCAGAGTGGGGGTGACGTTGGCGATCACCGCCTGCTGGCCGTAGTCCCAGCGCAGAGCGGCGATGCCGAGCTGCTCGCGCACCGGCGAGCGGGCGCCGTCGGCGGCGATCAGCAATTGGGCGCGCAGTTCGACGGTCTTCTCGCCGCCGAAGCGGATCGTGGCGCAAACGACCTCCGGTTCGACGGCGATCTGTTCCAGTCGGGCCGGACACAGCAGTTCGACGCCGTTCAGGCCGGGCAGTTTGGCCAGCAGCGCCGCGCCGATCATCCGTGCCTCGACCACGTAACCGAGCGCGTCCACGCCCTCGTCGCGGCTGTCGAGATGGGCGAAGCCGGTACCGCCGCGTTCGGAGATGTGAATCTGCTGGATTGGCGTGGCGGTTGGTTCCAGCATTTCCCACAGGCCCAACGTCTGGAAGATGCGCCGGGTTCCCTGGGCCAGGGCGATGGTGCGGTCGTCGTAGCTGGGATGTTCGCTGACGGTCGGCGGCGCCGCTTCAACCAGGCCGACGCGCAGGTCCAGACCGGCCAGCGCGCAGGCCAGACTGGCGCCGACCATGCCGCCACCGACGATCAGAAGGTCGTAGTCGGTCATCGGCCCTCCCGCATCAGCGCCTCGATCTCATCGATTTCCTTGGGCGCGGCCGCGGTCAGCACCTCCGGCTCCCCCTCCGTGACCAGGACGTCGTCCTCAATGCGGATGCCGATCCGCCACCAGCGTTCGTCCAGGTCGGTTTCGAGATGAACGCCGAACCGCGCCCAGCTCTCATCGACAACCTTGCTGCCGATAGGGATATAGAGGCCAGGTTCGATGGTGGTGACCATGCCGGGCTCGAATACCTGCCAGTCATCGCCAGTCTTGTAGTCGCCGACGTCGTGCACGTCCATGCCCAGCCAGTGGCCGGTGCGGTGCATGTAGAACTGCTTGTGCTTCTCCGCCTTGATGAGTTCGTCCGCATCGCCCCGCAGCAGGCCAAGTTCCACCAGTCCCTCGGTCAGGGCGCGCGCCGCCGCGTCGTGTGGTTCGTTGAAACGGCAGCCGGGCCGGACCTTGTCGATGGCGGCCTTCTGAGCGGTGAGAACCAGGTCGTAAATCGCGCGCTGCTCGCCGGAGAAGCGGCCGTTGACCGGGAAGGTGCGGGTGATGTCGGAGGCGTAACCGTCCATCTCGGCGCCGGCGTCGATCAGCAGCAGGTCGCCATCCTGGAGTCGAGCGTTGTTCTCGGTGTAATGCAGGATGCAACTGTTATCGCCGCCGGCAACGATGGCGGGGTAGGACCAGCCAGCGCCGTTGCGGAGAAAAGTTCGAAGGATTTCCGCCTCGATCTCATATTCTATCATCCCCGGCCGGCAAGACTGCATCGCCCGGCAGTGCGCCTCGACGGCGATGCGGGCCGATTCGCGCATCACGGCGATTTCCTCCGGCTCCTTGCGCAGGCGCATGGCGTGCAACAGGTGTTCGAGGGCGACGAACGTGACCGGTGCTCGTACCCCGGAGCGGGCCTTGGCGCGGACCTGGCCGATCCAGTCCACCACCCGCCGGTCTAAATCCGAATTGTAGCCGATGGCGTAGAACACCCGTTCCCGGTTCTCCAGCAACGGTGGCAGTCGTTTGTCGATCTCCGCGATGGGGTGGGCGTTGTCGACGCCGTAGCGCTCCATCGCCCCTTGCGGCCCGGCCCGGCGACCGTGCCAAATTTCCATCTGAGGATCGCGATCGCGGCAGAACAGCAGAAATTCCTGCTCGCCGCCGGGAACCAGGACCGCGAGGGCTTCCGGTTCCGGAAAACCGGTCAGGTAGTAGAAATCGCTGTCCTGCCGGTACGGATAATGGACGTCCCGGTTGCGGGGAGCAGGGGGCGCGGCGGGCAGCAGGGCGACCGAGCCCGGTCCCATGCGCTCCATGAGCGTGCGGCGACGGCGGGCAAACGTGGAGGACGGTATGGCGCGGGCGAGCATCGGTAACGGTTTCGGATTCAGTGGAGGAGGGAAGGATCCGGGGTGGCGGAATGGCGCAGATCCTGATGGATCGTCAACAGTCCGACCCGCAGGTATTCGACCAGTTCGGCATAGGCGGTTTCATCGACTTCGCTGGGTTCGTCGGAGTCGAGGCCGACCTGGGCGATTTTCGTCGCATCGCGCAGGAATTCCCGACTTTCCTCGGAAAATATATCGCGCGGTTTCGCCTGACCCAGCCCCAGGCCGTACAGCAGGCCCTGGCACCAGGCCCCAAGCGCATCGACCCGCTGGGAGAGCGGGGCGTCGTCGTCGGGCAGTAACAAGGTCACGGACCAGTCCGGGGCGTTCAACTGGGCGATGCCGTATTCGAGTAGTTTCGACAGGAGATCGCGAACGGGTTGGGAAAATTCGACATCGTCGGCCAGTACTTCGCGGACATGGCGCACCCACCGGTCGCAATTCAGATCCGCGTCGGCGCATAGGAGACCGCAGAGCAGCCCGTGCAGTTCGGCCGGATTGAGGGGGTCGAGCAAACGGGTCAAGCGTTCGAATAAGGGCGGGCTGGTCGAAGGCATGAAAGACTCCAGGCCGGAGAATGAATCATCGATACGCCATCCTAACATTCCGTGATCGGACCCCGAAAGCAAGGTTGAAATTGACCCGGTTGGAATCGCCGATCTATAGTATTTCCCATGGAAGACGATGACCTTTACGAAAATGCTGCGCCAATCGGATTGGGTGACCTCGATGACCCGCCCGAAACCGCTATTACCGGTTTGGCCATGCTCGCCGAGCGGGTGGACCGCTTGCTGCGATTCCACGAGGACTTGGAGCGGGAGAATCTGGCCCTGCGCGAACGGAACGAGGCGCTGCAAGTCGAACGCGATGCTCTACACGACAGGAACGAGCAGTCGCGTGCCCGCATCGAGGCCATGATCGTGCGCCTGAGGGATCTGGAGCAAACCTCGTGAGCCAGCAAACGACGAGCGTCACCGTGCGCCTGATCGGTTATGAATATCGCTTCTCGTGCCTGCCATCCGAGCGGGATGAATTGCTGGAAGCGGCCCGCTGTCTCGACGAAAAAATGCAGGAAATCCGCGACCACGGCGGCAGGACGCTGACCCTGGAAGCGATTGCGTTGATGGCGGCGCTCAATCTCAGCTATGAGTTGTTACGGCAGCAGCGGCAGTCGGCTGAGACCGACATGGTCACCAATCGCCAGGTGGAAGATTTATTGCGGAAAGTTGACGGAGTCCTTAGTAAAGCCACGCCGGTTGAGCTATAATGGCTTCGCGTTAAGCCGTTTTCAGTTCGGGCGTTCTCTGCGGTGTTCGAGAATCGGGCCGGGTAACCCCTTGATCCTAATATGATTATACCCCGGGAGCACGGTGGTCGGTGTTGGTGTGCATGTCCGCCACCCCGCGGAAAGCCTGATACACCGCTCTGTTCCCCCACTTGAGCCGCGCGGTTCAAGGGCGAAGGCCTCATACGGCACGGGCGGAGGACGCCCTCTCCTTCGTAATCAGTCTTGGCGACGCGACCGCGTCGCCTTTGTTTTTTGGTAATCATTCAGTCCCCTCTCCCCTATGAATGGGGGAGAGGGCTAGGGTGAAAGGGTAAGCCTTTGAAACTACTGCCCTCACCCCCAATCCCTCTCCCGCAAGTGGGCGAGGAGAGTGGACGGTTACGTTTTTTGTTTCTTCGCGATTCGTGACCACCGACACGCACCCACTTCGCCAGCGGTTGCAGGCCCGGCGCCGCGTCTTGTCCGCCACCGAGCGACAGCAGGCGGCGTTGGCGGTCGCCAGCCGGTTGGTCGATTGGCCGGTGTTTGCCGGTGCGACCCGAATTGCCGGTTACTGGGCCTGCGATGGCGAACTGGATCCGGCATCCCTGCTGGAACGGGTTCGGACCATGGGCAAGCCCATCTATCTGCCCGTGCTGGCCGGCGCGCCACCGCAATCGCTTCGGTTTGCGCCTTGTCGGCCCGGTGCGCCGATGCGCCGCAACCGGTTCGATATTCCCGAACCCGAGGTGTCTCCGCTGGAGTGGTTGCAACCTGCGGAGCTGGATCTGGTTCTGGCGCCGCTGGTGGCCTTCGATCCGGCAGGTACCCGCCTGGGCATGGGTGGGGGATTCTACGACCGCAGCTTCGCCTTCCTGCGCGATCCCGAGTATCCTGGCAACCGGCCCCGCCTGCTGGGATTGGGCTATGAATTCCAGCAGGTCACCGAATTGATCCGACAGCCCTGGGACGTGCCACTGGATGCCGCCGCGACGGAAAAGGCACTTTATGTTTTTTCCAGAACGGTCGGGGTGGAGGGGTAATGGGCTACTGGCTGCTGAAATCCGAACCGACGGTGTTCGGCATCGCCGATCTGGAAACCGCTCCGGGCCAGACGACGCCGTGGGAAGGGGTGCGCAACTACCAGGCCCGCAACTTCCTTCGAGATGGTGTGCGCTTGGGTGATCGGGCGTTTTTCTACCACTCCGGTACGGCGAGTCCGGGTATCGTCGGAATCGTCGAAGTGGCGCGGGAGGGCTATCCGGACGAAACCGCGTTCGATCCGGCCAGTCCCTACCACGACCCCGCCAGCACGCCGGATAATCCCCGCTGGTATCGGGTTGACGTGCGACTGATCCGGCGCTTGCGACGGGTGGTTGCTCTCACCGAACTGAAGCGCTGTCGGGACGCTCTGGGTGACTTTGTCCTGCTGCGCCGGGGCAATCGGCTGTCGGTATTGCCGGTGACCGCGGCGCAATGGGCATTTGTCCTGGGACTGGAGGATGAACCGCCTTAGCCGCGATCGCCCAGAAACAGCCGGTAGGCGGGGTTGTCGGTTTCCTCGCAACACGGATAGGCGAGCCGGCGGATGTACTGCTGAAACTGTGGTCGCTCCGCTTTCGGGACCTGAATGCCGACCAGCACGCGGCCATAGTCGGAGCCGTGATTGCGGTAGTGGAACAGGCTGATGTTCCAGTCGTGCGCCATGCCGGTCAGGAATTTCAGCAGCGCGCCCGGTCGTTCGGGAAACTGGAATCGATAGAGAATTTCATCCTGGATGCCGGGCGCGTGGCCGCCCACCATGTAGCGCACGTGCAACTTGGCCATTTCATTGTCGCTCATGTCGGTCACCGGATAGCCGTGCTCGCGCAGGGTTTCGATGATCCGGTTCTTTTCCTCCTCGCCCTCGCTGAGCTGGATACCGGCGAACACCTGGGCCTGCCGGGAATCGGCGTAACGGTAGTTGAATTCGGTGATGGAACGCTTGCCGATGGTTTGGCAGAATCGGCGAAAGCTGCCGGGCTGTTCCGGGATGGTCACCGCCAGCAGCGCTTCCCCCAGTTCGCCCAGTTCGGCTCGTTCGGCGACGTGACGCAAGCGGTCGAAGTTGATATTGGCGCCACAGTTGATGGCGATCAGATGGGCGCCGGTGACACCGGTACGCTCCACGTACTTTTTCATGCCGGCGATCCCCAGCGCGCCGGCCGGTTCGGCGATGGAGCGGGTATCGTCGAAGATGTCCTTGATAGCGGCGCAGATCTGGTCGGTGGAGACCACGATGATGTCATCCACCAGTTCCCGCGCCAGCCGGAAGGTTTCCTCGCCCACCTGTCGGACCGCTACGCCGTCGGCGAAGAGGCCCACTCGATCGAGGGTCACCCGCTGATCGTGCTTGAGGGCTTCATGCATCGAGGCGGCGTCGTCCGGTTCGACTCCGACGATCCGGATTTCCGGCCGGAGGAACTTGACGTAGGCCGCCACGCCGGCGATCAGGCCGCCGCCGCCGACCGCGATGAAGATCGCTTCGATGGGATCGGGGTGCTGGCGCAGGATTTCCATGCCGATGGTGCCATTGCCCGCGATGACGTCCGGATCGTCGTAAGGATGGATGAACGTCATGCCCTTTTCCGCTTCGAGTTGCCGGGCGTGCTGGTAGGCCTCGTCGTAGGTATCGCCGAACAGCACGATTTTTCCCCCCCGGTCGCGCACTGCCTGCACCTTGATGGCGGGGGTAGTGCGCGGCATGACGATGGTGGCCCGCGCGCCGAGCCGTTGGGCGGCCAAGGCGACTCCTTGGGCGTGATTGCCGGCCGAGGCGCAGATGATGCCTTGGTCGAGCGCCTCGCGCGGCAGCTTAGCGATCTTGTTGTAGGCGCCGCGCAGCTTGAACGAGAACACCGGCTGCAAGTCCTCGCGCTTGAGCAGCACCCGGTTGTTCAGGCGCCGTGAGAGCCGGTTCATGACCTCCAGCGGCGATTCGATGGCGACATCGTAGACGCGGGCGGTGAGAATTCTTTTGATATAGTCGTGCATGATGGTCGATCAGCGCAATGCAGAGGAGAACAGTCCATGTCTACCGAGGACATGAAGAAGCGCGCCGCCGAGGCGGCTCTGGAGTACGTCGAAGACAATACGGTCGTGGGGGTCGGTACCGGGTCCACGGTCGGTTATTTTATCGACGCCCTATCCCGTATCAAGCACCGGATCGAGGGGGCGGTATCGAGTTCCGAGGCGACCACGCAGCGCTTGAAAGCCTGCAAAATTCCGGTGCTGGACTTGAACGCGGCCGGTCCTCTACCGCTGTACGTGGACGGCGCCGATGAAGTGAATCGCCATTTGCAAATGATCAAGGGTGGCGGCGGCGCATTGACCCGCGAGAAGATCATCGCCGCCGCCAGCGAGAAATTCGTTTGCATCGCTGATCGGTCCAAGCGGGTGGACGTGCTGGGAATGTTTCCCTTGCCGGTGGAAGTCATTCCGATGGCGCGCAGCCATGTCGGGCGCGAATTGCTCAAGCGCGGCGGTCAGCCGGCGCTGCGCGAGAACGTCGTCACCGACAACGGCAATCTGATCATTGATGTCTACAACCTGCAAATACTCGAGCCGGCCAAACTGGAGGCCGAGCTGAACAACATTGCCGGTATCGTCACCGTGGGACTGTTCGCGTTGCGGCCGGCGGATGTGCTGCTGCTGGGAACCGTCGAAGGAATACAGGTCATTCGACCTTGAGGAGGAGCGAAATATAAAACGGGCGCTACCCGCAGGCAGCGCCCGTCGCCCTTACGCCTGTTGCCCAGGCTATTAGAAGTCTACACGGGTACCGATCGACACGGCGTTCTGATCGCCATAGAAGAAGTTGTCGTCGGCGTTGCGGCCGATGTATTCGACCCAGACCCGGGTCCGCTTGCTGAAGTTGTACTGATAGCCCAGCACGTAGTTCTGCATGTTGTCCTGACCCGAAACGCCAGTATCCATCTGGCCATAGGCAGCGCTGATGACGTTGTTGCCGAAGGTGTAGGACGCAGTCAGATAGGCGTTCCAAGGAGTATCCGTGCTACGCAGGAAGTCTATCTGCCAAATCGGCTTCAAGAGACCCCATTCGTTGTAGGTGCCCTGTTCGTACATAAAGCCGAGGCTGAATGGACCGGCGTTATATCCAAGACCGATGGCCCACTGATCGAGATCGAGATCGGCTAGTGGAATGCCTTGGCTGTCAGCGATTTGATCCCCATCCAGGGCGATATAGGTGATGCCGGCGAAGAATGGGCCATTGCTGTACTTCGCGCTGATATTCCAGATATCCACGCTGTTGGACCAACCCTCCGTGTCGTTCAGCGACCCATTCATGGACAACAGAACCGACGCGCTGAATCCGCTGAATTCGGGGGTGGTGTACAGGACGCTGTTATCGAGACGGGTCAGCGAGCCACCGCCCGATGAGGCGGTCCGGGTTTCCCCGGGATTGAGCTTGTAACCGCTGAACGAGCCGCCCAGCCAAGCCGTGGCACCGAAGGTCCTGCCGCTGTTGAAAATGTCGGTGACGCCGGTCACACCGTAGTAGGGAGTTTCCTGGGTCCCCAGCGTGATGCTGCCGAAGTTGCCCTTCAGACCCACGAACTTGGGCCGATTGCCTTCCAAATTGCCGCCTTCGGTGACGTCGACGCCGAATTCGTACTGGTAAACAGCGCTGAGGCCGCCGCCGAGATCCTCGCTGCCCAAGACACCCAGGCGCGAGTCGTTGTTGAAAACATCCCAGTAGCCGCTAGAGCCAGGAATGAGGATCGAATCGCCCACATCGTTGTAATCCACCGACACCCGCGCGGAACCGTACAGGATCGTATCGGCCTGGGCCGCGAATGGGGCGGTGAGAGCGGCTGCGACAGCCAGAGCGAGAACGGATTTTTTCATGGCGTGATTCCCAGGTTGCCTGCAAACTGAATTTTTGCTTCAAAACTCGCTTTCCGATCAACCGGATGCTTGATGGGAAAACAATCTTGGAGCGCTGTTGGAAATAATTTATACGGATTGCGGTAAAAAAGCAACTGTTTTTTTATTAAAAATACAACTTATTGGCGCCGCCGCAACGATTGGCCGAGGAACACTTACCCGAACCCACCAATAAAAACGGACGCCCGAAGGCGTCCGCTGGTTTAAAGCCTGATTCGGGAAGTCGAATCAGAAGTCGACGCGGGTACCGATAGAGATCACGTTGACGTCGCCATAGAAATCGCCCGAGGTGCTGCTGCCCAGGTACTCGACCCAAACGCGAGTCCGCTTGCTGAAATTGTACTGGTAACCCAGCGCCCAATTGTTGAGGTCACCCTGTTTGGCGGTAGTGCCGTCGGCGAAATAGAGCGTGCTGTCGTCGGGGGAGAGAAATCCGTACGAGGCGCGGATGACATTGTTGCCGAAGGTGTACTGACCCGTCACATAAATGTTCTGGGAACTACCGAAGTACACCGTATTCACGTCGCCGTCCTCCCAAGCCAAGCTGAAGGCAAACGGACCCGAGTTGTAACCGACCGCCAAACCCCACTGATCGCCATCCCAGTTGGGCGCGGTGTAGAAATCACTGAACTGTTGGCCTTCCACCGCCATGTAGGTCGCGCCCGCGAAGAACGGACCGTTCTTGTAGGAGGCGGAGATATTCCACATGTCGATGTCGCCGCTCAAGTTGCTGGGCAACTTGTTAGTATCCGCACCCGACATCTTGCACAACTGGGATGGTGTTTGCGGGTCTTCCGGGTTACACTGACCGTTCATGACCAACATCACCTGAGCGCCGAAACCGCTCCAGTTCGGCGTGGTGTAGATCAGGCTGTTGTCCATGCGCAGACCGAAGGTGTTACCCAAATAGGTATTCAACTGCGGAATGGATGCAGGGGTCGAGCCGACCGAGGGGTACGAGCTGAAGACCTTGCTGCTGTTGAAAATATCGCCGATGCCGATCACGTTGTAGTACGGGGTCCACTGGGTGCCGACGGTGATCGAACCCCAGTTGGCGCCCTTCAGACCGACCCACTTCGGACGGTTGCTGTTGAAGCCGGTGCCGCCTTCGGTGATGTCCACGCCGAATTCATACTGGTAGATGGCCGCCAGACCGCCGCCCAGATCCTCTTCGCCGCGCACACCCAGCCGGGAGGCGTTGTTGAAGACGTCCCAGCTATTGTTAAATCCGGTGGAGATACCCTCGGGACCATCCGGGTTGTTATAGTCAACCGACACCCGGGCGGAACCGTACAGGGTAGTATCCGCATAGGCGGCGGACCCGAAACCAACCAGCGCAGCGGCAACGGCCAGCGCGAGAGCAGACTTTTTCATGGCTAAACTCCTAGGTTTGTGTTGTATGTACACAACAA
>JAVMKL010000188.1:0-23546 GCA_031732875.1 Candidatus Competibacter sp. | reverse complement strand
CGTCCATCCGCAGAGAGCGTGCGTGAGAGATCCTTCATTGCATTTTCATAATTAATATATTGGCCTTGTGGATCGACGCTCTGTTTCGCTTCCAGATAATCATGAACGCTTGTGCGGAGTGCGCTTTCGGCTTCCGCGTACTTGCCGGTGTCGAGCGCAATACGTCCACGGGCCTGCTGAACATTACCTGTCCACCATTTGTAATAAGGTTGCTGCCGTTCCGCGCCCACATCCACTAATGCGTTCTTTGCGCGATTAAGTTCTTGTTGAGCCTCGTCTAATTTAATAAGAGCAAAACTGCCATAAGCCACTATCCGCGTACGAGCAAATGCTGTTAGGCATAATGCAACCTTTCAATGGACCAAAAATGTTCAAGACATTCATGATTGTCTGTCTTATGTCTTAACTGGCTGACAAATCTGCATAAACATGTTTGGCTCGATAAAACTCTCATTTTTTAAGTCTGGATGCCCGATGTTTTCGGTCCACTTCTAGCCTATCGGTATCAAGGTAATCCCATCCCCGACTCAACTCTTCCAGCATCGCGACCCGCTGACGCAGCCCCTCCAGTTCCGTTGTGCTAAACCCGGCCATGCTCTCGACCGAGCGAAGTCGGTGATCCAGTTCGGCTAGTACGCTCATGCTGGAGCCACCACGCTCGACTGCATTCAATCGTGAATTAAACACATCAAAATCGTTACGCATCCCGACCAAGTGTGCTGCTATCCGGTGTTCCAACTCAGCTAGGGACACCGAAAGCTTGTCGATATCCGATGACGGATAGCTGCTGGCGGATACTGGCTGTGCGCTAATATGCTGTTGAAAGACAGCCAAGGCCAATTCAACTATGTGGTCGAGTGGCTCTCGTTGCCGTTCGGCCAACATTTTTAGCAATGCCACCGATTCGGCGGATATCCAAACATTGATTTGTATCTTTTCGTTCCCCATGACCTTACCCTTTGCGTGTACGTGCCAATAGGCCTGATTGTAACGAAGTGGCATAGGGTGCCTTGATTAGCGAAATTGGATCTTTAATGCGACTATTCGAACGTAAAGCTGTAAATCCGTGGTGCGGGTTGCAAGAAATGGTAGAAGATAGAGGGCGGAGAGATTTCCGCCCCATCTCGCTTGACAACCGCATGGGGTTACAGGCTATCGTTAGCCCCGGTTGATGACCGGCGGCTTACGGTAAGGCGTGCAGCTGCTCCTGCTCGAGGTTTAACAACGCGGCAGCGAGTTTGTGGATGCCTTCTTCCTCGGCGCACTCCGAAATCTCTTCCCACGGTGCGCCACGATCAATGGCGGCGGCAGTTTTACTGTCGTTGGGCAACCGCGTGCGGAAATCCCGGATGAACGCTTGGGTGGCTACCGTGGGATCGGTGGCAGCCTCGGATTTTTCCTGAAGCGCTTCCTGCTGCGCCTCAAACAGGACCGTCGCGATTTCGTGGAGACCTTCCTCCTGCGCAAGGTTGGAAATGTCTGCCAGATTGGCGCCGCGATCGATGGCGGTCGCGGTTTTGCTGTGGTCGGGTAAATCCTCTCGAAACGACTGGAGGATATCAGCGATGGTTTTCGTTTCCATGGGGCTTACTCCTCTGTGGGTAGGGGAGCTATTGCCGGGTGTGGGCTGGATAGATACCCCACTAAAACAATCTCCCCTATATCTGCTGGAGGACGGCAATAGCTCTTTTCCGGCGTCTTCGACGGAACCAGTCCTCCCGCCGAGGGGAGCAGCCAACCGGCTGTTCCGAAAAGGCTTCCTTCTTCTCGTAGGGGAGATTGAAGTAGGGGATGAATGGTTGGCGGTGGAGAATCGATTACCCTAATCCGCTTCGTGCCTGATGCTGACCTTGAGCCGGGCACGATACTCCAGCACTTGACCGTCATCGCTCAGGTTGACATCCAGCCGATCGACTTCGGCCACCCGCAGGTGCCGGATTGATTTTGCGGCTTCCAGGATCGCGTTCTTGGCCGCCTGTTCCCAACTGTCTGAGCTGCTCCCAATAATTTCAATAACCTTGTACGCGCTCATAGGCTCCTCCTGCGTGAATTGCCCTGTGTAAAGGATCACACCAGGTTGTAACGAGTCTGAACAAGGCACGACAACGTAGGAATACTAAATCCTACAATGACTATGTAGTTTACTTATAGCTTCAATTCAAGGTAGCATCCAAAATTTTTTAGCGACGTAAAATAGATCCGGGACAAGTTGTTCGACGACGCCTTGCAAGCAAAGTTGCTGGAGAGATATGGCAGAGGAGGGCGGATAAACTGCCGGCATCGCCGACGCTGTTGGCGGCAGCTGCGGTATTGTGGCGTTGGGGATCGATAAACGCTTAACCAACAATGGATTCCAAGCGCCGGCATTCAGACGTTGAACCGGAAATGCATTACGTCACCCTCCCGGACGACGTACTCCTTGCCCTCCAGCCGCCACTTGCCGGCCTCGCGAGCACCGGCCTCGCCGCCGCAGGCGATGTAGTCGGCGTAGGCGATCACCTCGGCGCGGATGAAACCACGCTCGAAATCGGTGTGGATCGCCCCGGCCGCCTGCGGCGCGGTGGCGCCGGCCCGCACCGTCCAGGCCCGCACTTCCTTGGGGCCGGCGGTGAAGAAGGTCTCCAGCCCCAACAGACGGTAGGCGGCGTGGATCATCCGGTCCAAACCGGGTTCGGACAGCCCGTACTCGGCCAGAAATTCCGCCTTGTCGGCATCGTCAAGCTCTGCCAGATCCGCCTCGATCGCCGCGCACACCGGCACCATTTCCGCCCCTTCCCGCGCCGCGATCTCGCGCACCTGCTCCAGCAACGGATTGCCGGCGAACCCATCCTCGGCGACGTTGGCGACGTACAGCACCGGTTTGCCGGTCAGCAGGAACAGTTCCCGCAACCACTCGTGCTCCTCGATGGCCAGCGCTAGGGTTCGCAGCGGCGCCCCCGAATCGAGATGCGCCTGGACCCGCTCCAGCAGCGCCTTGCGCTCCAGCGCCTCCCGGCCGCCGGCCTTGGCCACCTTCTCGGCCCGTTGCAACGCCTTCTCGACCGTCGCCAGATCGGCCAGCGCCAGTTCGGTGTTGATGGTCTCGATATCCTCGCGCGGGTTTACCCGTCCGGAGACGTGAATCACGTCGTCGTTCTCGAAGCAGCGCACTACCTGGGCGATGGCGTCGGTCTCGCGGATATGGGCCAGAAACTGGTTGCCCAGCCCCTCGCCCTTCGACGCGCCGGCCACCAGCCCGGCGATGTCGACGAACTCGACCGTGGTCGGCACGATCTTTTGCGGCTTGACGATGGTCGCCAGCGCTTGCAATCGCGGGTCGGGGACCGGCACCACCCCGACGTTGGGATCGATGGTGCAGAACGGATAGTTCTCGGCCTGGATGCCGGCCTTGGTGAGCGCGTTGAACAGGGTGGATTTGCCGACGTTCGGCAAGCCGGCGATGCCGCATTGGATGCCCATGGGACTACTCGGGTGTTCGGTTGGCGGAAGGGACCGCCGAAGCGGGGGAGGGGGATTCGACGCGCCGGCTGTGCAGGGCCTGCGTGGCCCGGTCCCACTGGCCGGCGAGGAGGCGCGGCAACTCCCGCAGGGCGTCGGCGATGGCCTGTTCGAGCAGCACCCGATCCGCCTGCGGGGCGCGGCGCAGCACGTAGTCCAGCACCTCGCGGCTGTCGCCGGGGTGGCCGATGCCCAGTCGCAGCCGGGGGAAATCGTTGCCGCCGAGCTGGGCGATGAGATCGCGCAGGCCGTTGTGGCCGCCGTGGCCGCCGGATCGCTTCAGCCGCGCCATGCCGGGCGGCAGGTCCAGGTCGTCGTGAACCACCAGGATCTCGGGCGGCGCGATCCGGTGGAACCGCGCCAGCGCCGCGACCGCGTGGCCGCTGCGGTTCATGAAGGTCATCGGCTTCAACAGCCACAGTTCCTGACCGGCCAGCGCGATCCGGCAGGTCTCGCCGTGAAACTTGCTCTCCGGGCGGAAACGACCGCCGTGCTGGCGGGCCAGCTCGTCCGTCAGCCAGAACCCGGCGTTGTGGCGGGTCTGGGCGTATTCGGGACCGGGATTGCCCAGTCCCACCACCAGCCGCGGCGGCGCGGATTCCGGCATGGCGGCGGTTCCGCCGGAAAATCCATCCGGTCTCAGGTCGCCGGCGTCGTGGAGGCGCCGCCGCCGGGGCCTTCCTCGCCGCCGTGGGCGTGATGGATGCTGACCACGATCGCATCCTGGTCGGATCCCGGAACGATCCGGTCGGCCAGTTCCACGCCGGCCGGCAGCGGGATGTCGGTCAGGTGAATCGCCTGGCCGAGGCCGAGTTCGCTGAGGTCGACCGCGATGAATTCCGGCAGATCCTTGGGCAAGCAGGCAATTTCGATGTCGATCAGCGCATGGCTGACCGTGCCACCCTGCTGCTTGACGCCGCGGGAGATCTCCTCGTTGATGAAATGCAGCGGTATGTGGACCCGCAGCTTGCGGTCGGCGCTGACCCGCAGGAAATCGAGGTGCAGGATCGTCGGCTTGAAAGGATGGCGCTGCAAGTCGCGCAACACGACGCTTTCGGTGCGGTCGTCCAGTTTCAGGGTCAGAACGTGGGAATAAACGGCTTCGTTCTTCAACTGGTTGAGAACCGCCAGGTGGTTCAGTACCAGCGGCTGCGGATCCTGTCCGCCGCCGTACAGGATGGCCGGTACCTGGCCGGCGCGGCGCAGGCGGCGGCTCGCACCTTTCCCCAAATCGCCGCGCGGTTCGGCTTTCAATTCAAACATGGCACTCATTGCAATTCACTCCAGACGGTAAAAAATAATAAGTAATCATTCAGTCCCCTCTCCCCCATTCATGGGGGAGAGGGTTAGAGTGAGGGGGTAAGCCTTTGAAACTGCTGCCCTCACCCCCAACCCCTCTCCCGCAAGCGGGCGAGGGGAGCGAACGGTTACAATAAAAACACGACGCGCCCGCGACCAAGCGCGCCGCTCTCGGCAATCCCGCCGTTCGGCCGGGCGGGACGGCAAACTTCTAGAGAAAAAGCGAGCTGACCGATTCCTCGAGGTGGATGCGGCGCATGGACTCGGCCAGCAGGCCGGCCACGCTGATCTGGCGGATGTTCGGACAGGCGGCCGATTCCGGGCGCAGCGGGATGGTGTCGGTGACGACCAGTTCGTCCAGCGCCGACTGGCCGATGTTCTCGGCCGCCGATCCGGACAGCACGGCATGGGTGCAGTAGGCGCGCACCGAGGCGGCGCCCCGTTCCTTCAGCGCCCCAGCCGCCAGACAGAGCGTGCCGGCGGTGTCGACCATATCGTCCACCACGATGCAGTGCTGGCCTTCCACGTCGCCGATCACGTGCATCACCTGCGCCTGGTTGGGGGCTGGCCGGCGCTTGTCGATGATGGCCAGTTCGGAATCGTCCAGCCGTTTGGCCAGGGCGCGGGCGCGCACCACGCCGCCCACATCCGGCGAGACCACCATCAGATCGCCGAGATTCTGGGCACGGATGTCGTTGAGCACCATCGGCGTGGCGTAGATGTTGTCCACCGGGAGGTCGAAAAAGCCCTGAATCTGGTCGGCGTGCAGGTCCACCGTCAGTACTCGGTCCACCCCGACGCTGGTAATCATGTTGGCGACCACCTTGGCCGAGATCGGCACCCGCGCCGAGCGCGGGCGGCGGTCCTGTCGCGAATAGCCGAAGTAGGGGATGACCGCCGTGACCCGCACCGCCGAGGAGCGCCGCAGCGCGTCGGCTATCACCAGCAGTTCCATGATGTTGTCGTTGGTGGGATAACAGGTGGGCTGGACGATGAAGACGTCCTTGCCGCGCACGTTTTCCATCAACTCCACCAGCACTTCGCCGTCGCTGAAGCGGCCGACCACCGCCTGGCCGAGCGGCAACTGAAGATGGTCGACGATATCGCGGGCCAGCCGCGGATGGGCGTTGCCCGCGAACACCATCATTCGACCTTCGTACACGACCGATTTCCCCCGCTGTCGGATTGCTCTGGGAAGGTGGCTGGGCCGCCAGGATTCGAACCTGGGAATGCCGGATCCAAAATCCGGTGCCTTACCGCTTGGCGACGGCCCAAAAAACTTGGGGGCGTTTCAGGCGAACGCGACGTGCTCCCGGCTCAGACGCTCGTGCAATGGCGAACGGTTGCGGCCGCGGGCGGCGAACCCGGTCCAGCCCGGCGGCAACTGGTCGAGTACCCGCCTGGCGCTGTCGGGGTCCGGGAAGGCCGCGAACACGCACGCGCCGGTGCCGGTCAGCCGTCCCTGCCCGTGCCGCGCCAGCCAGGCGGCGGCGGCGGCGACTTCCGGGTGGCGGCGATAGACCACCGCCGCGCAATCGTTACCGCCCGCGCCCATCAGAAAGTCCGTTATTGTGATGAGAGGGGAATCCCTTGTCAATTCCGGGTCGCCGAACACCGCGCCGGTGGCGACGTGGCAGGATGGGGTCAGCACCACGAACCAGGGTTCGTCCAGGTCCACCGGCGTCAGCCGCTCGCCGATACCCTCGGCCCAGGCTGCCCGGCCGCGGACGAACACCGGCACGTCGGCGCCCAGTCGCAGGCCGAGGCCGGCCAGTTCCGCCAGCGTCAGTCCGGTCCGCCAATAGTGGTTGAGCGCGACCAGCGTGGTGGCGGCGTCGGAACTGCCGCCGCCCAGACCGCCGCCCATGGGGAGCCGTTTGGCGATGCGGACGGTCGCGCCCCACCGGGTATCGGTGATCTCCCGCAACAGGCGGGCGGCGCGCACCGTCAGATCGGCGTCCGCGGGAACGCCGGAAACTTCGCCCTCGCGGGCGATCGCGCCGTCGTCGCGGATGTCGAACCACAGCCAGTCGCAGCGATCCAGGAATTGAAACACCGTCTGCAAGAGGTGATAGCCATCCGGCCGCCGGCCGACGACGCGCAGCATGAGGTTGAGCTTGGCCGGGGCGGGCCAAGCGGCGGGATCGGGCGCTAAAGGTTCCATTGCTCGATCACCAGCTTGACGCTGAGATCCTGGCGCCGGGCGACGATGCGTTCGGGCAGGTCGAAGTTGAAAATCGAGGTCGAGGCGTAGGCCGGATATTCGATCACCCAGCCGTTCTGTTCCAGTCGGACCAGCCGGCCTGCGCCGTCGGTCTGGATCGTCGGGTTCGGACCGGGTTCCGGCAGGCCGCGAATCCAGTAGCGCAGGCCGTTCACCGGCAGGCGCAGGCCGATGCTCTGCTCCAGCAGGGTGTCCGGATCGGGCGCGGACCCGTGCTGGCCATCCTGGGTCTGGACGTTGACGGCCCCCGCGCCGCCCTGGACCACGACCCGACCCTGGCCGAGCGGGCCGATCAGGTCGATGCGGTAATCCGGATCCTGCTGCGCCCACTGAAAGCTGGCGTGCCAGCCGTCCTGGCCGTTGACGACGCCGATGCGCCCGGCGGCGTTCCAGACGGTCAGTCGCGCCAGCGCCGCTTGGCGGGCGGCCCAGGCGCTCGATGCTTCCGGCGAGGAGAGGGGCGGAGCGGCGCAGCCGGACAGCAGCAGGGCCAGAATGAAGGCGAGGTACGACCGGTCGAACTGCCCGCTCCCACAAGGGGGAGAGGGGTTGGGGGTGAGGGAGTCGAGTCGCAAGCGCATCGTTTACCAGCCGAACCGTTCCTGGAGTTGGCGCAGATAGCGGCTGTCCGGATTTTTGGCCAGCGACCGCCGCCAGATTTTGCGGGCTTCCTCGCGCTGGCCGCTGACCCACAGTACCTCGCTCAGGTGCGCGGCGATCTCGGCGTCGGGGTTCGCCTGATACGCCCGGCGCAGGTATTCCAGCGCCTTGTCGTGGTTGCCCAGCCGATACTGCACCCAGCCCATGCTGTCGAGCACCGCGGCGTCGTCGGGCAGGATCGCCAGCGCCCGTTCGATATAGCCCAGCGCTTCCTGGTAGCGGTCGGTGCGGTCGGCCAGCGTGTAGCCGAGCGCGTTCAGCGCCTGCCCGTTCTTGGGATCGGCGGCGAGAATGGCGCGCAGGTCCTGTTCCAGCAAGTTCAGCCGGTCGAGTCGCTCGGCCACCAGCGCCCGGGCGTACAGCAATTCCTTGTCGCCGGCATGCAACTCCAGCCCCCGGCTCAGGGTTTCGAACGCATCCTGATAGCGTTCCGCTTCCCGCAGGGCTTCGGCCTCGGCCAGGTAGAGGTTGATGCTGTTCTGGGGATTGTTGCGGCGCAGGATGTCGAAGTGCTGGTTGACGGCGGCGGTATCGCCGGTCTTGGCCAGTACCGCCCCCATGCGCAACTGGGCGTTCGGATAGCGATCCTCGCTCTTGACCCGCTCGTACCACTCCCGGGCCTTGACGTAATCGTTGCGCTGTTCCTCGATCCGGCCCAGTTCGAAATAGGCGTCCGCCAGCCGGACGTTGCGCTTGATCAGATCCAGAAAGTAGCCTTCGGCCAGATCGAACTGGCGGGTTTCGGCCGCCAGCAGGCCGAGCGCGTACAGCGAATCGGTATCCTTGGCGTTCTGGTCGAGCAGGATGGCGAACTCGCGGCGGGCTTTGTCGAGTTGTCCGGCCTCCACCAGCAGCCGGGCGTAATTCATCCGCAGGTTGCGGTCGCGCGGAATGGCGGCGACCGCCTTGGCTAGCCCCGCCAGCGCCGCTTCGTTGTCGCCCCGGTCCAGCAGGATGCGGGTGCGCAGCAGATGCGCGGAAACCAGTTTCGGGTCGCGGAGCAGCGCCCGATCCAGACTGGCCAGCGCCTGGTCGCGGTCGCCGGCGGCGGCGGCCAGCATCCCGTGGTAGTATTGAGCGTGGGCCGAACGCGGATTGCGGTCGCGGAACCGGCCCATCACCCGCAGGGCCGCCGGCTTGTCGTCCACCTGACTCAGCAACGAGGCGAGGATGGCGTATCCTCCCTGCTTGTCCTTGTTGCCGGCGACGCGCCGGACCGTTTCCAGATAGTCCGCCGCTTCATCCACCCGGCCGTTGCGCAGCAGGGCCAGCGCCAGCGCCTGCCGGGCCTGATCGTCGGCGGGGGCGAGCGCCTGCCAGCGCCGCGCGAGTTCCAGGGCGGCCGCGTTGTCCTTCATCAGCAGCGCCAGCATCGCCGCGCGTTCGGCGATCTTGGGATCCGTGGTGGTGGCCGCCACCTTGCGATAATTTTCCAGCGCGACGTCGAGCTGGTCGCGCTTGCCGGCCAATTCCGCCGCCAGTACCTGATACATCAACTCAGCCCGCGGGCTGGGCGGCGGGAGCGGCCGGATCGCGAATTCCGGTTCGGCCGGCGACTGTGCGTCGACCACGGTGGCGCAGCCGTCCAGCAGCAGTCCGCAAAAAACCAGTACCTTTAAAAGTCTGTTCATTGCCAGCGTATATCCATCATTCGGCTTCGGTAGCCGGAGAACCGTCCGAGAGAGGTTGGAGCAAGACCGGGACGCCGTGTTTCAAGTCGCGGCGGATCGGTCCGTCAATGAGGAAGGGTCGATGTTCGCATGATAATCCAACGTTGAAGTATGACCTTGTCATCCACCTGTTCTATCCCGCAAAATTTCAACATTTTTCAGACCGATCCGACCACACCCCATGCCCCTGCTGGCCCTTGGTCTCAACCACCTGACCGCGCCCGTCGACGTCCGCGAACGGGTGGCGTTCGCGCCCGACCGACTGGGCCTCGCCCTGCGGGACCTGCTCGACCGCGGTGGTGCCCGCGAAGCAGCCATTCTATCCACCTGCAATCGTACGGAACTTTACTGCGGCCTGAAAGGCGGAGACGACCGACCGGTGGCGGAATGGCTGAGCGACTACCACATGCTGCGGAAGGGAGACCTGCAACCGTATCTGTACCGGCATACCGACCAGCGAGCGGTGCGGCACATCCTGCGGGTCGCCGCCGGGCTGGATTCGCTGGTGCTGGGCGAGCCGCAGATTCTCGGCCAGGTGAAGGCTGCCTACCAGGCCGCCAACAGCGCCGGCACCCTGGGTTCCCTGCTGGAGCGACTGTTCCAGCACACCTTCGCGGTGGCCAAGCAGGTACGCACCGATACCCGCATCGGCGCCAGCCCGGTGTCGGTGGCGTTCGCGGCGGTCGGTCTGGCCCGGCAGATCTTCGCCGATCTGCCCAGGCGCACCGCGCTGCTGATCGGCGCCGGCGACACCATCGAGCTGGTCGCCCGCCACCTGCATGAAAGCGGCGTCGGCCGCCTGATCGTGGCCAACCGCACCCTGGAGCGGGCGCACGCGCTGGTGGCGTCCTTCGCCGGTTACGCCATCGCGCTCGATGAAATTCCCATCCATCTGAGCGAAGCCGACATCGTCATCGCCTCCACCGCCAGCCCCGGGCTGATGCTGGAGGCCGCGACGGTCCGCAAGTGCCTGAAGCAGCGCCGCCGCCAGCCGATGTTCATGGTCGATCTGGCGATGCCGCGCGATATCGATCCGGCGGTGGCCGACCTGGACGACGTCTATCTTTACACGGTGGACGACCTCCGGGACATCATTCAGGAGAACCTGCGTTCGCGCCAGGCCGCCGCCCAGCAGGCCGAGGAGATCATCGACAGCCAGGTCGAGCACTTCATGGCCTGGCTCCGCGCCCAGGACGGCGCTGCCAGCATCCGCGCCCTGCGCCAGCAGGCCGAGGCGGCCCGCGACGATGCCTTGGCCCGCGCCCGGCGCCAGCTCGCCCAGGGCCGGGATCCCGCCGAGGTGTTGAACATTCTGGCCCACACCCTGACTAACAAGCTGATTCACCCTCCTTGCGCCGGCCTGCGCGAAGCCGCCGCCCAGAGCGACGCCGAGATGCTGAACCTGATCAAGAATCTGTACCGCCTGAACGGTGGAAATCCCCGCCCATGATCACCCTCCTTGCGCCGGCCTGCGCGAAGCCGCCGCCCAGAGCGACGCCGAGATGCTGAACCTGATCAAGAATCTGTACCGCCTGAACGGTGGAAATCCCCGCCCATGAATCCCTCCATGCTCGCCAAGCTGGAACAATTGGCGGCCCGTCACGAGGAAGTCGGCGCCCTGCTAGCCGAGCCCGAAATCATCGGTGACAACGGCCGCTTTCGCGCCCTGTCGGTGGAGTATGCCCAACTGGAACCGGTGGCCAGCGGCTTTCTGGCCTATCGCCGGGTACTGGACGAGTTGGACGCAGCCCGCGACCTGAGCCGGGACAGCGACCCGGACCTGCGCGCCCTGGCCCAGGACGAGTTGCTGGATGCCGAAGCCCGTCGCGCCGAACGGGAGCGGGGCCTGCAACTGCTGCTGCTGCCGCGCGACCCGCACGACGCCGGCAACGTGTTCCTGGAAATCCGCGCCGGCACCGGGGGCGACGAGGCGGCGCTGTTCGCTGGCGATCTGCTCCGCATGTACGCCCGCTACGCCGAATTGCGCGACTGGAAGCTGGAAATTCTCAGCGACAGCCCCGGCGAGCACGGCGGCTACAAGGAAGTCATCACCCGCGTCATCGGCCAGGGCGCCTATTCCCGGCTGAAGTTCGAATCCGGCGCGCACCGGGTGCAACGGGTGCCGGTCACCGAGGCGCAGGGCCGCATTCACACCTCGGCCGCCACGGTGGCGGTGCTGCCGGAACTGGCCGAGGTCGAGCAGATCGAGATCAACCCCAGCGAGCTGCGCATCGATACCTACCGCTCCTCCGGGGCGGGCGGCCAGCACGTCAACAAGACCGACTCGGCCATCCGCATCACCCACCTGCCCAGCGGCATCGTGGTGGAGTGCCAGGACGAGCGCTCGCAGCACAAGAATCGCTCGCGGGCGATGTCCCTGTTGCAGGCGAAACTGCTGGCGGCGGAGCGGGAGAAGCAGACCAGCGCCCAGGCCCAGACCCGGAAGCTGCTGGTCGGCAGCGGCGACCGTTCCGAGCGCATCCGCACCTACAACTTTCCGCAAGGACGGATCACCGACCACCGCATCAACCTGACTCTCTACAAACTGGGCGACGTGCTGGCGGGGAATCTCGATCCGGTGATCGATCCGCTGATTCAGGAATACCAGGCCGACCTGTTGGCGGCGCTGGCCGAGTGAGCCCCGCCACTCTCCGCGACTGGCTGAACCACGCTGCCCGGCATTTGGCCGCGGTCGGCGATACCCCACGATTGGATGCGGAACTGCTGTTGGCGGCGGTGCTGGAGCGTCCGCGCGCTTACCTCCACGCCTGGCCGGAGCGAGCGCTGGAGCCGGAACGGAGCGCCCGCTTCGCCGCCTGGCTGGATCGCCGCCGGGCCGGCGAGCCGGTGGCCTACATCCTCGGCCGGCGCGAGTTCTGGTCGCTGGAACTGGAAGTGACCGCCGACACCCTGATTCCCCGCCCGGAGACCGAGTTGCTGGTGGAACTGGCGCTGGATCGGCTGCCGGCGGACCGGCCGGTCGCGGTGGCCGATCTCGGTACCGGCAGCGGGGCCATCGCCCTGGCGCTGGCGAGCGAGCGGCCGCGGGCGCGGATCGTCGCCACCGACCTCAGTCCGGCGGCGCTGGCGGTGGCCCGGCGCAACGCCCGGCGCCTTGGCATCGCCAACGTGGAATTCCACCAAGGCGACTGGTGCGCGCCGCTGGCCGGCGAGCGCTTCGATCTGATCGCCGCCAATCCGCCCTATGTCGCCGCCGCCGATTCCTGCTGGCGCCGGGGCGAATTGCGCTTCGAGCCGTCGGCGGCGCTGGTGGCGGGCGAGGATGGGCTGGACGCTCTACGGGCCATCGTTCTCCAGGCGCCGGATCATCTGAAATCGAGCGGATGGCTGTTGCTGGAGCACGGCTACGATCAGGGCGAAGCCGTGCCGGCGCTGCTGCGGGAACGCGGTTTCGTCGAGGCGAGCGATCACCGCGATGCCGCCGGTCTGAACCGGACCAGCGCGGGCCGCTGGCCGGATTGAAAGGCTGGCCGCCAGCGCCTACAGTGGTTGTGAGTTTGTTATAAAAATGATCGATCCCCGTGATTCGGCAGCCGTGGAGGACCCCGTCATGCACGCTGACCCGGAAGAAGTGCGCAAGCACCGCATCATTCAGTTCTGCCGTTTTCATCCCGACCCGGATCAGACCCGCACGGCGGCGCTTTGGCTGAGCGGTGTGGTGGGTATTCTGACCGTCCGGCGATTGTCGCCCTTCGATCTGGAAGTGGTCTACGACCTGCGGCAGGTCACCTTGCAATGCATCGAGCACGCCCTGGGCGAACTCGGTTTCAACCTCGACAATACCCTGTTGTGCAAGCTGAAGCGGGCGTTGTTCCACTACACCGAGGAAACCCAGCGGGAAAACCTGGCTATCACCCAGGACTGCGAGATCACCCGGCAGGAAGTGTTCATCAACCGCTACCAGCATCTGGCGCACGGTTGCCGCGATCCGCAGCCGGAGCACTGGCGAAGGTATTCGTGAGCGCGCGTGCGTCGGGCGAGCACTTCCTGGAGCACCTTTCCGATTCCGGGTTGCGATATTCTCGCCAACCGTGTTCTCAATCGACGAGGAGACTGAATTAATGAATCGATTCGTTTATGGCGGGTTGATCGGTGGCGCTCTGGGAACGTTGGCCGTGACGGCTCCCGCTCAGGAAATTGGCAGCGTCGATACCGCGTTTCAGTGGCTGGGGCCGAATCACAAGATCGTGATCGAGGCTTTCGACGACCCCAAGATCGCCGGTGTGACCTGTTACGTCAGCCGCTCCCAGACCGGCGGCGTCAAGGGCGGGCTGGGGCTGGCCGAAGACACCTCCGATGCCTCCATCGCCTGCCGGCAGGTGGGGCCGATCAGCATCAAGGAAAAATTCAAGGACGGCGAGGAGGTGTTTACCGAACGCCGCTCCCTGCTGTTCAAGAAGATGCGGGTGGCGCGCTTCCTCGATCAGCCGCGCAACACTCTGGTGTATCTGGTTTACAGCGACAAGCTGATCGAGGGCTCGCCGAAGAACTCGATCACGGCGGTCCCGATCATGCCCTGGGGCGGCGTGCCGGCCAAGACGACGCCGTGAGCCTGAGGATCCAGTCGTATCCGTTCGATTCCCCCCTTTGAAAAGGGGGGGCGAGGGGGGATTTCTGGCACGTCGCCCGCGCAAAATCCTCTCGATCCGGACCTCACGATTGTAGAAGTATCGTCGTCTTTTCCTGCTGGCTCCCGATGGCTGCCATGATCTCCCCGCTGAGCCTGGAACCCCTGCTGCTCGCCTTGCGCGAAGCCGGTCTGCCGGTGGGCGTCGCCGAAATCGACCGGCTGCGCCAGGTGTTCGCGCTGCAACCGGATCTGGCGGGCGGCGAACCCGATCAAACCCGACGCCGTTTGAAGACATGGTTGCGCGCGCTGCTGGTCAAGAGCCAGCAGGATCGCGCGACGTTCGAGCGCATCTACGATCATTGGCTGGCACGTGCCGAACAGGATGTGCAGTTTCGGACGCGACCGGAATCTCCACCCCCACCACTACGCTCCCCGCCATCGTTACCGTCTCCCCGTTCCCCTGTTGTCGAGCGTGATCGGCGCAGGTGGTATATCGCCGCCGCGATTCTGGTGCTGGTGACGATCCTGGTGGTCGCCTGGCTGTATCCTTCAAAGCCACCGATTATCCAGCCTGTCACGCAACCCCGCGCTGTCGAACCACCGCCGCCGCCACCGACAACGCCACCGACAACACCCGCCGAAATTCGCCAGCGCAGCTTTTCCGGTCCGGTCGCCAGCTTGACGGTCATTCCATCTCCAGCGACCTGGACCGGCTGGCTTCCGCTCGGTCTCGGCGGGCTGGCTTTGGTGGTTGCCGGTGGGTTGTGGCTGTTCCAGCACCGGCGTTCCTGGTTGCCGGAGCCGGTGATCGTACCGCTCGGCGAGGGGCCACCCCGAAGGTTTCCGCGACCGCCGCCGCTGTCGGGTCCGCAACTGCTCGATGCCCGGCAACAGGAGTCCCTGGTTTGGGGCATCGGGCGATTCGTCGCCGAAGAGTCATCCCGCAAGCTCGACTTGGCGGCGACCGTCGCCGCCACGGCGCGACGCGGCGGGCTGTTGGAGATTCGCTTCCAGCGGGCGTCGTATCAGCGCGAAGTCTGGCTGTGGCTGGACGAGGCGGCCGAAGACACGACGCTGGTCCGGCTAGCCGACGAAGTGGAAGCCACGCTGAAGGCGCATGGCCTGGTAGTGGAACGGGCGCTGTTTCGCGGCGTTCCCGAATATCTGGTAACCGCGACGGGCGCCGGGTTCGCGCCGCGAGAGATCGACGAACGCCGGGATTTGGCCTTGGTGGCGGTGCTGACCGACGGGCGGATATTGACCCGCCAATACGCGGCCGACGACCGCCGGGTGCGGATCGACGCGCTGTTGCGCGATCTGTCCCACTGGCCGCGGCTGGCCTTCGTCGATTTTTCCAACGGCGCGAACCGATTGGCCTCGATTTTGGGGCGCCACGAGCTGGAGCGGATCGCGCCCACCCAACTGGCCGCTTTTCTGGGCAGCGATCGAACCGCGACGGTCCCGCCGCGCGACTTGCCACGCGACGACCGGGCTTGGGCGGCGGCCTGCGCGCTGGCGCCGGCTTCCGTGGATGAGGACACCGCACTGGCGCTGCGCCGGCATCTCGGCTTGGCGACGTCCCCGTGGGTGCTGCGGGCGTTGCGCGCCGAGGCGCCGGGACCGGCCGGCCGCTTGCAGTGGTCCGAAGCCAGCCGGCGCGAGTTGCTCGACTGGTTGTGGGAAGCCGAAGCGCCGGTCGAGGGTGGCGGCGTCGCCCCCAACAGCCTGCTCGACCGGGCGCTGCGTTTCTGGGAGGGCATTTACCAACGGGAACTGGAAAAACAGGAACACGGCGGCGGGGAGGATACCCCGGCGCATCAGCACTTGCGGATGGAATACAGCCTGGTGTTGCTCTGGCGGCAACCCAGTACCGCGATCATAAGCGTTGGCCCCCTCAAGGCTCCCTCCCCCCTTGTGGGGGAGGGCTGGGGTGGGGGGGCCGAACGGATATCCGCGATCGAGGCGCTTTACGCGCTGTATCGCCAAGGGCGACTGCAAGCCGTTATCCGCCAACAACTCGAACGATTGGCGCCCCTGGATAAAGGCGCCAAGGAGCACATCCGGCTGCCGTGGCGTTGGGAGGAGCGCAGCGCCATCGAACGAGTGATGCTTCAGGAGATGGGTTTTGGCGGGAACATGCCCGCGGAAACCCTGCGCCGTCCGGGGCGGTTGTGGCTGGGGTTGGGAGCGTGCCTGGGATTGGCGGTGGCCGGCGGGATCGCCGCCGCCTGGAGTCGCTTCATTCCGCCCGCCGGCCCGCCGATTATCGAGCACGGTACCGGCCGCCCGGATCTGGCGTGGGAGCACGTCGAGTCGGTGGCGGACGACCGCTGGCATGTCGCGGTGGTCACGCCCAAGCGGGTCGTGGCGGAGGAAGCGCCGGCGGCCCGGGTGCGGGTGGAATGGCAACCGCAAAAGCAGCCTTGTGTCGAGGGTTTGAGCGATGGCGCGGAGTTCTGGCGCTGCGGCTATGGGGAGACACCCCTCCGCCTGCCCGAAACGATCCGGCACAGCCTGGTCGTGCTGGTGGCGACGCCGCAAACGCCGGCGGTGGAAACCCTGGCCGCCGATCTGCTTTCGGGCGGCAGCGCCGACGTGGTGCTGGTCGATCCCCACTGGCCGCGCCATCGTCAGGAGCTTCTCGGGCGTCAGCAGGCGCTTCGAACGGATCAGCAATTGCTGGTCATCACCACGGACCGGGTAACAGAAGAGCAGATCAAAAACTTCTTTCCCGCCGGCGGCCACGGCGCTTTGTTGCAAGCTGATGGCTGGAGCCGGCTGGTCGAGGGGCTGAAGCAGTTCGACGATCGGCGATCCGCCGCCGATACATGGCCCGGCCTGAAGGTGATCGCCGGCCAAGCTGATCGATGCTGGCTGCGTGGGGTCGGCGGCTGTTTGCCGAAGGAAGAACCGAAGGACGAGAACGGCATGGCATTCGTTCGCCTGTGTCCGGGAACCTTTGCGATGGGATCGCCGGAAAGCGAACGGGGCCGCAGTAGCGATGAAGGACCCGTCCACGAGGTCAAGGTCAA
Source organism: Candidatus Competibacter sp. (assembly GCA_031732875.1). GTDB lineage: Bacteria > Pseudomonadota > Gammaproteobacteria > Competibacterales > Competibacteraceae > JAVMKJ01. Next base: position 6,572 of record JAVMKL010000188.1, on the reverse strand, counting down.
CTCGTTCTGGATAGGCAAATACGAAGTGACCCAGGCGCAGTTCCAGCAATTTCGCAAGGATTACGCCTATCAAAAAGGCGAGGGCGATCTGCCTGCCGCGAACGTTACCTGGTCTGACGCCAAGGACTTTTGCGAGCACTTCGGTTATCGGTTGCCGACCGAGGCCGAATGGGAATACGCCGCTCGGGCGGGTACCCGGACGCGCTATTCGTTCGGGGACGATGAAAGCAAGCTGGGCGAGTATGCCTGGTATTCCGAAAATTCCGGCGATCGCGCTCACCCGGTCGGTACCCGCCAGCCCAATCCCTGGGGGTTGCACGACATGCACGGTAACGTGTGGGAGTGGGTGCAGGACTGCTGGCACGAGAATTACAGCGGCGCACCGGCCGATGGCAGCGCCTGGGAAGCTGACAAATGTCAGCAACGGGTGCTGCGGGGGGGCTCCTTCATCTACGACAGGGCCGAGAACCTGCGTTCCGCGAACCGGAACTGGTTCGAGCCCGAGTTCCGGGTCCAGGGCTTCGGCTTCCGCTGTGCGCGGGGTCCTCGCCGCCAGCCTTGATGGTTGCTTTTTGACCCTTGCGACCCGGCACCAGCCACGTGATTTTCCGCGCGAAATTGTTGGGGCTGCTTTGGGATTGATCCGTAGCAATTTGCATTTATTGCGAATAATGACCGGGTTTCCTATAGTGCCGGAACCAGGAGGCCCATGATGATAACCGCTCCCGACCGTATCGAACTCAGCGACGCCGACGCTGACTTGCTCGCTCGAGCCAGCCGCCTGATGAGCGAAGCGCTGGACCATTCCCGCACGCACCGCATCGCTCTGGTTGAAGAGGCCGAGGGCGGCAGTGGTTTCAGACTGGAAGTTCCCCCGGCCACGCTGCGTTTGCTGTCCCAGATTCTGGCCCTCATGGCCCGGCAGCAAACCTTCACGCTATACCCGGAGTCTTCCGATCTGACCACCAAGCAGGCCGCCGAGATGTTGGGCGTCTCACGGCCCTACCTGATCAACCTGCTGGAAAGCGACGCGATTCCTTTCCGTAAAGTCGGCCGTCATCGGCGCGTGTTGACGAAGGATGTCCTGGCGTACCGACAAACCATGCAGGCCAAGAGCAAAGCAGCCCTGCGAGACCTGGTCAGCGCCTCAGAAGAGCTAGGCGGCTACGATCTTTGATGGTCCCGCTTGATCGGTTTACCGTGGTGCTGGATGCCTGTACGATCTTTCCGATGCTCGTGCGAGATGTCTTGCTGACGCTCGCGAATCACGGATTTTTCAGCCCCAAGTGGTCGCCCGGAATCCGCGAAGAATGGATAAGAAATCTGACCTCGCGGATGCGGGAGCGATACCCTGATCGGGATGTCACCGCGCAAATCCAGCGTATCGCGGCCAGCATGGCGCTGGCTTTCCCCGATGCTGAAATCATCACGCCAATTCCTGAAGCGGGGATACTCGAACCCGTTGACCCGAAAGACCGACACGTTGTCATGACAGCAATCGCCGCGCGAGCGGACGCTATCGTCACTTTCAACCTTGCGGACTTCGCTGCCATCCACCTGCGTCGGCATCTCGGACTTGAAGTCATCCATCCCGATGATTTCGTCATGGATCTGGTGGACCTTAACGAAAAGCGGGCGGTTGCGGCGTTTCGTGAGTTGCGAGAACGGAAGCAAAATCCTCCCTGGGACACGAAGGAACTGGTCCAGCGCCTGCGCGATTCCAGGTTGATGCAGACGAGCTTGTGGCTGGCATCCGACGACGTATCGAAACTGCTGTAATCCACGCACCTGTTGAATTTTCCACTGCCTCTCCTATCTCTCTCCCGCAAGCGTCAAGGCTGGCGGCGAGGACCCCGCGCACAGCGGAAGCCGTCGCCCTGGTTCCCGACCTCGGGCCAGTTCCAGCCCCGGCCCGCGGAGCGCAGGAACCCGGCCCCGCCGAAGGAGCCCCCCCGCAGCACCCGGCTATTGCCGGCGGGTGGTCCCATCGGATCGGGCTGCGATTCGGAAGGGTAGAAACCGTACCAATCCCAGCACCACTCCCATACGTTGCCGTGCATATCGTACAGCCCCCAGGGATTGGGCTTGAGAGTGCCGACCGGATGGGGAGCACCGTCGGAATTCCTGGCGTACCAGACATATTCACCCAGCTTGCCCTCGTCGTCTCCGAACGAATAGCGCGTCCGGGTACCGGCCCGGCAAGCGTATTCCCACTCGGCTTCGGTGAGCAGGCGATAACCGTCGGCGGTGGCATCCCAGGACACGTTGTTACCGCTACGGCGATAGGCAGGCGTCAAGCCTTCCCGCTCCGACAAGCGGTTGCAGAACTCGATGGCGTCATACCAGGAAACCTGGTTGACCGGTCTGTCGTCGGCTTCGCCCTCCGGCCAGCCAAGGTCTTTTCCCATCATGTCCTGATAAAGTCGCCGAGTGACCGGGAACCTCATGCACCGGAAAGCCGAGATCCGGACCTCGTGGATCGGCCTTTCCGAGTCATACTCATCGCTTCCCATGAAAAAGGCACCGGCGGGAATGTCGACCAATTCCACCAGTGGCGGCGGTTCGGGTTTGGGTTCGAGTTTCGGCCCGACCGGCGGTGATGGTGGAGAGGTGGGCGTCGGCCTGACCAGCACCGCAATCGGCTCCCCGCTCCAAGCCAGGACGACAGCCCCGCCCAGCAACGCCACGGAACCAACCCCGGCCATCAGCGGCGAGGTCTGGAACAACAACTCGCCAAGCATCAGACCAGTGGTGACACCTAGGATAATGTTGATCACAGCCGGCTGGTAATCCAGCCAGCGCAAGGCTGCAAACAGTTTTCTCGCATTCATGTCGGGTCGTCCCGAAGTTGGAAGGATGCGGCTCTCCCGCCGCAACTCCCCCCTTTGCAAAAGGGGGGTTGGGGGGGATTTCCGAGGGCTTGAACCGCCGTCATCCATCCGCCAAACCGACCACCAGCGCCAGCAGCCGGTTGAGCGCGAGCATGCCTGCCTCGTCGAGCCGTCCGATGGGAGGGCCGCACTTGTCGCGTCGGACCGCCATGATCTTGTCCACCATGACCTGGGAAGCCTGCTGCAACCCGGTTTCTGGAGTGGACGGTACGGTGAGCCGATACAGGGGCGTCTCCCGCACGGTGCTTGCCAGCAAACAGACCAGCACGCTATCGGTCTCGACCAACCCATCCGACTGAATCACCACCGCCGGGCGAGGTTTCCCGTAATCCCCATGCACCGCCACGGTCACGACTTCTCCGCGTCTCACCGCGTCCAATCCTCGCCGATATCGGCGGCGGCCTCGATGAAATCGAGCGCCTCGCGCTCCTCCGGGGCGCCGCGCAGCAAAGCTGCCTGTCGCCGCGCCTCCGCCGCGAAGCCGGGCGCGGCGGGGTCCGGCACCCAAACGCGCAGCAACTTCATACCCTGCCGGTGCTTGCTCGCCCGGTAGCGTTGGAACTTGTTCAAACCATCGGGGGCGACAACTTCAGGCATCTCGGTTCTCCCAAGGGGATATTTAGAGGCTATATAAATACTAACCGACTGATTGATTGATAAAACCTCCGTAGGATACGCAATTGCATACATACCCCACGACGCCGCGCCCGCCGATGGCGCTTGGGGTCGCCGGCGAGCGGCGGACGTGAGTCCGCTGTTTCCGCCCCAGCCGCTATCGCCGCCGCCTGGTCGCATTCCGCGAAACAGGGGGCTGACGCCCCCCGCTCGCGGAACGATCGCGCCGCTCCCACCGGGAGAGGGGGGTTTTTGTACAGACTCTTACACCCTTCAGCGTAGTGCACTACTCAATCCCGGGGAAGAAGAGTGTCGCGCTGGCTTCTCCTGACCAACCGGCTCAGAAAAAAACTTGCCCCTTCGCACTCAAGCTGATATGTAGATAGATGTTTATACGTCTAACACCAGAGGTGAATGATGTCCGGTGACAACACCACACGCTGGACGGTTACGGTGTCCAAGGACACCGATATTGCCGTCCGCAGTCTGCTGGCGCGGCGCGGCCTGAAAAAAGGCGATCTGTCCAAGTTCATCGAAGACGCCGTCAGGTGGCGCGTGTTTGATCAGACGCTGGCCGAAACGCGGGCGGGATTTGCCGGCTTTGAGCCGGCGGCTCTGCAAGATTTGATCGACGAAGCCGCCGAAGAGGTTCGCAACGAGACGCGGGAGCGGCTGGCCCGCACCGCCGGGAAAGAGCCCTGATTCATGCGGGTTGTGTTGGACACCAACGTCCTGGTCAGCGCCTTGCTGATGGAATTTTCGCTACCCGGTCAGCTCATCACGCACTGGCGGCAGGGCCGCTTCACGGTATTGACGGCGACCCCGCAGCTTGACGAGCTGATGCGCGTGATGCGCTATCCCAAAATCAGCGCCCGCCTGAAACCAGCACAGGCCGGTCGTCTCGTCAACGACTTGCGCGAAGTGGCCGTATTGGTGATGACGCTGCCCCCGGTCGAGGTCTCTCCCGATCCTTACGACAATGACCTGCTGTCCATCGCGTCCGGTGGCAAGGCGGACTATCTCGTGACTGGCGACAAGTCGCAGCGGCTCGCGCTCGACAGCCATGCCGGAACCAGGATCGTTTCCGTGCGGGACTTCATCACGCTGGCTCGGCTATAGCAATCCGAAATCAATCGTGATTGTAGATTGGGTCGGCGCGTGGCGCGTAACCCAACAATATCACTAGAATTCACTCAAACCCAACGACTTGATTTCCACGGTGCCGCGACCGGGAAGAAGCCCATGGACCAGCACAAGATCTTCGTCAGCTACAGCCACAGCCAAGACGCCGAGGCGTTGCGAGAATTGGAGCGGTTCCTGAAACCGCTAGGGCGCGATGGCCTGATCAGCAACTGGACGGATAACCAAATCAAACCGGGAGAAGATTGGCGCGCCGAGATCGACCAAGCCCTGGCCACCGCCACGGTCGCGGTGTTGCTGGTCTCGCAGGATTTCCTCAATTCGGATTTTATCTTGGGCACGGAACTCCCGCGCATTTTGGCTCGCGCGGACGCGGGCGAAATGACCGTACTGCCGATATTTCTGAGACCTTTCGATACGGCTCTCGAAATCCCCTTCCCCGACCGGCGAGGGGTGAAGCGCACTGGTAAAATCACCCCGATTCAAGGTTTCAGCACCCCCGACAAACCGCTTTTAGAGTTAAGCCCGACCAAGCGGGATCGAGTTTACAAGCAATTGGCTCAACATCTCCGAGAGCTGGCCAAGGAAACACCCGTTCCACCACCAAGGCCGGGCGTGCCGGAAATCCCCCCCAACCCCCCTTTTTCAAAGGGGGGAACTGAACGGATATTTCGATCCAACACCCTCACCATCCACCTGGAGCAGCGCGGCCCGGCGCTCGACATCCGCTATTACCTGCCGGGGATGGAAGCTATCGCCTCTGCCACACACGCTTGGCAAGACGTGCTGGCAGCACGGGGTGACCCGCAAGGCGCGCTGTTCGAATTGCTGTTCGGCGCCGAAACGGAATGGGAGCCGGTTTTCCGCCACCTCTTCCAACAACCTGCCCCCCAACCCCGGCCCAATCCGATTCTCCATCCGGTGCGCCTGCGCATCTGCACCGAGGAAGCGCTGTTGCTGGCCTTGCCGTGGAGCTTGATCACTTGGAACCACTACCGGTTGAGCGAGCAAGGCTGGACATTCACCACCACTGGCGTATTGGACCCGACCGAGGATTGTAAGACCTCGACCCCCTGCCCGGCGCTGATCGTCGCGCCGGCGTCGGGAACACCCGATCCTTACCATCCCCAGGCGATTGGCGAGGTCCTGCGGCAAATCTGCCCCACCGGGCGCCACGCGGATTACGTGCGGCCCGTTCGCACCCGCGCCGAACTGGAGCGCGCACTGTGCGGCATGAGGCCGCATTTGGTTTACGTTTGCGCGCACGGAAGCCGACAGGAAAAACAGCCGGGATTGCAATTGGACGACGGCTGGTTGAGCCTGAGCGAACTGGCTGGCTGGTTCAAACAGTACCCACCTCATCCGGCCGTGGTTTTTCTGAACGTGACCGGGTTGACCGATTCGGGGCTGACCCCCGGCCAAGTGTTCGGCAACAGCGTACCGCTGGTGATCTGGCGCCGGACGTCCGAATGGGAAGCGGATGCCGCCTCTACAGTAACGAAGTGGTTGCACCGTTGGCTCAAAGAAGAAGACAAAGACCCGGTTGCCGTTCTGCAATCCGTCGATCAGTCCTCCAAGCTGGCCGCCCATAGCCGCTATCGAACCTGGCGGACCACCGTGCAGCACGCCAGTTCGGATGAACAATTGGCACGTCTGAAACTGGATCGAGACGAACAGAAAGCGTTGGTGGGCAAACATCTCAAGGAGCTGGCGCGCAGCGACAGCCGACGGATCATGGCGCTGGTGGCTTACGCCGCTCCCGGCAACCTGCTCGACGCCCTGCCCGAGCAATTGCAAGCTTATCTGGATCTGGAAATGGCGGATCTGGCCGAGCTCAACTGGAAGCGACTGCGCTTCCCGGACCTTCGGGATAAGGCCATTTCCGACAAAGATTTTACCCATCATGCAGGCCGAACCAAGATGTCC
>JAVMKL010000187.1:1550-4029 GCA_031732875.1 Candidatus Competibacter sp. | reverse complement strand
TGCTCGCCGCTCAGCCAATCGACCAGGCGGCGGCCTCCGAACACCGTTTCCATTTCCACGAAGCCGTGGGCGTCGGCCACCACCTCGCCGATGATGGCGGCCTCCCGTCCCAGCGGATGCGCGCGCATCGCCGCCAGCAGGGTGGCCGCCGACTCCGCCGGACCGATGGCCAGCAATTTGCCTTCGTTGGCGACGTAGAGGGGGTCCAGGCCGAGGAATTCGCACAGGGCCCGCACCGGTTCGCGCACCGGAATCGCCGCCTCGCGCAGGCGCATCCCCACGCCGGATTGCTGGGCGATTTCGTTCAGGGCGCTGCCCAGACCGCCGCGCGTGGGATCGCGCAGGCAATGAAGGTCGGGAACCGCCGCCACCATCGCCGCGACCAGGCCGTGCAGCGCGGCGGTATCGGATTCGATGGGCGCGTCGAAGCGCAGATTCTCCCGTTGCGCCATGACCGCCATGCCGTGATCGCCCAGGGAACCGCTGAGCAGGATGGCGTCGCCCGGCCGCGCCCGACCAGCGGAAATCTCCACCCCTTGCGGAACCACGCCGACGCCGGTCGTGGTGATGAACACCCCATCGCCCTTGCCGCGTTCCACCACCTTGGTATCGCCGGTGACGATGGGCACGCCCGCCTGCCGCGCCGCCCGCGCCATCGAATCGACGATGCGCTTGAGGTCGGCGAGGGGGAAACCTTCTTCCAGGATGAAGCTGCTGGCGAGATAGAGCGGTCGCGCGCCGGCCATCGCTACGTCGTTGAGCGTGCCGTGGACCGCCAGACAACCGATGTCGCCGCCGGGAAAGAACAGCGGCGAGACCACGTGGCTGTCGGTGGCCATGACCAGCCGGCCGGCGGGAACGGCGAACCGGGCGCAATCGTCCCGCGCCCGCAGCCACTCGTTGTCGAACGCGGCCAGGAACAGCTCCTCGATCAACTGCGCCATCGCCCGGCCGCCGCCGCCGTGGCTCATTTCGACGGAACCGCGCGTCAGGTCGAGACGGCGGGCGAAGAGTTCGCGCCGGCGATTCATGACGCCGCGGCCTGGCGGAAACGGCCGTAATGGTAATAGGCCGCGCAAGCGCCCTCGGCGGACACCATGCAGGAGCCGAGCGGATGGTCGGGCGTGCAGGCCGTGCCGAAGACCGTGCAGTCTTGCGGGTGCTTGACGCCCCGCAGCACTTCGCCGCAGGCGCAGGCCTTGTGATCGGTGGCCCGAATCGCGGAGATGGCGAAACGGTGTTCGGCATCCCAGTCCGCGAATTCCGGCCGAATCGCCAGGGCGCTGTCCGGCAGCCAGCCCAGCCCGCGCCATTCGAAGGTCGGACGGAGCGCGAACACCTCGGCCACGATCCGCTGGGCCTTGCGGTTGCCTTCCGCGCTGACGGCCCGGGTGTATTCGTTCTCCACGCGAACCTCGCCGGCGTTGAGTTGGCGGATCAGCATCAGGATCGCATGCAGCACGTCCAGCGGCTCGAACCCGGCGATGACCAGCGGGCGGTCGTGCTCGGCGGCGACGAATTCGTAAGGCTGGCTGCCGATGATGGTGCTGACGTGAGCGGGACCGATGAAGCCGTCGACCATCCCGGCACCAGGCGCTACTCCTCCTTGTAAAGGAGGGGAAGAATCGGTCTTCAGTAACGCCCGCAGCGCCGGCGGGGTGAGAACGTGATTGCAGTACACGCTGAAATTGCCCGATCCTTCCCGCCGGGCTTGCCGGATGGCGACGGCGGTCGGCGGGGTGGTGGTCTCGAAGCCGATGGCGAAGAACACGACCGGGCGGTCGGGGTTGGCGCGGGCGATCTCCAGCGCATCGTCGACCGAGTACACCATCCGCACGTCCGCGCCGCGCGCCTTGGCCTTGAGCAGAGTGTCGCCCTGGGCGCCGGGCACGCGCAGCAGGTCGCCGTAACTGCACAGGATCACCCCCTCCCGCTCCACCAGTTCGATCGCCGCCTGCAAGCGCCCGCTCGGCAGCACGCACACCGGGCAGCCGGGACCGTGAATCAACCGCACGTTGTCCGGCAGCAGATCCTCGATGCCGTAGCGGCAGATGGCGTGGGTGTGGCCGCCGCAGAATTCCATCAGAGCGTAGCGGCGGTTCGGCTCGACCTCCTGACGGATGCGGGCGGCCAGCCCCCGCGCCAGTTGACCGTCGCGGAATTCATCCAGGTATTTCATCGGTCGTCACCTCGGTCAGTTCGGCCAACAGCCGCAGGGTCTCCGCAGCCTCTTCGGGGTCCAGGCGGTTGAGGGCATAACCGACGTGCACGATGACGTAGTCGCCGACCGCCACTTCGTCCAGCAGGGCGGTGGAAATCGGCTTGCGCACGCCGCCCATGTCCACGACGGCGCTTTCGTTGTCCAGAATTTCGATCACCCGGGCGGGGATGGCGAGGCACATGGGAAGCGACCCTCTGAAGACCGTGAATGGGAAAAGCGTTGCGCGCCGCGCTCGGTGGTCCGGGCGAATGCAACCTT
>JAVMKL010000187.1:0-1450 GCA_031732875.1 Candidatus Competibacter sp. | reverse complement strand
ACCGCCAACATCCGCGCCCTGATGGCCGATTTCCAGGTTGCCGGCATGATGCTGCGTTACAGCACCTTCATTCCCCGGCTGTATAACCTGTGCCGGTCGCTCGGCTTCGAGTCCGGCAAGATCATGCCCTCCCGGGCGTTCTGCTCGGACGAGAGCCAGGGTTATCCCATCATTCTCATCACCAAGCACTTTGGGGTTTTCCCGTTCAACCATGGCCAAGTCGGCGGGATCGTGGCCACCGACCGCCATGCGCCGCACGCCGAGCACGGCCGGGACATGGTCATCATTCACGCCAGCCACGTGGGTTACGATCCGGAAAGTCGGATTTTTGGAACCTACCGCCGCCTGCAGAGCGAGGACCGGCATTTGACCGCCAATTGCGGCAAGATCGAAGCCGTGCTGCGCTGGTATCAGGACGAGTATGCCTTCGCCCGGGACAACATCGTGCTGGAACGCCATGGCGAAGACTATCTCATCACCATCGACAACCAGTTGTTGCGGGAGAACCGCGACGAGGGGTTGTTTCTGAACCTGGAACGCCTCGCGGTGCCGGCCGCCGGTGGCGGGTTTCGGCCGGTGCGTTGCCTGAGCACGGCCAAGAGTCTGATCGCCACGCCCGAATTGCGCCGCCTGATGGAGCAGAACGATTGGGCGGATGGTCGTCGCGAGCCGATCGGCGGATGGTTGCTGCCGGAATTCTTTCGCTTCAAGCGCGACGTCCAGGGCGACCTGGAGGGGCGCAGCCACCTGGAGCAAAATCTGTTCGATCCGATGGCCTGGATCGTGACCTCGCCGCACCCACTGCTGACCGCGGCCCAGGTCAACACCCAGGTGGAATTCGACCGCACCTTTCGCACGATCGTCCGGGAGCATGGTTATCAGGGCAAGCGGGTGGTTTACATCTCCGGGCTCAATATCGACATCTCGCCCCAAGTGGGACAACGCTTCCCGCTCACCAAGTTCGTGCCCTGGGCCGCTTTCGTGCAGCAGCCGGACGGCTCGCATGGCACCTTGGAACAGATCGAGTTGTTGGCGCTGCTGCGCGGGCAGCCCAGCGAGAATCCCGACCAGATCGACCTGGAGGCGTCCATCCATCAGATGGAACAGACCCAGGAAGTCCACGTTGAGGCGCCTTGATGCGTTTTTTCCTTTCGCTTCCCTCGGGCAGGGAGGGCGGGGAGGGGGTTCCAGGAGAGAACCGTGTCAGCCCACGCGGTCCAGCGCCGAACGGATCAAAATGCGGTGCGCTTGCGTCACTCGTTGCGACAGTTCCTCCGGGGTTGAGAATTCACCCAGCAGGCGGCCGGCGAGGATCAGCAGGATCATGACGGCGAACATGGGGGACCAGTCGTCGACGACCAGCCGCACCAGCCGAATCGACTCTTCAATCCGCTCCTCAATCTCGGTTTTGCTCATGGGGTTACCTCCGGCAAGAATGCCTGCTTCGATC
>JAVMKL010000186.1:0-4050 GCA_031732875.1 Candidatus Competibacter sp. | reverse complement strand
CCGCCGCGCGACCGGAGACCCGGTAAAATCGGCGATTTCCCGCAAGGTCGGAATTCGCAACATCGCGCCGGTTTTCAATCCGCCGACCCCCGCCTTGGAAAACGCCTGCGGGTTGGCCCGGAACAGGGCCTGCATCATCTGATCGCGACTGATGCCGGGATCGGGCCGGAGCTTGAGCGCGATCGCCCAAAGCCCTTCGCCGGGTGGCACCGGACCATAGGTCGCGCCCGGTTCCCAAGTCTTGACTGGAGGCGGTGGCGGAAGCTTCTCGACCGGTAACGGCGGTTCGACGGACATTTCAACGGGCAGGGGAACCGTGGCGACAACCACCGGCGGCGGTTCCGGTACTGGTTCCGGCGCCGGCCCGGACATTGCGCCGGGTTGCGCGTCCAGGATCGTTTTGGTCCGGTCGCTCGGTCGTTTGGCCAGCCGCTGCACCGGGTCCAGAAAGATGGTGAACTCCCGGATGGTCTTGCCGCGCGGCCAACCGAACTCCAGCAGCAACGCCAGCGAGGGCTCGCGGATTGGTTTGGTCGAGACGATCTTGACGTAAACCTCACCCTCCGCGTCGTACTGGATCGAAAACACCAGGTTCGCCAGAACGGGGGCCCGGTCGATGCCGAACTCCTCGAACAGGGGCGGCGCGGCGAGTTTGACGGACACCTTGGCCAGTTCCTCCGGCGCTAGCGACGGCAGCGGGATTTTGGCGTCGAACAACTGGTTCAGGGCCGAACTGACCTGGATCTCGCCGATTTCCAGCGCCAGGGCACACGCGGGCCCCAGCAGCAGCGAAGCCAGCCAGAGGCGGAACGATTTACGGGTCATGGGATCCTCGGAATCAAATAGCGGCATGGCGAAACCGGATCGGTTTCCGTCGATACCAGGCGCTTCGTCAGCCATATTCTAGCTAGAATGTCAGCTTGAGACGCCGGAAACCGGAATTCGGTCGCCGGCCCGAACCGATCACACCCAACGGGACAGCCGCCATGCCTTCCGACCGTGATGGACTGCCACCCTCTCCCGAGACCGCGTCTGGTCCCGCCGACGCCGCCGGGGATATCGCGGCCCGATTGCTGGCCCTGCTGCGGGATTTGCTGTTGGAAATCCGCCAGTCGGAGCGCACGGCGGCGGCGCTTGGACTGGATAGCCACGTGGATCGGGACCTGGCGCTGGACAGCCTGGCGCGCACCGAACTGCTGCGGCGGATCGAGCAGGCGTTTCACGTGCAATTGGGCGAACAGGTCTTGCTGGCCGAAACGCCGCGCGATCTGGTGGAACTGATTCTGCGGGCCAGCGGCCAACCGGTGGAATCGATGCGGGCGGCCGAATGGCGGGCGCCGACGGTGGAACGTTCCATCGCCGGTACGCCGGACCGGGCTGAGACGCTGGCCGAGGTGCTGGACTGGCATGCTCGAACCCACCCCGAGCGGACGGCGATTCAGATTTACGGCAATCACGATCAGGTCGAAACTTCCTTCACCTACACCGGTTTGCAACGAGGCGCGCGAGCGGTGGCGACGGGCCTGCGGGACCGCGGGCTGCAACCCGGCCAGACCGTGGCCATCATGCTGCCGACCGGGAGCGATTACTTTCTCAGCTTCTTCGGCATCCTGCTGGCCGGCGGGATACCGGTGCCGATCTATCCCCCGATGCGGCCCTCGCAGATCGAGGAACACCTGCGCCGCCACGCCCGGCTGTTGACCAACGCCCAGACCGTGGCGCTGATCACCGTCCCCGAGGCAACGCTGGTGGCCCGGCTGCTGCGAACCCAGGTCGAGGAGTTGCGCCACGTGGTCACGGTGGCGGAATTGCGCCAGGAACCGGTTGCGTGGACCCCCGCCCCGGCCCGCGCCCAGGACCTCGCCTTTCTGCAATACACCTCCGGCAGCACCGGCGATCCCAAGGGGGTGATGCTGACCCACGCCAACCTGCTGGCCAACCTGCGCGCCATGGGGCCGATGGTCGAAATCGGTTCCAGCGACGTGTTCGTCAGTTGGCTGCCGCTGTATCACGACATGGGCCTGATCGGCGCCTGCCTGGGCAGTTTGTACTACGGCTTCCCGCTGGTGGTGATGTCGCCGCTCGCCTTCCTGGCCCGTCCGGTGCGCTGGCTGCGGGCGATCCACCGCCATCGCGGCACCCTGTCCGCCGCGCCCAATTTCGCGTACGAACTATGCCTGCGCGCCATTCAGGATCATGAAATCGAAGAGCTTGATCTGAGTTCCTGGCGGATGACCATCAACGGCGCGGAACCGGTCAGTCCGGCGACGGTGGAACGCTTCATCGCCCGTTTCGGCCGTTACGGCTTCCGGCCGGAAGCGATGGCGCCGGTGTACGGGCTGGCGGAATGCTCGGTCGGGCTGGCCCTGCAACCGCCGAACCGGGGGCCGGTGTTCGACCGGGTGCGGCGCGCCGCGTTCGTGGTCGGTGGCGTGGCCGAACCGGCCGACGCCCACGATGCGACCGCCCTGGTGTTCCCCTCCTGCGGTTTGCCGATTCCCGGCCATCAAATCCGTATCGTGGACGACAACGGCCGGGAACTGCCGGAACGACAGGAGGGGCGGCTGGAATTCCAGGGTCCGTCGGCCACCGCCGGCTATTACCGCAACCCCGAGGCCACCCGCAAGCTGTTCCCCCACGGCGACGGCTGGCTGGATTCCGGCGACCGCGCCTATCTGGCCGGCGGCGACGTGTACCTGACCGGCCGAGTCAAGGACCTGATCATCCGCGGCGGTCGCAACCTCTACCCCTACGAACTCGAGCAGACCGTGGGAGAAATCCCGGGAATTCGCAAGGGCTGCGTGGCCGTTTTCGCCAGCGACGATCCGGCGACCGGCAGCGAGCGCCTGGTGGTCGTGGCCGAAACCCGCACCACCCAACCGGAAGCGCTGGACCACCTGCGCCAGCGAATTCAGAGCGCCGGCGTGGATCTGCTGGGCGTACCGCCGGACGACGTGGTGCTGGCGCCGCCGCATACGGTGCTGAAAACCTCCAGCGGCAAGATCCGCCGCGCGGCCATGCGGGACCTGTACCAGCGCAACGCGCTCGGGCGCGGCGGTCGGGCGCTGTGGCTGCAACTGGCGCGGATCGCGCTGACCAGCGGTTGGGCGCAAATCCGGCGACTGTGGCGCGGCACGATCGAACATCTGTTCGCCGGCTACGCCTGGACGATATTCGGGTTGCTGGCGCCGGGGGTATGGCTGGGCATCATGACCCTGCCGAAACCGGGCGCGCGCTGGGCGCTCGGCCGCGCCGCGACCTGGCTGCTGGCGCAAGCGACCGGCACGCCGCTGGCGGTGCGCGGTCTGGAGCATCTACCGGCCGGACCGTGCGTGCTGATCGCCAACCACGGCAGCTATCTGGACGCCTACGTGCTGATGGCGGCGATTCCACGCCAGTTCCACTACGTCGCCAAGCGGGAACTGCTGGACAACCGCTGGCTGGGGAAACCGCTGGAACGGATCGGCACCCTGTTCGTCGAACGTTTCGACGTGCAGCGCAGCGCGGACGAGGCGCGCCAGGTGGCCGAGGCGGCGCGCGCCGGCCAGTCGCTGGGCTTTTTCCCGGAAGGTACTTTCACTCGAACGCCGGGTCTGCGGGAGTTCCGCCTGGGGGCGTTCGTCGCCGCGGCACAGGCCGGCGCGCCGGTGCTGCCGGTCACGATTCGCGGTACCCGCTCGATGTTGCGGGCCGGCTCGTGGTTCCCGCGCCGGGGCCGGCTGGAGGTGATCGTCGCGCCGCCGATCCAGCCGGACGGCGACGACTGGTCGGCGGCGGTGCGGTTGCGCGACGCGGCCCGGGCGGTGATTCTGCGCCACTGCGGCGAGCCGGACATGGGAGAATAAGGACCTGTACGAAAACTCCCCTCTCCCTCCGGGAGAGGGGCTAGGGGTGAGGGTGTTTTTTCAACGACTTAGTTCCCCAGAGGCTGTAAGAAAACGCCTCCAAACGTTCACTCGATCGCGTGGATGAGATCGGCCAGGGTCCCGCCCGGTGGAATCATCGGCTTGACGTCCTCGGCGCGCTCGACCCAGACGTCGACCACGCAGG
>JAVMKL010000185.1:14177-23810 GCA_031732875.1 Candidatus Competibacter sp. | reverse complement strand
CGCCCTAACCCGCCCTACGATTCTGAACCATAAAATCCATTGATAAACGGTATTACTATGCTTCCCGGGCCCATTTTCGTTTCCCTGATTGCAGGGCATCCGAGCAGTGGCCCTTCTATTTGTCCAACCTTTTTCCAACCCGTGGATGTTTATCTTAAGCTGCCATACATGGCGACTATAACGTTAATCCATAGTGAAAGTGTGTAGAGAGGACAAAAACCATGCAATACGCGAATCCCAATGAATCAGGAGCTGTTGTTGCATTCAAGCCCCGATATGGCAACTTCATCGGCGGTAGCTGGAAGGAGCCTGTCAAGGGCCAGTATTTTGGAAACATCACTCCAGTTACCGGAAAAGTGTTTTGCGAAATCGCTCGCTCTACCCAGGAAGACATCGAGTTGGCCTTGGACGCCGCCCATGCGGCTGCCCACGATTGGGGGCAAACCAGCGTAACGGATCGTGCCAACATTCTGCTGAAGATCGCGGACCGCATGGAACAGAATCTAGAAAAGCTTGCCGTGGCCGAAGCTTGGGACAACGGCAAAGCGGTGCGCGAAACCCTGGCGGCCGATCTGCCGCTGGCCATCGACCATTTCCGCTATTTTGCCGGGTGCATCCGCGCTCAGGAAGGCACGCTGGGCGAACTTGACGTCAACACCGTGGCCTACCATTTCCACGAACCGCTCGGTGTTGTGGGCCAGATTATTCCATGGAATTTCCCCTTGTTGATGGCGGCCTGGAAGATGGCGCCAGCCCTGGCTGCCGGAAATTGTGTTGTTCTAAAGCCCGCCGAGCAGACTCCCACCAGCATACTGGTCTGGGCGGAGCTGATCGGCGATCTGCTTCCCAACGGCGTTCTGAACATTGTCAACGGCTTCGGCCTGGAAGCTGGAAAGCCTTTGGCATGCAGTCCGCGCATCGCCAAGGTGGCCTTCACGGGCGAAACCACCACGGGTCGTCTGATCATGCAGTATGCCTCCCAGAACATCATTCCAGTCACGCTGGAACTGGGCGGCAAAAGTCCGAACATTTTCTTCAGCGACGTGCTGGCGGCGGACGACGAATTTTTCGACAAGGCCATAGAAGGCTTCGTCATGTTCGCGCTGAATCAGGGCGAGGTCTGCACCTGCCCGTCCCGCGCCATGATCCAGGAATCCATCTACGACCGGTTCATGGACAAGGCGCTGAGTCGCGTGGCCGCGATCAAGATGGGACATCCCCTCGACACCGACACCATGATGGGCGCCCAGGCCAGCAACGACCAACTGGAGAAAATTCTTTCCTATATCGACATCGGCAAAAAGGAGGGCGCCGAGTTGCTCTGTGGCGGCAAGCGCAAGATCCAGGGCGGAGAACTGGCGGCGGGCTACTACGTGGAGCCCACCGTTTTCGCCGGTCACAACAAGATGCGCATCTTCCAGGAAGAGATCTTTGGCCCCGTGCTTTCCGTGACCACGTTTAAGGATGAAAACGAGGCGGTGGGTATTGCCAACGACACGTTGTACGGCTTGGGCGCCGGGGTATGGACCCGCGACATGAACCGGGCTTATCGCTTCGGGCGCGGCATCAAGGCCGGACGGGTCTGGACGAACTGCTATCACGCCTATCCCGCTCACGCGGCCTTCGGCGGCTACAAGCAGTCTGGAATTGGCCGGGAAACCCATAAGATGATGCTCGATCACTACCAGCAAACCAAAAACCTGCTGGTCAGCTACGCGCCCAGCAAGCTGGGTTTCTTCTGATCCATTTCCCTTATTTTCAAGGAGCGCCGGGCAAGCCCTTGCCCGGCGGTAAGCTCACCATGGCCAATCGTGTCGATATCACGCCGGCGGCGGAAACCTTGGTTGGCAGGCTGCGCGGCAAATACGGTAAGCTCATGTTTCACCAATCTGGTGGCTGTTGTGATGGCAGTACTCCCATGTGCTACCCGCGTGATGAATTCATGCTGGGAGACGCCGATGTCTTCCTCGGCTGGGTGGCGGGCGAGCCGTTTTACATGGGAGCCGCCCAGTTCGAATTCTGGGAGCATACCCATTTAACCCTGGACGTGGTCGAAGGACGCGGCGCGGGCTTTACCCTGGAAGCGCCGGAGGGTTATCGATTTGTCATCCGCTCGCGCCTGTATACCGACGAGGAATGGGAGGAATTACGCCACCGACCGGTGCCGAAGGGCCGCCAGCATGGAGGAGAGCGCTGACCGTCGGGGTCGGCGCACGCAAACCTTGTGTTTGATGTGGGTGTCGAATTCTTCCAGCAATTTATTATCCAGGGAGATGGTCACGCGACCCATGAAGCCTCCTCGCTTAACGAAGGTTTTCCTCTAGCATAGCGACCATCAGATTGGGAGTTGACAGGCGCGGGTTTGCGCGCTTTTTTATGATAAATTAAAAAATAATCATACCGCTTACCGGGAGGTTTCATGTTCGCTCAATCCAGGCTCGCGGTTCTTGCCCTGGTCGCCATGTTGGTCATGCCAAGCATCGTCCAGGCCCATTTCCAACAGTTGCTGCCCGCCACCGACATCGTCCCCGAACAGGGTGATCGCACCGTCAAGCTTTCGGCGGTGTTCACCCACCCGATGGAAGGCGGCCCGACCATGGATATGGGCCAGCCGGTGCAATTTGGCGTCCTGGTCGATGGCAAGAAGATCGACCTCAAGGCGTCCCTGACCGCCAGGGAGATCGACGGCAAGAAAGCGTTCGAGGCGGTCTACCCGATCGAGCAACCGGGCGATTACGTCTTCTATCTCGAGCCCGCTCCCTACTGGGAGCCGGCCGAGAAGCATTTCATCGTCCATTATGCCAAGGTGGTGGTGGATTTCGCCTCGGGCGAGGGGTGGGACAAGCGGGTCGGTCTGCCCGTGGAGATCGAACCCCTCACCCGGCCCTATGGGCTGTGGACCGGTAACGTCTTCCGGGGATTGGCGTGCAAGGACGGCAAACCCCTGCCGTTCGCCCGCGTGGAAATCGAATGGGTCAACGACGGCTCGGTCAAGGCGCCCGCCGATCCCTTCGTCACGCAAGAGGTCAAGACCGACGCCAACGGCGTGTTCGCCTACGCCATGCCCAAGGCGGGTTGGTGGGGCTTCAACGCCCTCGTCGATGGCAAGATCGAGGGACCCGACGGCCAGCCGGTCGACGCCGAGCTGGGCGGCACCCTCTGGGTCAAGACCGTCGATATGAAATAAGGTGGGAAACGCGGTCCCGCCCCTGCTTGGGAGAGTCGCATGGCGCATATTCCCGACGGCGTGCTGTCCGCCCCCGTCCTCGTGGCGGGCGCCGCGGTGTCCCTGGCCGGCTGCGCTTATGGTCTCCGGTGCTTGGAAGCCGAACGTATCCCCCAGGTGGCCGTGCTCTCGGCGGTGTTCTTCGTCGCCGCGCTGGTGCACTTCCCGGTCGGGCCGTCGTCCGTCCACCTGATCCTCAACGGCCTGACCGGCATCGTGCTGGGCTGGGCGGCCTTTCCCGCCATCCTGGTGGCGCTTCTGCTGCAAGCCGTGCTGTTCGGCTTCGGCGGCCTGATAGTGCTAGGCGTCAACGTCGCGAACATGGCCCTGCCGGCGGTCTCGTGCGGCGCGCTGTTCTTCGCCGTGGCCCGCTCCGGACACCGCCGCCGGACGATAGTGGCGGCCGGCCTGGCGGGTGGGCTCGGGGTGGTGCTGACGGCCCTGCTGGTGGCGCTCGCGCTCGCCCTGTCCGGCCGGGAGTTCGCCGCCGCCGCCAAGCTGGTGGTATTCACCCATGTTCCGGTGGCGGTGATCGAGGCCGTCTTCACCGCCGCCGTCATCGGCCTGCTGCTGCGCGTCAAGCCCGAGTTCCTGGGCTTGCCTTGCGCCGGGGAAAGAACGGATGGGTAATCGCGTCCTTGGACTTGCCTTGCTCGCCGCCGGTCTGAGCACCGCGGTCGGACCCGCCTGGGCCCACAAGCTGAAAGCGTTCGCCACCGCCGAGGGCGCGACCCTGGTGGGTTACGCCTATTTCAGTTCCGGCGGGCGGCCCCGTCAGGCATCGGTCACCGTAACCGACGCCGGCGGTGGGGTGCTCGCCACCACCATCACGGACGATGAGGGCAATTTCCGCATTGAGGCAAAGCGCCGGATCGACCACCGGATTACCGTGGACGGCGGTGATGGCCACGCCGCGACTTATACGGTGACGGCGTCCGAACTGCCGGATACCCTCCCCACTGGCGGCGGACGGCCCGCCGCGCCGGTTTCGGTCGCGACCGCTCCCGCCGATCCTCCCACCGAGGTGGCTTCGCTCGCCGTGGATGCCGGCTTGCGCGCCTTCATCGACCGGAGCGTTTCCCGGCAAATTCGCCCTTTGCGCGAGCAGATCGACGCCTATCAGGAGAAAATCGGGTGGCGCGACGTGCTGGGCGGCATCGGCTACATTATCGGCCTCGGCGGTCTGGCCTTCGGGTTGTCCGAACGCCGGCGCCGGACGGACTCCCCGCCACCGGCCGGGGCGCGGAGGAGCAGCCCATGAATTCGTATGCATCGACCGACACGATCACCAGTCCAGCGGACTGCCGCCATCAGCCAGCGGCCTGTTTTTCGGCCGAGACGCGGGAGAAAGAGCGCGAACCGGTGCTCAAAGCCATCGACTCGAGCCTGCGCCTGGTGGCCTGCGGCGGTTTTGCCCTGGTGGTGGTTGGGTTGGCTCAACTTCCCGCGCTGCTGGCGGCTCTGACGCTGGCCGGGTTCGCCGCCGCCATGGCGCGGCTGGAACCCGCCCCGACCCTGCGGCGCATGGCGGCGCTCGACGGCTTCATGCTGTTCGTCCTGCTGTTCCTGCCCTTCACCGTGCCGGGCGAGGTGGTGTTCTCGCTCGGCGGCAGCGCCGCCAGCCGCGAAGGCGCGTTGCGCGCCGTCGAAATCCTGCTGAAATCCAACGCCGTCTTGTTGATGATCCTGGCCCTGCCGGGCTCGATGGAACTGGTGGAACTGGGCCACGCCATGGCGCGGTTGCGGCTGCCCCCCAAGTTCGTGCATCTGTTCCTTTTCACCGTGCGCTACCTCGCGGTGCTGGATCGCGAATACCGCCGCTTGCGCGTGGCGATGAAGGCCCGCGGCTTCCGCATGCGTTGCGACCTCCATACCTGGCGCAGCGTCGGCTACCTGTTCGGGATGTTGTTGGTGCACAGCATCGAACGTTCCGAGCGTATCCTGGCCGCGATGCGTTGTCGCGGCTTCCAGGGGCGTTTCCCCCCGCCGACCGAAATGCGGATGGTGGGTCGGCGCGACTATGCGTTCGCCGGACTGGCGGTCGTGGCTTGCTGCGCCCTGATGGTGCTGGAGCATCTGTGAGCGAACCGCTGTTTCGGTTGTCCGACATCCGCTTCGCCTACGATCCCGAGCGGCCGGTACTGGCCGGAGCCCATTTCACCCTGCGCGCCGGCGAGCGGGTGGCGCTGACCGGTCCCAACGGCGCCGGGAAGACGACCTTGTTCCATCTGATGGTGGGACTGTTGAAGGCGCAGGCGGGCACGGTGGAAGCCTTCGGACGCCTTCGCGTCCGCGAGAAGGATTTCGTGGAGGTGCGTCCCCGGGCCGGCCTGTTGTTCCAGGACCCCGACGATCAACTGTTCTGCCCCACCGTGGCCGAGGACGTAGCCTTCGGGCCGCTCAATCTCGGCAAGAGCGCGGCCGAAGTCAGGGCCATCGTCCGTCGTACCCTAGCCGCGCTGGGCCTGGAAGGCTTCGAGCATCGCGTCACCTACAAGCTGTCGGGGGGCCAGCGGCGTCTCGTCTCGTTGGCCACCGTGCTCGCCATGGACCCCGAGGTGTTGCTGCTCGACGAACCGACCAACGCGCTCGATGCCGAAACGCGCGAGCGCCTGATCGCCATCCTCGACGGTTTGCCTCAGGCCATGGTGGTCATCTCCCACGACGAGGATTTCCTCGCCCGCGTCGCCCGCCGCCGCGTGCGCCTGGAACAGGGTCGGCTGGTGGAGGGGTAGACCAGAAATTCATGGATGCGCTAGAACCAGGCGCGGACGCCACTCCGGTCATTCTCGCCGAAGACCTGACCCGCCGCTTCGGTGATTTCGTCGCCGTCGACCATATTCGAGTAACCGTCCAACCTGGCGAAGTATTCGGTTTGCTGGGCGCCAACGGCGCCGGCAAGACCACCGCCATCCGCATGTTGTGCGGGATGTTGCCGCCGACCGCCGGCCGAATTCATGTGGCGGGGGTGGACATGGTGCGGCACGCGCGCCGCGCCCGTGGTCGGATCGGCTACGTCGCCCAGCGTTTCTCCTTGTACGGCGATCTGACCGTACTGGAAAATCTCAGGCTGCAAGCGGGCCTGTACGGCTTGACCGGCGTCCGCCGGCAAGAACGGATGGAATTGACGCTACGGCTGCTGAATTTGAGCGAGCACGGCGCGGTCATGGCCGGCACCTTGCCGCTGGGTTACAAGCAGCGGCTGGGACTGGCGGCGGCCCTACTGCACGAGCCGCGGGTGCTGTTTCTGGACGAGCCGACGTCGGGCGTCGATCCCATGGCCCGCCAGCGGTTCTGGGAACTGATTTACGGACTGGCCGACAACGGCATCGGCATTCTGGTGACCACGCATTACATGGACGAAGCGTTGTTCTGCGACCGGCTGGCGCTGATGCAGGCCGGCCGCATCGTAGCCGAGGGTACGCCGGAAGACCTGCTGCGCCGGTCGTTGCCGACGCCGATCCTGGAGTTGGACAGCCCCGACGCCGTGGTCTTCGAGCGGCTGGCGCGGGGTTGGCCCGAAGTGCGCGAAGTGATTCCCCATGCCGGACAGTTGCGAATTCGCCTGCACGCCGGGACCGAACCGGCGGCGTTGCGGGCGCGCATCGATGTGGTCGCGGCGGAACACCATCTGTCCGTCGCGGCCCTGCGTCCCGCCACGCCGGAACTGGAGGATGTGTTCGTGGCGGTGCTGGAGGAGAACGAAAGATGAACGGACGGCATGTTCGGGCCATCGCTCGCAAGGAAGTCTGGCATCTGCTGCGCGATCCGCGCAGTCTGGCGCTGATTCTGCTCATGCCGAGCATGTTGCTGTTCCTGTTCGGCTATGCCATCCGTCTGGACCTGTACGAAGCGCCCATCGCCATCGTCCAGGAATCCCGCGATGCCGCCACCGAGGAATTGGCGGCCCATTTCGACGCCAGCCGGGCCTTCAAGGTGGTGCTGCGCGGCAACGACCGGCGGGAAGCCGCCATGGCCTTGCAGCGGGGGAAAATTTGGGCGGCGCTGGTGTTTCCGCCCGATTACGCCCGGCGGCTGGAACGCGGCGATGCCCGGATTCAACTGCTGCTGGACGGGGTGGACGCCAATACCGCCCGGCTGCTGCGCAACACCGCGCTGGTGCTGGTGAACGACGATCTGCTGCGCCGGGGCGGCCAGCCGCCGATCCGCATCGAGG
This sequence comes from Candidatus Competibacter sp., assembly GCA_031732875.1. Classification (GTDB taxonomy): domain Bacteria; phylum Pseudomonadota; class Gammaproteobacteria; order Competibacterales; family Competibacteraceae; genus JAVMKJ01. Next base: position 16,407 of record JAVMKL010000185.1, on the reverse strand, counting down.
ACCGCACCTGGTTCAACGAAACCAAGGAAAGCCGGCTGGCGATCATCCCCGGCGTGATCGCCATGGTGATGGCGGTGATCGGGGCCATGATGACCTCGCTGACCATCGCCCGGGAAATGGAACTGGGCAATCTGGTGATGTTGCGCACGACGCCGCTGACCCGTCGCGAATTTCTGTTGGGCAAGCTGCTGCCCTATTTGTTCATCGGCCTGCTCGATCTGGCGGTCGCGGTCGCGGTCGCGGTGTGGGTGTTCGGCGTGCCGTTGCGCGGTTCCCTGCCGGCGTTGTTGCTGTTGTCCATGCTGTTTCTGCTGGTGGTAATGCTGCAAGGCGCGCTGATTTCGATCAACGCCGGCAACCAGCTCCTGGCCAGCCAGATGGCTATGGTCAGCACTTTCCTGCCGGCCTTTCTGCTGTCGGGGTTCATTTTCGCCATCGAGAACATGCCGGTGGCGCTACAATATCTCACCCTGGTGATTCCGGCCCGTTATTACATCGCGCTGTCGCGCGCCATCTTTCTCAAGGGCATTACGCCCCTGCTGCTCTGGACCCAGATCGCCGCGCTGTTGCTGATCGCCCTGGTGCTGCTACGGTTGACCTTGACCAAATCCAAAAAACTGGGGTTGTTGCCGTGAACGAGACTTGTCCCCAACCCCTCTCCGCTTGCGGGGAGAGGGGAGTGTGCGGTTGCCCGTGAACCCGGTGCGAGCCAGCCTAGTCCGATTGCGGGTCCTCCTGGGCAAGGAGTTTCTGCAATTGTTGCGCGATCCCCGCATGCGGTTCTTCATGGTGGTGCCGCCGCTGTTTCAGTTGATGGCGTTCGGCTACGCGGCCAGTTTCGATGTCCGCCATGCCGAAATCGCGGTGGTGGATCAGGCGCGAACGCCGACCACTCGCGATCTGCTGGCGGCGGTGACGGCGACGGGCAGCTTCACTCTGCACTACGTCCCGGATATGGCCGCGGCCGCGGCGGCCATGGATCGCGGCGAGATCCGCGCCATCCTGCGGTTCGGCCCGAATTTCGAGTCGGAGCGGGTGGCTCAAATCGTATCGGATGGGTCTGATTCCAACAGCGCCCAGATGATCACCGGTCAAATCAGCCAGACCTTGCAGCGAAGCGCCCGGCTGAGCGCCGGTTTCGATCCGCCGGTGCAAATCGAGGAACGGGCCTGGTTCAATGAAAATCTGGAGGACCGGCCGTATTTCGTGCCGGGAATCATCGCCACCATCGTGCTGATCACCACCGTGATTCTGACGGCGATGAGCGTGGTCCGCGAACGGGAATTCGGCACGCTGGAACGGTTGCTGGTGACGCCGGTTGCCCGGCTGGAATTCCTGCTGGGCAAGGTGATTGCCGTCGCCGCCGTGGGGCTGTTCGACGTGGCGCTGATCAGCGCGATCGCGGTCGCATGGTTCGAGGTGCCGTTCCGGGCGAACGTGATCGGCCTCTTGATCGGTAGCCTGCTGTTTCTGATGAGTTCCCTGGGGATCGGTCTGCTGATTTCCAGCTATGCGGAAACCCAGCAGCAGGCGATGCTGCTGGCGTTCTTCATCATCCAGCCGATGGTGGTGCTGTCGGGGTTCGCCTTCCCCATCCAGAACATGCCGGAAGGCGTGCAATGGCTCACCTGGCTGGACCCGCTGCGCTATTACCTGGTGGTGATCCGCGACGTGTTTCTGAAGGGCAGCGATATCGGCGCGCACGGCTTCGAGTATGCGATGATGGCGTTATTGGGCGGCGGGGCGTTGTTGTTGAGTTTGGTCCGGGTCAAATAATGGGTTCCCCATCCCCTTGAGGGAAAGGGCGCGGGCAAATCGGGAGAAAACGCATGACGATTCATGTCAAATATTTCGCCAGCTTGCGCGACCGCCTGGGCAGCTCCGGGGATCGGCTGGAGGTCGACCGTGAGTTGACGGTCGCGGGCGTATGGACGACGTTGTGGCCCGACACGCCCTTGCCGCCGAACACGCTGGCGGCGGTGAACATGGAATACGCCGAACCGACGCAAAGCGTGCGCGATGGCGACGAGGTGGCGTTTTTTCCGCCGGTGACGGGAGGGTAGGGGATGCGGATCGACCTCCGAGACGAACCTTTCGAGCCCTTGGTGGAACTGGGACGCTATCAGGCCGGTCTCGACGAGCGCCTCGGTGGCCGGTATGGCGCGACGGCGATCTTCATCGGCACCATGCGCGACGAAAACGAAGGCGAGCCGGTACGCGGGATGACGCT
>JAVMKL010000185.1:0-14077 GCA_031732875.1 Candidatus Competibacter sp. | reverse complement strand
TCATCGGCACCATGCGCGACGAAAACGAAGGCGAGCCGGTACGCGGGATGACGCTAGAGCACTACCCCGGTATGACCGAGCGGCATTTGCAACGGATCGTCGAAACCGCTTGCCGGGAATGGCCGCTACTGGATGCGTTGGTGATTCATCGGATCGGCGAATTGTGCCCGAACGATTCCATCGTGCTGGTGGCGACATGGTCGGGACACCGGGCGGCGGCATTTGCCGCCTGTCGGTTCATCATGGAGGAACTCAAGTCGAAAGCGCCGTTCTGGAAGCGCGAAGATACCGGCGCTGGTTCCCGCTGGGTGGAACACAACACCCCCGGTTGAGCGAACCGGTGTGATGTAGGTGCGTTACGGTGGGTGATCGGCTATGCTGCGCCGATGAACTCACACGACCCAAAATCGCTGATTGCCGCCCGTTTCCGGGGATTTCTGCCGGTCGTCGTGGATGTGGAGACCGGCGGCATCAACGCTCAGACCGACGCCCTGCTGGAAATCGCCGCCGTCATCCTGCGCATGGACTGGCAGGGCAACCTGCTTCCCGCCGGCACCCTGGCCCATCATGTTCAGCCGTTCCCAGGCGCGCGGCTGGATCCCGCCTCGATGGCCGTGAACGGCATCGATCCCGACCATCCCTTCCGCTTCGCGGTGCCGGAAGGCGAGGCGCTGAGCGCCATTTTTCGCGAGGTGCGCCGGGAAATGCGGGAAAGCGGTTGCACCCGCGCCGTTCTGGTCGGCCACAACGCCTTCTTCGATCTGGCGTTTCTGAACGCGGCGGCAACCCGCGCCCAAGTCAAGCGCAATCCCTTCCATCCCTTCAGCAGTTTCGATACCGTCACGCTCGCCGGCTTGGCCTACGGCCAGACGGTATTGGCCCGCGCGCTGCAGGCGGCTGGCATTCCGTGGAACGAACGCGAAGCGCATTCGGCGATTTACGACGCCGAGCGCACGGCCGAACTGTTCTGTCAGATCGTCAACCGCTGGAAGGATATGGGTGGTTGGAAAGCGGAAGACGATTAACAACCGATACAGACAGACGGTTGTGAATCAATCAAACATTATTCAAAAATAAAATCGTTAATCCCCCCTTGATTTCGCCGCATGCGGCAAGCTAATAAAACGTAAGCTCGACGTCATTGTGTATCGAGTACTCCACATTAATCCTAAGGTATTTTTGTTGGAGTGCGCGCGCGATAGGTCGAATTCGTTTTGGCAAGAATGGCAGGGGGGTATATGTGGAATTTTCTGGTTGGCATCCTGTGTGCATTTTTGCTGCTGGTTTCTCCGTGGGCACGGTCGGCATCATCCGCTGATCCGGGAAGCAACTCGGACAAGGTTGCGCTAACCGGCCACGTTTTACCGGCGCTGTCGGCGGCGCAGCCGATCATCACCACCATGGCGGCTCCCCTCGCCGCGGAACCCTTGACGCTGACCGTCGTGCTGCGGCGTTCCGATCCGGCGGGTTTCGAGAACTATCTGCGCGACGTCTACGATCCGCAGTCCCCCCAATATCGCAACTTTATGAATCCGGAAGAAGTTTCCGACCAGTTCGGCCCCAGCCAAGCCGATTACGACGCCGTCCGCACGTACTTCGAGCAGCAGGGATTCACGGTCGCCGAAGGTTCGGCGAACCGGATGACCATCACGGTTGCCGGCACCCGTTCGATGGCGGAAAAGGCGCTCGATGTCGGTATCAGCGACTACGCACTCGGCGAGCGTCAGTTTTTCGCCAATACCAACGAGCCAGCGCTACCAAAAGCTATCGCTGGCAGAGTGCAGTCGGTGGTGGGACTTTCGGATCTTGCCAGGCCTTCGCGACAGAACGATTCGCGCCATCAGGTCGATGTTGTTTATCACAACGGGGAAGGTATTAAAAAAGCATTCTGTCCGGTTGTTGTATTCTTGTACAACCTGTGGGAAGGTCCGGGCAACTGGTGGGTAAATACGCAAAATCAGTTTACAAGTTTTTGGAATGCTCAGTGGGAGCAATATAACAAGTCGGCTGGCCTGCCTTTTACCCCAGATCCACTAAAGCCCCAGAAAAAATGGATCTGCGACTCCAAGGGGGATGCGATTTTGACTAATTCATCGGGGGGACCATCTGGAGGTGGCGGATTCGCCATCCAATTGGCCAACAGCAAAGCAAATGCTCGGGCAGTAGCGATTCCGAACTGGCTCAATGCCGATGGTACCGGCCAGAGGATCGGTTTGGTGGAGTTCGATACCTTTGCTCTTTCAGACGTCACGGACTTCTTGGCCTTCGAACAAAGGGACGAGCTGATCGCTAATCTGTCGCAGGTCCATGTCGGTGGCGGTGCCACGCCAGGCCCTGATCAGGCAGAGGTCTTGCTCGATATTGATTTTATTTTACCGTTCGTGAGCGGGGCACGGGTAGTTGTCTACGATGCGCCCTTCACGGGGGCGGGTAGTTTTCAGGCAGTGTTCAATCGCATGATTGGCGACGGGATGACCATCATCAGTAACAGTTGGAGTTACTGCGAGGATCAGACCACACTTGCGGACGTGCAGAGCATTGATTCTATCCTCGCCACCGCGGCCGCATCTGGAATCAGTGTCTTTAACGCATCGGGAGACACCGGGAGCACCTGCCTGAATGGCAGCCCCAACACTATCGGGGTTCCAGCCGGATCGCCAAATGCGACTGCGGTTGGAGGGTCATCGACAATTCCGGGACCAGGATCTTTGTATCAATCCGAGACGTGGTGGGACGGTTTGGCCAATGTTCCGCCCACCGGTCAAGGGGGGTTCGGGGTCAGCCGCTTTTTCAGCCGGCCGTCGTATCAAAATGGTTTTACATCGTCGACGATGAGATCTGTTCCCGATGTAGTGGCCAACGCCGATCCTTATTACGGGATACAAATATGCCAGGCGAGCGCCGGTGGCTGCCCCAGTCCCTCGATCTGGGGTGGAACGAGCATGGCCGCGCCGGCGTGGGCAGCCTACACAGCGCTGCTCAACCAGGCGCAAGGATCGAATCTCGGCTTCCTCAACCCGCTTCTTTACCCACTCGCCGGTACGAATGGGTTTCATAGCGCGGCCTCCATGGGCAGCGATTTCGCTCATGTCGGACTGGGTTCACCCAATGTCAACGTCTTGCACGTCGCGTTGACTGGAAAAACCCTGGGGCCGGCCAGTGCGGACCTTTCGGCGATTTACCCGATCATCCGGGTGGAAGATGTGGATACCGCCGCGCAGTTGGGCGGTGTTCCCGCCGACGGTACCACACCTTTTTACGTGGCTGCGGTTCTACGCGACGCCAACGGCAATACCTTGAGCGGCAAGACTGTTTCATTGAGCGCGAACCCGGCCGCCAACGTCGCCATTACCCCAGCCGGCGGCATTACGAATATCGCTAACGGTGCGGTGGTGTTTACCGTGACCAGTACGGCCATCCAGGACGTGAGCTTTAGCGCGCGGGTGTTGGGCGACAACGTCATCCTCGCGGCGCCGAACCCCGTGAGCTTCGTCGCCCCGCCAGCGGCATCTGGCAGTATAAGCGCCAATCCAACCAGCGTTCTTAACAACGGCACGAGCACGACCACCATCACGGTGACGCTTAAGGATGCCCAGAATCGTCCCAGCCCCGGCAAGCTGATCACGCTGTCACAGGGTAATGGCCACTCGGTCATTACCGGGCCGAGTCCGAGCGTCACCGATGTCAATGGCCAGATCCAGTTCGTCGCGACCAACCAGTTCAGCGAGACCGTGATTTACACGGCGGTGGACGTGACCGACGGCAACCTGCCGGTGCCCGGCAGCGCGAGCGTGACGTTCGGTGGTTCCGCCACTCAATCCTGCGTTGGCGCTCCGCCGACTGCGGCGAACGGCTACACCCTGACGCCCTTCGCCAACGGTTTCTTTGCGCAGAACTTCTTCTTCGGCAACGTCAACTGGGGTGGTTGTCCGGGTGCATCGACTCCGGCTTTCGATACGACCGGCTCGGTATTCATTGCCAATTTTCGGACCGGTGGACTCTACAAGATGGGTAGCCAAGGTGGAGTGGCCTCCAACGAGCTATCAAACTTGGGAGAAACGCTGGGGCAACCGGTCTTTGGCAAGGACGGTCGGCTGTACGCCACCCATGGCGCGACGACCGGCGGTAACGGCTTGGGCAACATTGTCGAGATCGATCCGGCGACCGGCGCCCAACTGAGGGTCGTCGTCGCCAACCTGACCTGCCCCAACGGCCTTGCCGTCGACCCGCTGAGCGGCGATTTATTCTTCGACAACTCCTGCAACGGGGGGGGCTTGAACGATGCAAGACTTTTCCGCGTGAATCCAAGCAATGCCAACCCAACGGTAGAGGTTTACGCTACCTTGCCCACCACGGTGGGGAACGGAGCCATTTCGTTCGCGCCGGACGGCACGATCTATGTGGTCACCAACTACTTCACTTATCCGAATGCTCCAGTCGTCCGGATAAATGGCACCAACAAGCCGTCGCCGACGATCACCCCGCTCGGCCTGAATGCACTTTATTGGGTAACCGTCGGTGAGGTTCGTCCGGACGGATCGGCGAAGTCGTTGATCGTGCTCTCGGGGACCGATCCCAATTTCGCGCTCGCTCTAGTGGACATCACCACCAATCCGTTCACCTCGACTCCCTTGACCGACGGCGCCATCGGGTCCGGCGTCATCGGCCCGGATGGCTGTCTCTACGCCAGCGCCAGCGACACCGTGTACAAACTGGCCCCCAGTACCGGCGGTTGCGGCTTCGCCACCACCAACCCAACACCCGCGCTGACCTTGTCGCCGGCGGTGGTATCTCCCAACCCCTCGCAAGGTGATTCTCAAAGCTTTACCGTGACATTCACCAATGTCGACGCGCCAGCCGGGACGGCAGTCTTCTTCCAAATAGACGGAGCAAACCAACAAACCAAATTGGCGAAGACAGACGCGAGCGGTAAAGCGACCATCACTTATTCGGGTATCTTCTCCGGAGTCGATACCGTGACCGCTAGAGCAACGGTAGGTGCATTGAGCTTGGTGTCCAACTCGACGAGTCTGAACTGGGGGCCGGGCAAGCACACCACCTTCCTGAGTTTGAACACCAGCCCGACCAGTTCGACCGCCGGCGCGCCGGTGACGCTGGCAGGGGGTCTGTTCGATGTTTCGGCCAACCCCAACGCCGTGATCGCCGGCGCGTCGATCCAGTTCGCGGTCGGTGGCCAGACGTGCAACGGCATCACCAATGCGAGCGGCATCGCAAGCTGTACCGTGACCTTACCCACGGCGGGATCGTTCACGCTGACGGCCAACTATGCCGGAACTACCCAGTTTGTACCGGCTTCCGCCTCGCAAGCGTTCTTCGTGGTCGCTCCGAGCACGGCGCCCTCTCTCTGTTTTACGGGAACGCTGTCAGGCGGTGGACAGGCGACCGCTTGTATCATCGATGCGCCACTGACTTGTCGGTTCACCAATGCGTCGTTCGTTCCCGTCGCGAGTATCGGTGTCCCGCCGCCAACGGGAATCCAGATTCCCTACGATCTGTTCCAGTTCGCGGCAACGGGTTGTGGGGACTTCATCACTTTATCGGTGACTTACCCAGCCGCGCTGCCGGCCAACACGAGCTATTGGAAGTTCGGGCCCACCACCGGCCAGGCCGCGCACTGGTATCCCCTTGCGGCGACGGTCAACGGTAGCACGCTCGCGGTCATTCTGACCGATGGCGGCGCCGGCGACAGCGATCTGCGGAAGAATGGCAGCATCGTCGATCCGGGGGGGGCAGGCTATGCTGCCATCGATATTCCCACCCTGGACGAGTGGTGGCTGACAGTCCTCGCGCTGCTGATGGCCACCCTCGGCGCGGCGGCTCTGCAAATGCGGCAGGTCCGGCGGTTATGACGCGAGAGACCAGACCGATAACGCGCCGTGGGGCGGAACGCGTTCATCGCCCCCGGCGCGGCTTTCCAGAAGCGGTTTCGTGCGGCCTTTTCGGCCCGGGAAAGAATCGCCCTCACCTCAACCCCTCGGCCGCTTGCGGCCGAGGGATTCCGATACGCGTCTAAGCCACGGCCTCGAAATCATACGGCAGCGATTCCAACCGGAGTTTCGGTCCGCTGACGTCGCCGAGTTGCAGCGCGCCGTGCTCCGCGCACTCGATCAGCGCCACCGCCAGCACCGCATAGCCGCCGCCGGGATGGCGGCAGGCGTCGACCAGCCCGACCGGCGCTCTGACTGGCGTCGGCCTGCGGCGAGGACAGTGGGTCGCCGGGGTGGGGTGGGGGTGTCCACTCGGGCCAAGTACATCCGCCGCTTCAACTTACCGAGGGCTTGCTCAGTTCCGCGAGCAGCGCCTCGCGCACCCGCGCATACTCGTTGTCCACCTTGTTCAGGAGTTCCACCGCTCCGTCCAGTTGCCGGCGCTGTCCCTGTTTCTCCAGTTCCTCGGATAAGGCCGCAAGACCGAGCGCGCCCACGTAGGCGCTGCTCGACTTCAGGCCATGCGCCACGTTCCGCACCGTCGCGGCATCGGCCTGTTCCACCGCCGACCGCAGCTTCGCCAGCGCGTCCGTCGTGCCGATCAGATAGAGGTTGATGATCTCATCCAACAAACTGGGAGTGCCCAGCCGCTGCAGGACACGTATCTCGTCCAGCAATTGCGGGTCGAGCGGCAGGGCTTCCGGCGTCGGCAAACCGGCGAAAGTCGGCGTAGGGACGGACGCGGACGCTCCCTGTTCGCCGATGGGGTTCAACCAGCGCACGAGCAGGGCCGCCAGTTGCTCCTGATTGAACGGTTTGCTCAGATAATCGTCCATGCCGGCGGCGATGCATCGTTCGCGGAATCCTCGAACGACGCTGGCGGTCAGGGCGATAACCGGGACTCGGTGTTGGCCCAGGGTCTCTCGCCGCCGCAGTTCGGCGGTCGCTTCAAAGCCGTCCATGATCGGCATTTGGCAGTCCATCAGCACCAGGTCGTAGCGTTGCTTGTCCAGCGCCGCCAGCGCCTGCCGGCCGTCGCCGACCCCGGTAACCTGGTAACCCAGCAGTTCCAGCATGGCGGTGGTCACCGCCTGATTGACCGCGTTGTCTTCCACCACCAACACCTTGGCCTTGAAAGTCGTTGGGGCGCCGACGCTCGGGGTGGCGAGCGGCAAGGGCGCGGTTTGGTCGTTGGCGTCGCCGGTCATCAGACGGACCGTGAACCAAAACCGGGAACCCTGTCTAAAGATGCTCTCAACATTGATGTCGCCGCCCATCAATCGCATCAGACGGCGTGAGATGGCCAAGCCGAGCCCCGTGCCGCCATGGCGTCGCGTGGCCGAGCCGTCGGCTTGCACGAAGGATTCAAAAATCTGAGCCTGCGCTTCCGGGGCGATGCCAATGCCGGTATCGGTTACATCGATGCGCGCGGTCAGCGCCGCAACGTCGCGTTCCAGCAGGCGCAGATGGATCGCCACCTCGCCCGTCTCGGTGAATTTGATGGCGTTCCCCACCAGGTTAACCACGACCTGCCGCAGCCGGATGGGATCGCCGCGCACGGGGGTGGGAAAATCCGGCGCCAGATCCGCGCGCAGTCGCAAACCTTTGGCGCGCGCCCGTTCGCCGAACGCCGCCGCTGTCTCCTCCAGCATTTCGCGCAAATCGAAATCCACGGACCGCAACTCCAGTTTGCCCGCCTCGATCCTGGAGAAATCCAGGATTTCATCGATCAAGCCGAGCAACGTCCGGCCGGATTGCAACAGGATGCTGGCGTAGCGTCGTTGCTCGTTATTCAGGGAGGTGCCCAGGAGCAGTTCCGCCATGCCTAACACCCCGTTCAGGGGGGTGCGGATCTCATGGCTCATGGTGGCCAAAAATTCCGATTTGGCCTGACTGGCGGCCTCGGCAGCCGTCTTGGCTTGTTGCAGCTCCCACGTGCGCTTTTCGACCAGTTCCTCCAGATAGTCGCGGTGGCGGTGCAGTTCCGCCTCGATCCGACGGCGCTCGGTCACATCGCGGAATACCAGCACGCCTCCCATCCTGTTGCCCTGTTCATCGCGGATGGGTGCGGCGCTGTCGTCGATGGGACATTCCTCGCCGTTCCTGGCGACCAGTAGCGTTGGATTGGCCAAATTCGTCGCGACCCCGGTCTCGAGCGCGCGGTCAAGGGGATTCGGGGGCGGCAGCCGCGTGGCTTCGTCGACGATCTGAAACACGTCCGCGAGGGGTTTGCCAACGGCCTCTTCCTGCCGCCAGCCGATCAGGCGTTCCGCTTGTGGATTCAAGAACGCGACGGTGTTATGGGCATCGGTGGCGATCACTGCATCCCCAATGCTGTTCAAGGTGGTCTCCAGCCAATGCTTGTTTTCCTTCAGCTTGCGTTCCATGCCGTGGCGATACAGCGCCATTTCGAGGGTGGAGCGCAAGTCCGCCTCCTCGAACGGCTTGATCAGATACGCGAAAGGACCCGTCACCTTGGCCCGCGCCAGGGTATGGTCATCCGAGTAGGCGGTCAGATAGACGACCGGCACGTCGAGGCATTCGTGAATCTGGGTGGCGGCGGTAATCCCGTCCATATCGCCTTCCAGCATGATGTCCATCAGCACCAGATCGGGCCGGAGAGCGAGGGCCTGGTGCACGGCATCCTCGCCGGAGGCAACCACCGCGGGTACCTCGTATCCAAGATTGCGCAGGGTGCGCTGGATCGACAAGGCGATGAGCCCCTCGTCCTCGACAACCATGACGTTCGCTTTCGCCATGCTATTTTTTCTCCAAAACCGATTGTGTTGTCTTTACTGGCGGGACCACGAAAGTGATGGTGAACCCGGTTCCTCCGACGCGTTGCAGGGTAAGATCGCCCCGCAGTTGCCGGATCAGGGTGGCGACAATGGTCAGGCCCAGCGTTTCGGAGTGCTGGGGATCGACGGCGGGTGGCAATCCCACCCCATTATCCCAAACCCGTAGCATGACGCGCTTCTCCCCGGACTTCTTCAACTCGACGCCGATGATTCCAGCCCTGCCTGGGGGAAAGGCGTACTTGAGCGCGTTGGTGATCAATTCGTTGATGATCAAACCGCAGGGAACGGCGTGCTCGACGCTAATGGACAGAGGTTCGATATTGGTTTGCAAGGTAATCAAGCGATTCGCGCTGGCGTAGGACGAAAACAGGGAATCGGTCAGCTTTCGCACATACTCGGCAAAGTCGATGCTGGCCAGATCGGCGGCGCGATACAGACGTTCGTGAATCAGCGCCATCGAACGCACCCGGTCTCGGCTTTCGCGGAATTGGTCGCGGGTGGCCTGCTCTCCGACCACGTCGGCTTGCAAATCGAGCAGGCTGATGATCACTTGCAGATTGTTCTTGACCCGATGATGGATTTCCTTGAGCAAAACCTCTTTTTCTTGTAGCGAGGCCTTGATCTTCTCTTCCGTCGCCCTGCGTTCGCGGATGTCGCGAACGAATGCACAACTGTATTCCGCGTCGCCGAAGCGTAAGTAATCAGCGGTGATTTCGACCGGGTATAGCTCGCCATTTTTCGTCTTGTGGACCGTTTCAAACATCGTATGACCGGCTTCCATGAGAGTCTGCCAAGTTTTTAGCCATTGCATGGTTGGATATTGAGGAGCAATATCCGGTACTCCTAGCCCGATTAGTTCGTCACGTGAGTAACCGAGGGCGCGGCAAGCTGCCTCGTTGACGTAATCGAAACCGCCATCGGGCCTTACAAAGTAGACTTCCTCGGCGGATTGATCGACCATGAACTGAGTCAGTTGGAGCGTCTGCTCCGCGCGCTGGCGCTCGGCGATTTCCTGTTGCATCTGCGCATTCAAAACCTCCAACGCGGCAGTACGTTCGCCGACGAGTATTTCCAGATGGTCGCGATAGTTTTTCAGCTCGATCTCGGCTCGCTTGCGTTCGGTGATATCAATCATGGTGCCGATCATCCGCAGTGGATGGCCCGCCTCATCGTAGAGGATGGTTCCAAAATCCTGCACCCAACGGATCTCGCCATCGGCACGGACGATACGAAATTCGAGATTTAAATCCTTGCCGGATTCCACAGTTTCCCAAGCCTTGGATTGCGCCCAGGTGCGATCATCGGGATGTATCGATTGCAACAGTTTTTCCAGCGAAAAAGGTAAAAATTCCGGACCTCTCCCAAATATTTCCAAGGTTCTCTTGGAAGCTACATTCCGATCACTTCGCAAATCCCATTCCCAAACTCCTGCGTTGGCGGCTTGCAGAGCCAAGCGTAGGCGGGCTTCGTTCTCTTTCAATTCCTCTTCGACTTGCTTGCGCTGGGTGATATCGATATTGATACCCACCATTCGCTCCGGCCGCCCGGCACTGTCGTAGAAAATTCTGGCGGTATCGCTAATCCAGCGGATCTCACCACTCATCCTGACGATGCGATATTCCTGGGCAGCCAGATCACTCCTCCGGGCGAGGTTATCCTGTACCCATTCCAACACGCGATCCCGGTCGTCAGGGTGCAGCCGTTCCACCCAAGTCTCGAAACCCGGTTGCTCGATATACGGTAATCCGAACAGGGGGAACATCTCGGGTGACCAAACGACGGTGTTGTCCTTGACATTCCATTCCGACGCCCCGGCATTAGCGACTTCCAGCGCCAAGTGTAGCCTGGCCTCGCTTTGCCTGAGCGATTGTTCCGTGCGTTCTCGCTCGCCGATTTCCAAACGTAGTTTTTGATTGGCCAATGCCAATTCGCCGGTGCGTTCGGCGATCATCTCCTCCAAGTGTTCTCGATGGCGACGCAGTTCCGCCTCGGCCTGCTTGTGTTCGGTGATGTCGATGGCGAATCCGCCCAGCAGCGTCGGCTTTCTCGCTCGCGGGAGCGGAAACTTGACCGTCTCGAAGATGCGCGTTTCGCCATTGGCCAGTGGTATCAACCTCTCTTGCCGCTGGAAACCAGTGGCCAAGGCCTGACGGTCGTCGGCGATTATCGGCACCGCCACTTCGGTGGGATATACCTCGGATGCAGCCTTGTTTAGCCAGTCGTCGCCAATGTGTTGACGGAAATATTGGTTAACGAAGAGATAGCGCGAATCCTGATCCTTAATGAAGGTTACGGCGGGCAGATGATCCATGAACGCGGCGAAGCGGTCTTCACTTTCGCGCAATGCATCCTCAGCCTGCTTGCGCTCGGTGATGTCGAGCTGGATGCCATGCAATCCAATCGGCTCGCCGTGTTCGTCCAACTGAAACATGCCAATACTATTGATCCAGCAGATTCCAGTCGATGTTACGATGCGGTATTCGATATTCAAATCCCGCCTGTCCACCAACGATTGCCTCACATGCGCATCGGTCCGCGCGCGATCATCCGGATGAAGGTAACGCTGCCACAAGGCATAACTGGGCCGCACGCTCTGGGGTTCCAAACCGAACAGCAGATAGTTCTCATCCGACCAGATGATTTCCTGAGTGCGCAGATTCCATTGCCAGGCCCCGGCCTTGGCGGCCTTGAACGCCATGCTCATTAGATCCCTGCTGTCGCGCAACGCCGATACGATCCGTTTGCGATCGGTGATGTCGTTGAAGATCGCCAGGATTTTGTCCCCAATCAGGGTGCCGACCACATTCACCACGCGCACCGAGCCATCGCGGTGGACAATGTCCATATCGGTCAGCGCGATGTCGGTTCCGTTCCGCCTGGCGTTCTCCATTCCAGCGTTCCAGCGTTCCAGAATGCCCTGGCGGTAGATCGGATCGGGATAGGCGCGCAAGAACCATTTTTTGAGAATGGGAATATCCTCGCGCCGATAGCCGAACTGTTCGGTGAACCGGGGGTTGAGGTATTCGATGTTACCTTGCGCGTCGGAAACGCCTATCGCCACCGGCGACGCCTCGATCAGACGGCGGAATTTCGCCTCGCTCGCCCGCAGCGATTCCTCGACCCGTTTGCGTCGGCTGATGTCGCGCACGATGGCCCACATGCCGGCGGGTTGGCCGGTCGCGTCCCGTACCAGTATGGTTCTCAACTCGATGGGAAAAATGGTCCCGTCCTTGCGGCGATATTCCTTTTCATAGACTTCGGAGTATCCCCTGGGCAGAACTTGTTGCTCGATGATCTCCGTCTCGAACGCATGCCATTTCTCGGGAGTTAAGTCTTGATACGTCAGGCGGAAAAGCTCTTCTTCCGAATAGCCCAGCATCCGTTGGTAGGCCGTGTTGAATTCCTGAAAATGGCCGCTCATATCGATGCTAACGAAGGCGTCCCGCAGGGATTCGTACAAGCGGCGGTACTTGGCTTCACTCTCTTGCAAGGCATCCCGCGCCCGCTTCTGATCGGTGATGTCGATGGCAACCCCGCCGATCAGGGATGGCGCCGCGCTGGTTCGCATGGGGAATTTGATGCTCCGAAAGCACCTGATTTCGCCGTCGGCCCTCGCCACCGCTTCCTCAAATTCCGACACCCCTTCGCTCAGTACTTTCCGATCATTGATGCTCAACGTCTGGGCAAGCTCCGCTGGGAACACTTCCGCCGAGTTCCTATCAAGCCAATCCCGGGCGTTGAAATAGTCTTCAAGGTACTTGTTGACATACACGAGCCGGGACTGGTCATCCTTGATGAACGCCGCGGCGGGCAGGTGATCCATGAAGGCGGTGAACTGCTCCTGGCTCTCGCGGAGATGCTCTTCCATGCGCTTGCGTTGGATGGCCATGGCGTAGAGATCGGCCAACCGCTCGATCAGCGCCAAATCTTGCTCGCCGTAGTCGCGGTCCGAGTTGGCCAAGACCACCTGCCCCACCAGCACCCCCTCGGCCATCGCGGGCGCGGAGATAAAACGCTGGATCGGTACATGGCCAGGCGGCGTGCCGGACGAACGCGGATCATCGGCGGGCGCGTTGGTCAACAGCGATTGGCGATGATTCAGCACCCAGCCCCACAGCCCCTTGAACTCCTTCAAGACAACGGTCTTGTCCTGAGCCTGGCCAACATCCCAAACGTCCCCGCCAAGCGTTGAACTCACCAGATAGCCCGTTATCGGGTCAATGTAACCGACAAAGCCGTGGGAGCTGTCCGTGAGACGCTTGGCGTGTTCCAAAACCAGATCAGCCATGTCGTCGACCGACGTCCGCGCAAGCAACGCGCGGGAAATTTCGGCCAAGGCGGCGTTGACCCGCGCCTCCCTGGCCAATTCTTCTCGCACCCGCTTCTGCTCGGTGATGTCGCGGATGATGGTGAACAGGAACTTGACTTGACCCTGGCGCGTCCTGTGGGCCAGAACGACCTGGGAGACCGGAATCTCCCGTCCATCGCGAGTCGTCAGGGCCGTCTCGCCGCGCCAGACGCCACCTTGCAACACGGTGGGGACGGCCTCGCTGAGAATCAAGTCAGCCGCCCAAGGTGGATGCAGGTCGGCAATCTGGAATTGCCCGATGTCGGCGGTTTCGTCGATGCCGACCAACCGCCGTCCGGCGCGGTTGAGATAGCCCACCCGTCCGTTCAGGTTCGCCGTGCTGATGAAATCGACCGCCTCGTCCAAAATGGCGCAGGGATCAAAACATCGCCGGTCGATCGATTCTCGCCAAAACTCTCCGGCGCTGGCCCTTTGCGTCAAAAGGGCTTCGAGCCGCTCGTTTTCGGCTCGCAACCGGGCGTTTTCGGCTTGGAGTCGCGCGATGGGATCGTCATCCACGTTATAAGCTCTTAATTAAATTCGATAATGGGTGGTTGGACATTCCGCCGCCGCTCAACCCGCCGGCTCGAATCCATACGGTAGCGGCTCCAGCCGCAGCGCCGGGCCGCCGATACCGTTCAAATGCAGCGTTCCCCGTTCCGCGCACTCGATCAGCGCCACCGCCAGTACGGCGTGACCACCGTCGGGATGAGGACAGGCATCGGCCAATTGTCCGGCGCTCTGGCTGGCGTCGGTCTGGGGCGAGAACAGCGGATCGCCGGGGCGAGGCGGCGTCGGGCTGTCCACCCGGCCCAGAACCATCCGCCGCTTGAGCTTGCCCAGATAATGGGTGCGCGCCACGATCTCCTGTCCAGTGTAGCAACCCTTTTGGAAACTGATTCCGTCCAGCAGCTGCAGGTTGAGCATTTGCGGCACGAACGCTTCCACGGTTTCGGGGTGGACCGCCGGTGTCCCGGCCAGGA
>JAVMKL010000184.1:0-4076 GCA_031732875.1 Candidatus Competibacter sp. | reverse complement strand
CACGCCGGACGGAGGGCGCGTCCCAACCGGTTTGGAGAAGGGGGAATCGTTGTGGACGGAGGTTTTTTTCATCGCCGGGTCTCCCGATCGTCCGCATGCGTTAATGGTAGCACCACCAACGAAACGAAAGGCATGAGTCGATTCGGTGCCACGGGCCGCGATTACAGCCGCTGTCGCAGTATCTCCGCGATTTCAGCATCGCTCAGCACCAGCGGATTGGTTTTCATGCTGCCGCCGCGCGAGTGGGCGACAACACGAGCGAAATCGCTTTCCCGAATCCCGTAGGCGTTCAGGCGCGGCAGGGCCAGCCGGTCGGTCCAGTCGTCCAGCAGCGCCAGCAGCGCGGCGTGCGATTCCTCGGGACTGGAATAATGTCGGCCGTGCAGGATGTCGCTGGCGCGGGCGTACTTGCGCCAAGAGGGATTGTCGGGATCGCGTTCCCTCAGCGCGGCCAGGTTGACGCGAGTGGCGGCTCCGACCAGGGTGCCGCAAACCACGCCGTGCGGAATCGGGAAGAACGCGCCCAGCGGCGAGGCGAGGCCATGCACCGACCCCAAGCCGGTCTGCGCCAGGCAGACGCCCGACAGCAGCGCGGCGTAGGCCATGCGCGAACGACCGGCGGCGGCTTCGTCGCCACCCTCATGCCAGGCGAACAGCCCCTCCCGCACCGCCTTCAGACCACTTTCCGCCAGCGCGTCGGTGAAGGGATTGGCTTTGCTGGAGACGTAGGATTCCAGTAGTTGCGTGAGCGCGTCCATCGCATTCGCGGCGATCTGCGGCTTGGGGCAGTTCGCCAACAGATCGGGGTCGAGCAGGGCGTATTCCGGCACCAGCAAATCGTGCCGGAAGGATTTCTTGAAACCCTCGGGGCCGCGCACGCTGAGCACGGCGTTCTTGGTGGCTTCGCTGCCGGTGCCGGCGGTGGTGGGCACGGCGATGAACGGCGTGGCAGGACCGTGATAGGGTTTCTCCGGCCCAACCCCTTCCAGATAGTCCATGACTGTATCGCCGTTCGGCAGCAGACCCGCGATCGCCTTGGCGGCGTCCAGCACGCTGCCGCCGCCGATGCCGGCGACGACCGTAATGCTTTTGTCGTGGAATTGCCGGACCACTTCGTCGACCAGTTGTGGCGAAGGTTCGTCGCCGACCCGGGTTTGTTCCCAGCCAATGCCGGCCTGCTCCAGCGCCGCCAGTAGCGCTGGCCAGTGCGGCGAATCCGCAAACGAACGCTGGCCGGTGACCAGCAACGCGCGGTTGCCGTATTGGGCAATGAGCCCAGGCAGTTTAACGATGAACCCGGCGCCAAATTCGATGCGCGGCAAACGGGCGATGGAGAATGGCTGGATCATGGGTTGTTGCCCTGGGAAAGGGGAGGGGGTGAAGGGCGAGGGTACCCCACCCCCAGCCATCTGACAAAAATAGAATTAGAATCCGTACAGCGTCTTGTACTCCGGATCGCGGCCGGCGATGAGTTGGGCGAGGTTGAACACGACCTTGCACTGTTTCCAGGTGGCGTCATCCTGCATCTTGCCATCGATCATCACCGCGCCACTGCCGTCGGGCATGGCCTCGATGACCCGCCTGGCCCAGGCCACTTCCTCCGGTTTCGGGCTGAACACCCGCTTGGCGATGGCGATCTGGTTCGGATGCAGCGACCAGGCGCCGACGCAGCCCATCAGGTAGGCGTTGCGGAACTGGTCTTCGCAGGCCGTCAGGTCGGCGATGTCGCCGAACGGACCGTAGAAGGGCAGGGCGCCGACGCTGGCGCAGGCGTCCACCATCTTGGCCATGGTGTAGTGCCAGAGGTCTTGTTGGGCGGTGGGACGCGGGGCGTTGGGATTGGCGGGATCGGGATCGGTGCGCACCACGTAATCGGGATGGCCGCCGCCGACCCGGGTGGTCTTCATCCGCCGCGAAGCCGCGAGATCGGCGGGACCGAGGCTCATGCCCTGCATTCTCGGGCTGGCGTTGGCGATTTCGTCGACGTTGGCCACGCCGAGAGCGGTTTCGAGGATGGCGTGAAGCATCAGCGGCTTCTTGACGCCATATTTCGCCTCCAGTTGCGCCAGCAGTTGATCGGCGAAGTAAATATCCCACGGTCCCTGCACTTTGGGCAGCATGATCACGTCCAGCTTGTCGCCGATTTCGCCGACCAAGCGGATCAGATCATCCAGGAACCAAGGGCTGTCGAGGCTGTTGACGCGAGTCCAGAACTGAGTATCGCCGAAATCCACGGCTTTACCGATCTGCACCAACCCTTCGCGGGCGGCTTCCTTGCGGTCGATCGGCACGGCGTCTTCCAGATTGCCCAACATGATATCCACGGTCTTGGCGATGTCCGGCACCTTGACCGCCATCTTGGGGTTGCTGGGATCGAAAAAGTGGATCATCCGCGAGGGTAATACGGGGATTTCGCGGAGCGGCTCCGGGGCGCCGACGACCTTGGGTTTGAAGAAGTCGCGGGGACTGCGCAGCATAAGTTATATCCTCCCAGGTTAATGGCCTTCGTATTTCTGGATGAGTTTTTGCGCGGCCACGGTCGGAGGCAGGTGGCCTTCGATCACGGCGTGTTCCACATCGGCGCGGATGCTGCCGACGCCGGCATGGTTGAAGAAGCTGGCGCGCAAGTGTTCTTCGACCATGGAGTATACCCAATCCAGGGTTTGCCGTTGCCGGCGCTTCTCGAACGCGCCGCTCGTCGTGACCTGTTGGCGGAACTCGCCGATCACCTTCCAGATGGCGTCGATGCCCTCGCCGTTGAGGGCGGAACAGGTATAGGCCTTGGTATGCCAGCCCTCGGTGGCCGGGGCGAGGTAGTGCAGCGCCCGGTTATAATCGGCACGGGCGGCGTTGGCGCGGATCTTGTTGTCGCCGTCGGCCTTGTTGACCAGCAGGGCGTCGGCCAGCTCCATGATGCCCTTCTTGATGCCCTGCAACTCGTCGCCCGCCCCGGCGATCATCAGCAGCAGGAAAAAATCGACCATCGAGCGCACCGTGGTTTCGCTCTGGCCCACGCCGACGGTTTCCACCAGGATCACGTCGAAGCCGGCGGCCTCGCAGACCAGGATGGTTTCGCGACTCTTGCGGGTCACTCCGCCCAAGGTGCCGCTGGATGGGGAAGGGCGGATGAAGGCGCGAAGATCCCGGGACAGCAGTTCCATGCGGGTTTTGTCGCCGAGGATGCTGCCGCGGGTGACGGTGCTGCTGGGGTCCACCGCCAGCACCGCGACCTTGTGACCCTGTTCGCACAGATGCAGGCCGAGGGCTTCGATGAAGGTGCTCTTGCCAGCGCCCGGCACGCCGGTGATCCCGATCCGAATCGAGTTGCCGGTGTGGGGAATGAGTTGGCGCAATACTTCCTGGCCCATGTTGAAGTGCGCCTGGGAGTTGCTTTCCACCAGGGTGATGGCTTGTCCGAGGACATTGCGATCGCCGGCCAGCACGCCGGCCACATACTCGTCCACCGTCAGCCGGCGGCGGCGCGGGGTGTGCTTGCGCGGCACCGCCACGCTGGCCTGGCCCGGAATGCCGTCGTGGCCGCCATCGACGCCGGACATGACGGAGGTGGTGAATTCCTTGCCGGCGTTTTCGGGAACCCAGTCGGGTTTGTGGTGTTTTTTGGTCATGATCTTTGAGTTCAACCAGAGAATAGGGGCAAGTGGTGGCTGTTGTTCGTATTCTTTCAAGGGTAGGGCAAGAGATTTAAGCCTGAAATAAATCTATAGTCGTTTTGGTTTTTTGAGATAAAAGGCAAATTCAGCTTTAGCGCCGTTGCGGCGATTAGGCCATCGGCGATGAGCAGGCCGTGACTTAAACGATAAAGGTGGAGTAATTCAACCGCTTGTTCAGAAATAGTCTCATTCAATTTGATGATTTGAAATTGCTTAATAAATTTATCCAGATTTCTGAGTTCGGACTTATTGCGGCAGCCAATCATCAGTTCCAGTTGAGTTACAACGCTGATGGCAAGCGCATCGTCTGATTGTATCTTTGTTAATAGATCAACCGCTTCTTGAACACCGCGACCGGCATCGATGAGAATGTCGGTGTCTATGATTGTCAAGGCAATCACATGT
>JAVMKL010000183.1:0-4081 GCA_031732875.1 Candidatus Competibacter sp. | reverse complement strand
CTCTCCACAAAGATATGGTCATGGGCCCGTCCTCGACCGTCCATGCTGATCCGGATCCCCGCCTTCACCATACGGGCACCGGTAACGTTTCGGGCGGATCTCGATCAGCACCGCCCGGCCAAACACCGGCAGGTGGCGCAGGTGGATCGGCCGGTCGAACCCGTGAAACCGGTCGATCTCGCGGCCACAGCAGCGACACCGGGCCGCTCGCAGGGTGCTTTCCACCTCGATCAACAGGGTGGCATCCTCCCGCACTCGGCTGGCCAACACCCGCACGTCGGGCAGATCCAAGGGCACGGCAATCGGCATCGGCAGCAGTCCAACACAGGGGGGAACCCCATCAGCTTTCCACAACTTGGCCCCTTATGCCACACCACTACAGCTTGTGGCCTCCACGGGAAAGCTCATAGAGCCGCCGGGGGTCATTTAACTTGGCGCTGGCGCCGCCCTGGCGAACGTGGGCGTGAGCCGGTTCCGGCGGCATTCCTTCGTTGGAAAAGAAGAAAAAGCGAAAGCCCTCGTAGCAGAAAATGACTGGCATCTGTATCGCTCCCTCCTACCCCAGCCAGTTGATACACCCACATGACCACCCGACCATCAGTGATGGTACTGCGGGATACGGTGAGGATACCAACCGTATCCTGCGAACTTCTTCCGGCAATCAACCAAAAGGGTTCGCTCCAGATGCCAGCCAGATCAGCGTCGCCATCCGCCCGGTCCGATTTTCGCGGCGGTAGGAGAAAAACCGCTCTGGTTCGCTGAAGGTGCACCAACCGCCACCATATACCTCATTCACGCCCAGATTCCGCAACTGCCGCCGCGCCAGTTCGTAGAGATCGGCCAGCCAGCGCCCGGCCGGTGAGGGCCGGAAGCAGCCGGCGTTGCCCGCATCCAGCGCCAGAAAGACGGCGCGCACTTCCTCTCCCACCCCGAAGGCGTCGGGACCGATGGCCGGTCCCAGCCAAGCCAGCAGATCCGCCGGTCGCACGCCCAGCCGGGCCACCGTCGCCGCGATCACCTCGCCCGCCAACCCGCGCCAGCCGCCGTGAGCCGCCGCGACCACCGTCCCAGCCCGGTCGCACAGCAGCACCGGCAGACAATCGGCGGTCATCACCACGCAGGGCCGGCCCGCTTCGCGTGTCCAGGCGGCGTCGGCGGCCACTGGGGCGCAAACGCTCTCGGCGGCGACCACTTCGACACCATGCACCTGCTCCAACCATGCCGGTTCGCCGGACAATCCAACCGCCGCCGCCAGCCGCCGACGGTTTTCGGCGACGTGGGCCGGGTCGTCGCCGACGTGCTCGGCCAGATTGAGGCGGTCGTAAGGCGGCGAACTGATCCCGCCATGGCGGGTGGTGCTGACCGCGCGCACCGTGGCCGGCGTCGGCCAGTCGGGGACGATCAAGTGTTCGGCACCCAACTCACTCATGCCAGCCCTCCGCGTTTTCACTCAGTACCGCCAGAAGTTCCACCAGATCGGACGGCAATTCCGCCTGCCATTCCAGCCGCTCGCCAGTCGCGGGATGGGTCAGGGCCAATCGTTCGGCGTGCAGGGCCTGGCGACGAAACTGCTGAATCGTCTCGATGCAGCGTGGCGATGCTCCCGACGGAACCCTCGGCCGTCCGCCATAGACCCGATCACCCAACAACGGGAAGCGGATATGGGCCATGTGCACCCGAATCTGATGGGTGCGGCCGGTTTCCAGCTTGATCCGCAGCAACGCATGGGCACGGAACCGACTCAACACCCGGTAATGCGTGACCGCCGGTTTGCCGCCCGGCGTGACCGCCATCCGCTGGCGGTCCACCGGATGGCGGCCGACGGGAGCGTCCACCGTACCGCCCGCTACCGGCACGCCGTTGACCACCGCTAGATAGTCCCGTTCGATGGTTCGCGCCTGCAACTGCTCGACCAGTGCGGCATGAGCCCGCAGTCTGCGCGCCACCACCAGCAGGCCGGTGGTGTCCTTGTCCAATCGATGTACCAGCCCGGCGCGCGGCAGCGCCGCCAATTCCGGGGCATGATGCAGCAACGCATTGACCAAGGTGCCGTCGCGGTTGCCGGCCGCGGGGTGCGCCACCAGTCCGGCCGGTTTGTCGATGACCAGCAAATCGGCATCCTCATAGCGGATGGTCAACGGAATATCCTGGGCCACGGCGGCGGTTTCCACCTCCAGCACCCACTCGCCACTGACGATCTCGCCGCCGACAACCGGATCGCGGGGTCGTCGAATTCGTCCGTCCACCCGCAACTGGCCGGCTTTGAGCCATTGTTGCAGGCGGTTGCGCGAATAGGCCGGCAGCAACTCCGCTAGCGCCTGATCGAGCCTCATTCCCGAGCAGGCGTGGGGGATTTGGCAGTCAATCCGTTCGGTCGAAGGCATGATGGTTTTTAGCGGTCCGGGCGTTATACTGAGCTTTCATGATTCATTCTACTCCCGACAACCGCCGTTCCATGCTGTCATCCATGCGCTGCAAAACCAAACTGTTCCTCACTGGCCCGCTCGTCGCGGCCCTGCTGGCGGGATGCTCCCTGCTCCCGGAAAAAATCGACGAAACCAAGGGCTGGTCGGCCCAACGCCTGTACAGCGAGGCGAAGGACTCCATGAACGATGGTAACTACCAGACCGCACTGGAGTATCTGGACAAGATTCAGGCCCGCTATCCGTTCGGCCGCTACGCCCAGCAAGCCCAACTCGACACCATTTTCATCCAGTACCGGGACAACGAGCCGGACGCCGCCATCGCCGCCGCCGACCGCTTCATCAAGGCCAATCCGCGACATCCCTACGTGGACTACGCTTACTACATGAAGGGCCTGGTAAACTTCAACCGCAGCAACACGCTGGTCGAGCGGTTGGCGCCCACCGACCGCGCCAAGACCGACACCAACACCGCCCGGCAGTCCTACAACGATTTCTCCGAACTGGTGCGGAAATTCCCCGATAGCAAATACGCCGAGGACGCTCGCCAGCGGATGCTGTTCCTGCACACCAGCCTGGCGGCCTACGAGGTCAACGTCGCCGACTTCTACCTGCGGCGGGGCGCCTACGTCGCGGCGGTCAACCGCTCCAAGTACGTGCTGGAAACCTATGCTCGCACGCCGGCCTCCTCCCGTGCGCTCAGCATCATGACCCAGGCCTACGTCAAGATGGGCATGCCGCAACTGGCCGCCGATAGCCTGCGGGTACTGGAGCGCAACTATCCCCAATCCCCGGATTTGCCGAAGCTGAACGCGTTGGTCAAGGGCGCCGGCTGAGCGGCGATCCATGTTCCTCACTCCCACCCCCCATCTCTCGTGAGGGGGTAGGGAGTTTTCGCGGCCTCTATAATGTACCGATGACTGCAATGTAATGATGATTGCTCGATTACACGAGGGCCGCGCCATGTGGGATTTCTTCGAAACCGTTCGCCATCGCCATTCCGTCCGCAAATACCAGCCGGACATGCCGGTCGAGACCGAAAAGCTGCACGCCATCTTGGAGATGGCCTGCGCGGCTCCGTCGGCGGGCGACCTGCAAGCCTACCGGATATTCGTGGTGCGCGACCCGGCCGAACGGGAAGCGCTGGTCCACGCGGCCCACGAGCAGACGTTCATCGCCGAGGCGCCGGTTTGCCTGGTGTTCTGCGCCGATCCCGCCCGCTCGGAGAATGCCTTCGGCGATCGCGGGGCCAAGCTGTACGCCTTGCAGGACACCACCATCGCCGCCGCCTACGCGCAACTGGCCATCGTCGCCGCCGGCATGGGTTCCACCTGGATCGGCTATTTCGAGGAAGACCAGGTGCGCGGGGTGCTGCGCCTCGAACCGGGACTGGTTCCGCTCGCCTTGCTCAGCCTGGGCTATCCAGCGGAACTGCCCGAGGTCAGTTCGCGGCGCCGACTGGACGAAGTGATAACGTGGCGCTAGGTCCGGCGAGCGCTCACCGCGCCCGCTGCAAGGCCCGAATTCCCTGCTCCAACCCCTCCAGCGTCAGGGGATACATGCGGTCGCCCATCAACTCGCGCACCATCTGGATCGAGGGAACGTAGCTCCAGCGGTTCCGCGGCTGCGGGTTGAGCCAGACCGCGTGCGGCCAGGCG
>JAVMKL010000182.1:0-4085 GCA_031732875.1 Candidatus Competibacter sp. | reverse complement strand
GAGGCGCGGGAGAAAGCCGACGAGACCCGCGGCAAGGTGGCCGATACCTGGGATAAGGTCGAGCAGATTTTTGAAGACCGGCTGGCTCGGGTGCTGGGACGGCTGGGCGTGCCCGGCCGGGACGACCTGCGGGAACTGACCCAGCGGGTGGATGCCCTGCAGGAGCACATCAACGGTCTGCGCGAGACCCGCGAGAACCAGCAGTCTCAATAACCATCTCGCCCGTGGTTTCCCGACCCCGACCGTTGCCTGGTGGTACGGTCGGACTGCGGTTTTCCAGCCAGATTGATGGAGGCCACATGCTTGTCACCCAGCCCGAAAGCATCCAGCGTCAGGCCAGCGGTCCACGGATCGGTCTAGCGATCGCGGGTGGCGGGCCAGTGGGACTGGTCTACGAAATCGGTGCGCTGCGAGCGCTCGACGAGGCGCTGGATGGCATCGATTTCAACCATCTCGACGCATACGTGGGCGTGAGCGCCGGCGCCGTGACGGCGGCGTTGCTGGCCAATCAGATCGGAACCGGCCAGATTTGCCATATTTTCATCAGCAACGAATCGGAGGAGCATCCCCTCGATCCTCAGATTTTTCTGATGCCGGCCTTCGGCGAGTACTGGCGTCGGCTGGCGTCGGTGCCGCGGTTGCTGTGGGAATCGTTCTGGCGCTATCTGCAAAACCCCCTCGATCTGAGCCTGCTGCAATCGCTGACCCGGTTGGGGCGGGCCTTGCCATCCGGCTTCTTCGACAACGAGCCGATCCACGAGTATCTGGGGCGGATGTGGAGCGCGCCGGGCCGCACCAACGATTTTCGTCAGTTGAAGAACAAACTGTACGTGGTAGCGGTGGATCTGGATACCGGCGAATCGGTGAAATTCGGTGCTCCCGGCTACGACGAGGTACCCATTTCCCGGGCGGTGCAGGCCAGCAGCGCGCTGCCGGGTCTCTATCCACCGGTGGAGATCGGCGGCCGTTATTTCGTGGACGGCGCCCTGCTCAAGACCATGCATGCCTCGGTGGCCCTGCAGGAAGGGCTGGATCTACTGTTGTGCCTCAATCCGCTGGTGCCGTTCGACGCCCGGCTGGCCGCGTTGGCGGGCAAGCCGACCCAGGTTGGCCGGTTGGTGGAAGGGGGCCTGCCGGCGGTGCTGTCCCAGACTTTCCGATCGCTGATCCATTCCCGCCTGCGGGTGAGCATGCAGAAGTACGAAAGCGAGTACGAGCATTCGGACGTGATCCTGTTCGAGCCCAACCGCGACGACGCCAAGATGTTCTTCACCAACGTCTTCAGCTTTTCCGGTCGGCACTGGGTCTGCGAGCACGCCTATCAGACCACCCGCCAGGACCTGCTGGCCCGGCGCGAGGAACTGGAGCCGATCCTGGCCCGGCACGGCATCCGGATGCGGCTGGACGTGCTGGAAGACCGCGACCGACATTACTACACCGGCCTGCGCGACCAGCGGGGTTTGGCGGCTCCGGCAAAATTCCGCAGCCGGCTGACGCGGGATCTACACGTCGCGCTGGATCAGTTGCAGGACATCGTATCGGCTCCCGCGGTCGTGGCTCCAGAAGAACGGAAAGCGGTCGCTGGTCGCCGTTAGGGTTCGACCCCGGTCCTATTGGCGACGGCGGACAAGGAGAAGCCAGCGGTTGCGGTCACGCCAGATATTCGCGGCTGAGTTGTCTCAGCAGTTCCCGAGTTTCGTCGATCAGAAACGGTGCGACCAGCGACAGCACCTGATAGACCCCCAGCGCCAAATTATCGCTGTCGCTGCCGCTACTCCGCGCGGCGCTGGCGCGGGTACTCTGGAAGTTCAGCCAGTAAGTCGCGATCACCGCGATATTCTGGGCGAGCGCCGCGATTTCCTCGGGCGTGGCGCGCATGACCCCCGCTTCCACCAACCCCTTGCAGATGGCGGCGGCGGTGTTGACCTTGCGTTCCAGGATGCGGCGGAAGTGGGTTCGCAGCTTTTTGTTGCGACTGAGGATGTTGTCGAGGTCGCGATAGAAGAACCGGTATTCCCAAATGTTCTCGAACACCAGATGCAGATAGAGCCACATGTCCTCCATGTTCGGGACGCGGCGCTCGGGTGCCAGCAGGGCTGAGTCCATCCGCCGCTCGAACTGCTGGAACAGCAACGAGATGATTTCATCCTTGTTGCGGAAGTGGTAATAAAGATTACCGGGACTGATGTCCATTTCATCGGCGATGTGGTTGGTAGTGATGCGGGGTTCGCCGTAGTCGTTGAAGAGTTGCAGGCTGGTCTGCAATATTCGGTCACGGGTTTTCATGGGGCCGGCGCGCGTTTGGGCAGGGCATCGATAGGCGAAGGATCGGAGGGATTTTAATTCTCAACACTTTGGTCCTTAATTGTGGGTGAATCCGGGCTGTTTTCCAGTGGGTCGACCCGGGCGAGAAAAGAAGATGACGAGGAGGGGAAGGCCGTGGAAAAAATCTGGTTGAAGGAATATCCGGCGGGCGTTCCGGCCGACATCGACCTGAACGAGTTCGCCTCGCTAAAGGACATTCTGGAAAAGAATTGCCAGCGGTTCGTCGACCTGCCGGCCTATTCCAACATGGGCGTGACGCTGCACTACCGGGATATCGACCGGCTCAGCCGCGATTTCGGCGCCTATCTGCAACAGGCGCTGGGATTGGGCAAGGGCGAGCGGGTCGCCATCATGATGCCCAACGTCCTGCAATATCCGGTCGCCTTGTTCGGCATCCTGCGCGCCGGCCTGATCGTGGTCAACGTCAATCCGCTCTATACCCCCCGCGAGTTGGAGCATCAATTGATCGACTCCGGCGCAAGCGCCATCGTCATCGTTGAGAACTTCGCCCGCACCTTGCAGGAGGTGTTGGATAAGACCCCGGTCAAGACCGTGATCATGACCCAGTTGGGCGATCTGTTCCCGTTCCTGAAACGAATGCTGGTCAATTTCGTGGTCAAGCGAGTCAAGAAAATGGTGCCGGCCTGGAACATTCCCGGCGCGATTTCGTTCAATCAGGCCTTGGGCGCGGGTGCCGGCATGGCGCTGACCGATGTGCCGTTGAATCACGACGACATCGCGTTTTTGCAATACACCGGCGGTACCACCGGCGTGTCCAAAGGCGCGATGTTGACCCACGGCAACATGGTGGCGAACCTGCAGCAGGCCTCGGCCTGGCTGAGTTCGGTGTCGAAACCGGGTGAAGAAACCATCATCACCGCCCTGCCGCTCTACCACATCTTCTCGCTGACCGCCAACTGCCTCACCTTCATGAAAGCGGGCGGCCACAACATCCTGATCACCAATCCCCGCGACATGCCCGGCTTCGTCAAGGAACTGGGCAAGGTCCGGTTCACCGCCATCACCGGGGTAAACACGCTCTTTAACGGCCTTTTACACACGCCCGGTTTCGACCGACTGGATTTCAGCGCCCTCAAGCTGAGCCTGTCGGGTGGCATGGCGTTACAGCGGGCGGTGGCGGAAAACTGGCGGCGGGTCACTGGGGTGCCTCTGATCGAGGGTTATGGCCTGACCGAGACCTCGCCGGCGGCCACCTTCAATCCGCTGACCTTGCCGGAGTACAACGGCAGCATCGGTTTACCGCTGTCCTCGACCGAACTGTCCATCCGCGATGACGAGGGACGGGAATTGGGTATCGGCAAGGACGCAGTCGGCGAGATTTGCATTCGTGGTCCGCAGGTGATGCGCGGCTACTGGAACCGGCCCGACGAAACCGCCAAGGTGATGACCGAGGACGGCTATTTGCGCACCGGCGACATCGGGTTCGTGGATGAACGGGGTTATACCCGGATCGTGGATCGCAAGAAGGACATGATTCTGGTGTCCGGCTTCAACGTCTATCCCAACGAAATCGAGGACGTGGTCGCTCTTCACCCCGGCGTACTGGAGGTAGCCGCGGTCGGTGTGCCGGACGAGAAGACCGGCGAGGCGGTCAAGATCGTGGTGGTCAAGAAGGATCCGGCCGTGACCGCTGAAGCGTTGATCGAGTACTGCCGCCAGCATCTGACCGGCTACAAGGTGCCGCGCCGGGTCGAATTCCGGACCGAACTGCCCAAGACCAACGTCGGCAAGATCCTGCG
>JAVMKL010000181.1:0-4112 GCA_031732875.1 Candidatus Competibacter sp. | reverse complement strand
CGCTGTGCCTTCGGCGATCTCCAGGTACAAGTGCGCCACCGACGATCCCGGCTAGGCCAAGTCGCCGACCGTTATGGCCGCCTGGACGGCGTCGGCGAGCGCCGTGCCGTCCTTGTGGCCCCACTTCGTTCCGAGGTCGCCGGTCTGGAACTGCCGAACGGGGTTCCCACCCGTCAGGGGCGGAATCCGTAGGGCGGCACCCGGCTGCACCGGATCCACGAGCGAGGTGGCCTGCCTGTGGACCCATCGCCACGGGCATACCAACGAGGTATGCCCCCGCGAAAGCCGGCCGCGTGCCGCTGAAGGCGAGCAGGTCCTCCCCGTCGACTCCACCGTCCGTGGTCGGGACATCGGCGTCAAGCCGACAGGTCAACGCGCTGATACCGAAAGTCATGGGGCTTCATTCACGTGGACCAAGAGCTTGACATACAAGATTAGTCGCCGATATTCCGATTACAACCAAAGTAACCCTGAATTTCAGTAGTCAAAAAATAATTTTATATTCAATATCATATAAGAAAATAGAAATCATTCCGGCACTCGAATAAACGAATCAGCACCGATAACCCCTTTATGAATCACAACATCCGCATCGAGTACGGCTGCGGCATGGAAGATGCTCCAGTATCAAAAAACGATTTTGTTATTTCCGGACAATATCTTAGCGTCGCCGATCTTCCTCGATCTGGAATTGACCCTCGCTGCCCATCCGGAGCGGTAACCGCTTGCTCTCCAGTTTAAGCCGCAGCCGCAGGTTGTTGGCGGAATCAGCGTGGCGGATCGCGGTCTCGTAGCTGATCCGGCCGGCTTCGTACAGGTCGAACAGGGCCTGGTCGAAGGTGACGATGCCTTGTTCGCTGGAGCGGGCCATGATTGGCTTGAGTTCCTTGACCCGACCCTGGAAGATCATCTCCGCCATCAGCGGGGTATTGAGCAGTATTTCCACCGCTGGGATCAATCCGGGCTGATCCTCGCGCGGCAGCAGCCGTTGCGAAACAAACGCCTTCATATTGAACGACAGATCCATCAGCACCTGCGCCCGTTTCTCCTCGGGAAAGAAGTTGATGATGCGGTCGAAGGCCTGGTCGGTATTGTTGGCGTGCAGCGTGGTCATGCACAGGTGGCCGGTTTCGGCGAAATTGATCGCGGCTTCCATGGTTTCCCGGTCGCGACACTCGCCGATCAGAATCACGTTGGGCGCTTGGCGCAGCGCGTTTTTCAGCGCCACCTCGTAGGAATCGGTATCGGTTCTGACCTCGCGCTGATCCACCAAGGATTTCTTGTGGCGGTGGTAAAACTCGATGGGATCCTCGACGGTCACGATATGCTCCGCGCATTCGCTGTTACGATGATCCAGCATCGCCGCCATGGAAGTTGTCTTGCCGCAACCGGTCCCACCCAGGAAAATCAGCAGCCCGCGCTTGGTCATGGCGATATCCTTCAGCATCGGAGGCAGATTGAGTTCCTCGATGGTCGGGATCTGCTGCTGGATCAACCTAAGCACCATGCCGGCGCTGCCGCGCTGGGTGA
The DNA here is from genome assembly GCA_031732875.1 of Candidatus Competibacter sp. Taxonomy (GTDB): domain Bacteria; phylum Pseudomonadota; class Gammaproteobacteria; order Competibacterales; family Competibacteraceae; genus JAVMKJ01. Next base: position 2,582 of record JAVMKL010000181.1, on the reverse strand, counting down.
AGGCGCTGACCCTGAAGCGTGCGAGATTGGGAAAATGCAGGGAAAAATTGACTTCGTGACACCGGTCGAATTCCCGGGACTGACGGTCCTGCATGATCGAACGCACCAGCAGCGTCGTCTGTTGCGGCATCAATTTCCGCGTGCCGACCCGGAAAATTTCCTGGTTGACCTTAAGCGCCGGCGGGCTGCCGGCGGTGATGAAAATGTCCGATCCTCCCAATTCCAGTAGTTGGAGCGTTAGTTCGTAAAGATACTGGGTCGCCTTGTCATGATCGTTTACGATCTGCTGATCCAAACGTTGCGCCTCATTCTGTTCCATGCCTGCTCCCCCCTCTCACGCGGACTATCCATTTATTTTATACTGCTTGGCCCGCGTCGGCGCTTGGTTATTCCGGGAAAGCCCACCCACCGGTCCCCCGCTTGCCGTCATTGCACCCGTCACCGCGCGCCCGTTCCGGTACCCGCACCCACCATCAGGAGATCGCCGCCGTCATGCGCCGCCCCCGCCGCCTGCTCCAACTGTTCGTGTTACTGGCGCTGCCTCTATGCTCGGTGGCCGCCACTCCGGCTCGCCCCGCCGATCCCCAGCCCCTGCCGGATTTTCGCAAACTGGTCAAGCAGAACGAACCGGCCGTCGTCAACATCAGTTCCACGCAAACACCCAGCCGACAGAATTCGGCCCGTTCGCCTGGCCTGCCGGAACTGCCGAACAAGGAAAATCCCTATCTCGAATTCTTCCGACGCTTCTTTCAGGAGCGACCAGAACTTCCAGGCGACCGGCAGTCCAACTCCCTCGGTTCGGGGTTCATCATCTCTCCGGACGGCTACATCCTGACTAACGCTCATGTCGCGCAGGATGCCGACAAAATCATCGTCCGGCTCATCGACCAGCGGGAACGGCCGGCCAAGGTCATCGGCGTCGACGAACTGACCGACGTGGCGGTGCTCAAGATTGAGGGTGAAAACCTGCCGGCGGTGAAGATCGGCGATTCCGACGCGCTGGAAGTCGGTGAATGGGTGCTAGCCATCGGCTCCCCGTTCGGACTGGAGCATACCGCCACCCAGGGAATCGTCAGCGCGGTCGGCCGCAATCTGCCCAGCGGCACCTACGTGCCGTTCATTCAGAGCGATGTCGCCGTCAATCCCGGCAGTTCCGGCGGCCCCCTATTCAATCTGCGCGGCGAGGTGGTTGGCATCAACTCGCAGATTTACAGCAGTACCGGCGGCTATATGGGGCTGTCGTTCGCCATTCCCATCAAGCTGGCGATGCAGGTGGTCGAGCAGTTGAAGGCGACCGGCGAGGTCACCCGCGGCTGGCTGGGGGTGCTGCTGCAACCGGTCAACAACGACCTGGCCGAGGCTTTCAACCTTGACCGGCCGCGCGGAGCGCTGGTCGCGCAGATCCTGCCGGACAGTCCGGCGGCCAGTGCCGGCTTCAAGCCCGGCGATATTATCTTGCGCTTCGGCGGCGAACCGGTGGAGGACTCCTCGCAACTGCCGCGGATGATCGGCGTCACCCCCGTCGGCAAAATCGTGGCGATGTCCGTCCTGCGCAACGGCGAACCGGTCGAGATCAGGTCCACCATCGCCCGACTGGAAACCGTCGTGGAGAAGGTCGCCACCATGGACGAACACAGCGACCCACTCCTGAAGATCACGGTTGCGGATCTCAACAACGAGCAGCGCCGCAATCTGGGCGTGGACGAACAGGGCGTGCTGGTCACGACCGTGGACGACGGGCCGGCCGGAAACGCCGGCCTGTATCCGGACGACATCATCCTGCAGATCAATCATAACTTCGTCAAAAACGCCAACCAATTCATCGAGTTGGCCAGGGAATTGCCCAAGGGCAAGGCGGTACCGATGCTGGTGAAGCGGGAAAGCGAATCGTTGTACCTGGCCGTGCGCGTACCCAAGGATTGAGCGACACCGAAGGAAACCGATGAATCCCAACAACTGTTTGGACTTCGAAAAGCCCATCGCCGAACTGGAAGCGATGCTGAGGGAACTGCGCCATCTCAGCGCCGAGCAGGACCTCAACATCAGCGACGAGATTGCCCGGCTGGAGGCCAAGAGCAAGGCACTGACCGAATCGATCTTCGCCAGCCTGACGCCGTGGCAGATATCCCAGATCGCCCGCCACCCGCTTCGGCCCTACACGCTGGATTACGTGGAACGGCTGTTCGCCGATTACCAGGAATTGCACGGCGACCGGGCCTTCGCCGACGACCGCGCCATCGTCGGCGGGCTGGCGCGGCTGGAGGGCCGGCCGATGCTGGTGATCGGCCACCAGAAGGGCCGCGACACCAAGGAGAAGATTTACCGCAACTTCGGCATGCCCCGGCCGGAGGGCTATCGCAAGGCGCTGCGGCTGATGAAGCTGGCCGAACGGTTCCGGCTACCGGTGGTAGCCTTCATCGACACCCCGGGCGCCTATCCGGGCATCGGTGCTGAGGAGCGCGGTCAGAGCGAGGCGATCGCCCGCAACCTGTTCGAGATGTGCCGACTGCGGGTGCCGGTGATCTGCGTGGTGATCGGCGAGGGCGGCTCCGGCGGAGCGCTGGCGGTCGGGGTCGGCGACC
>JAVMKL010000180.1:0-4133 GCA_031732875.1 Candidatus Competibacter sp. | reverse complement strand
CGTCATCAATCTGTTGCCGCCATTCCCGAAAATTCGGGCATGTACCTGGACAACACCCCGCCTTCACCCCATCGCCGGCTGCGCATCGGCATCGTCACGGAAACCTATCCGCCGGAGATCAACGGCGTCGCCCTCACCATCGCCCGCTGGGTCGAGGGTTTGCGACGACGCGGCCACGTCGTGCAACTGGTCCGCGTGCGCCAAGGCAACGGTGACGCGCCCGAACCGGTGGACTCCCTGGAAACCCTGTGTCTGCCCGGCTTCCGGATTCCTGGCTATCCTCAACTGCAAGGCGGCTGGCCAGCGTTCTCACCGCTGCTGGAGTCGTGGGGGCGAACGCGCCCGGATCTGGTTCACATCGTCACCGAGGGGCCGCTGGGTTATGCGGCCCTGCGGGCGGCGCGGCGGTTGGCGATCCCGATCTCCACCAGCTTCCACACCAACTTTCACGGTTACAGTCGTCATTACCACCTCGGCTGGCTGGCGGCGCCGATCATGGCCTATCTGCGCCATTTCCATAACCAAGGCGTCCAGACGCTGGTCCCCACCGGGGAATTGGCCGAACAACTCCAGTCCATCGGTTTTCTCCGGACCCAGGTGCTGGCGCGGGGAGTGGATACCCACCTGTTCTCGCCCCGGCGCCGCGATTCGGTCCTGCGACGGCAATGGGGCGCGGCTCCGGAGGCTCCGGCGGTCCTGCACGTGGGACGGCTGGCGGCGGAGAAGAATCTGGAACTGGCCATCGATGCCTTCCAGGCCATCCGTCGGGTACAACCGGCCGCCCGGCTGGTACTGGTCGGCGACGGTCCGCTCGCTCCCCGGCTGCGCGCCCGTCATCCCGATTTGGTGTATTGCGGAATGAGGCAGGGCGAGGACCTGGCTGCCCATTACGCCTCGGCCGACCTGTTCCTGTTTCCCAGCCTCACCGAAACCTTCGGCAACGTGGTTCTCGAAGCGATGGCCAGCGGTCTGGCGGTGGCGGCGTTCGATTACGCCGCGGGGCGCGCCCATGTGGAACCGGGGCACAGCGGCCTGCTGGCCCCGTTCGGCGACGCCGGCGCGTTCGTGGATGCCGCGACGGCGCTGGCGCGGGATTTCGGCACGATTCAACTCATGGGCCAAGCGGCCCGCCAAGCGATGCTGCGACTGGATAGCGAACGCGTTTACGACCGTCTGGAAACCCTGTTCCTGAACGCCATCATGGGAGAGACCTCATGCACGACCGCATGTTGAATGGAGCGATCGGGCGGCCATGCTCCGCCCCGACGCGCTGGTCGCGCCTGACCGAGCGGGAGCTGGCCTGGTGCCTGCGGTTTCAACAGACCGTTCACCAGCGACGCGTGGTGCGGCTGTTCGCCGTGGTCAGCCGCCTGGGCGACGGCGTGTTCTGGTATGCGCTGATGGCCGCGCTGCTGCTGGCACAGGGCGCGGCGGCGGCGCCCGTGGTCGGCCGGATGCTGCTGGCGGGAGCGGTCTGCCTGGGCCTCTACAAGTGGCTGAAAGCCAAGACCATTCGCCCCCGCCCCTGCGCCCGGCACGGCCGGATCCAGCCGCGCGTGGCGCCACTGGATGAGTACAGCTTCCCGTCCGGTCATACCCTGCACGCGGTGTCGTTCACCATCATCGCGGTGTACCACTACCCCGCCCTGGCGTGGCTGTTGCTCCCGTTCGCGGTGCTGGTGGCCCTGTCGCGGGTCGTGCTGGGCCTGCACTACCCCAGCGACGTGCTGGCCGGCGCCCTGCTGGGCGGCAGCCTGGCGCTGCTGGCGCTGCAATAGTCCTTCATCCAGGTTTAACCGGCCGGTAAAGGTGCCGCAACACGGCGTTTCTACCCTTGGCGACATCGTTCACCGTCGCCATCCGCGGAGGCTGCCTTGACTACCGAATCGTCCATCCTTACCCCCGTCGCCCGCCCTTTCCGGGCCACCCCGCCCCCTCCGGCAACCGCGCCGCGCGGCCTCGGCGTCACGCTGGCCCGGTCCCGCGAGGATATCCGGGCGGCACAGAAGTTGCGCTACGCCATCTTCGCCGGGGAAATGGGGGCGCGACTGCACAATCGGATTCCCGGGGTCGATCACGACCGGCTCGACGGTTACTGCCAGCACCTGATCGTGCGCGACGGTTTCGGCCAAGTGGTGGGCTGTACCCGCATTCTCACCCCCGAGGCGGCGCGCCGCGCCGGGGGTTATTACTCGCAAACCGAGTTCGATCTGTCCCCGGTGCTGGCCCTGCCGGGTCGGTTCATGGAAATCGGTCGGACCTGCGTCCACCCGGACTACCGCAACGGCGCGACCATCGGCACCCTCTGGTCCGGCTTGGCGGCGTTCATCGCCGAACGGCAAATGGATTATCTGATCGGTTGCGCCAGCATCCCGCTGGGCGAGGATGGCGGCGAAGCCCGGGCGTTGTACGCGGAACTGGCGCGACGCCATCTGGTCCCGGAACCGTTGCGGGTAAAGCCGCACCTGCCCTTGCCACGCCGCGACGGCGTGGCGCGTGGCGACTACGCGGTGCCGCCACTGCTGAAGGCTTACCTCCGGTTGGGCGCGCAAATCGGCGGGGAGCCGTGCCTGGACCCGGATTTCAAGGTCGCCGATGTGTTCGTCCTGCTGTCCACCGCGCGCATCGAACGGCGTTACGCCCGGCATTTCCTGGACCGGGATCAGTGAGCGGGCACTGGCGGGAGCGCCTGGTCCACGCCGGGCGTCGGGGCGGGCGGCTGCCGCTGCTGGGGCTGCACGTCCTGGTGGGAATCCTGCTCGCCGTCGCGCTCGGTCCCGGCCGGCGACGGCGTTATGTCTCCACCCGCCCGCTGGCATGGTGGAGCCGGAAGTTGTGTCGCATCATGGGAATCCAGTTGCGCGCGAGCGGAACGCCCTGCGGCGGCTCGGCCCTGTTCGTCGCCAACCATATCTCGTGGCTGGACATCTTCTGCATCGCCGCAGTGTGCCCCACCCACTTCCTGGCCAAGCAGGAGGTGGCGGGCTGGCCGCTGTTCGGCTGGCTATGCCGGCGAGCGGGTACCGCTTTCATCCGGCGGGGCGGCAACAACGGCGCGGGCGAGGCGATGGAGCAACTGGTCTGGCGGCTGCGGCAGGGCGAGCGGGTGCTGGTGTTTCCGGAAGGCACCTCGACCACCGGCGAAACGGTCCGGCGTTTCCACCCCCGCCTGTTTCAGGCCGCGATCCTGGCCCGCTGCCCGGTGCAGGCCATCGCCCTGCGCTATCCCCATCCCACCGGCGTCAACCCCGTCGTACCCTTCGTGGGCGACGACGAATTCCTGCCGCACCTGTGGCGACTGCTGGGCGAACCGGACACGCTCGCGGAATTGTGGTTCGGCCCAGTCCACCTCCCTCCCCATCCCTCCCGCGATGTTCTGGCGCGGCAAACCCATGCCGAAATCAGCACCCTGGCAGCGGCATCCGCTGCGGATTCCAGCGACCATGGTGAGTCGGACTCGGCCCCACTCCCGTTCCAGTTGGGCGATTTCCGTCTGGAGCGCATGGCGTCGGGCTTCCAGCTCATCGATCTTGCGCAGGGGCCGGTGCAGGGATGCCACTGGCGCCTGGAGCGGCCAAGCGCTGGCTGCCGTAGCGGGTCAGCTTGAGCGAGGGGTTAGGCGTCGCTTCGCGCGTGTCGCGGGTGACCGGGATTCGGACAGTTTGCCAGTGACGTACTTGTGCAGGACGCTGGCAATGAGCGTCTGGTACGGCATACCTTCTTCAAGGGCTCTTGCCTGAATATCAAGAAGGTCAACGGACGACAGGCGGATATTTACTCGCTTGTCTTTGATTGCCGTGGCCCGAGCTGCGGCACGTAGGCGCAGAAGCTCGGCCTTGCCAACAGCGGGCTTTAGCTTGCCCGACTCATAGGCCTCCAGCACTTCGAGTTCGTAGGGATCCAGCTTAGACATCGTCTGACTCCTTCGCGATGAAGTCCCGCGTGGCCTTCCGGCTGGGGATGATGGTCTTCAAGAAGTAGTGGTCGTCCTCTTCAACAAAGGGAACCAGGTAGGCGTACCCGGCGACCTCAACAACCATGACCTTCTGCCGAGGGTACTTCGAAAGATTCGGGTGTGACACGACTTCCAGCAGCGCTCCGGCTTCAACTGCCACGGTGATCTCTTCGAACGA
>JAVMKL010000179.1:2185-4151 GCA_031732875.1 Candidatus Competibacter sp. | reverse complement strand
TGGAAGATGGCATCGCTGGTTTGCCCCCAGGCGCGGGCGACGGGCAGGTAATCACGAATCGGCAGGTAGACCGCTGGACCCCGCAGGATCGGATTCCCCATCGTCGCGCCGATCATCTGGCCGACGGCCGTCGCGATCAGATCGTTGCGCAGCGATTCGGCCACGCAGAACACCAGCATGGATTGTAATTCGAACAGGCGGTCACCCTGGGCCGTCGGTAATTCATGCACGGCCTGATCCAGGGTGAGGGCCTGGGGCGCCAAGCGGTCGATGGTGCTGGCGTAGCGCCCGAACAGGCGGATGCCGACGTGCGTGACGTAGAGGTCGCGAACCCGGATGGTGAGCAGGATGCCTTCATCCACCCGGCCCGTACCCGGTACTACTTTCACGCTAAAGGTTTCCGGGCCAGGACGACACAGACGGTAGAAGGTATTGTCGAAGCGGATGATGTGGGTTTCATCCGTTGCGGCGTCCCGGATCTCGCCGATTCGGGAAGACCAGTTCTCCGCGATGCGCAGTGGAAACATTAGAACCCTCCTTACCCAATACCGCGGGCCGTCGAGCGCGGCGACTCCGTCACGCGGCGAGGATACCCTGTTCCCGTGCCTTCGCCAGCCAGCGCGGAAACTCGTTCAACAGCCGGTCGTACAGCTTCAGGTCCTTGATCGCGTCGAGGTCGTTGACGGGCATGAACCCGGCGTTGTCGATTAGCCACTCCGACCACGCGAGCCGACCTAATATCATCTAGAAATCTTATTGATATATAAAAAGTATCCAATAGATATATTTTTGATATCAATTTGATTCCCGATCCAGCTTTTCGACGATGGCCTCCAGAATCCAGGTATGGCGGGGTAGTCGCACCGGACGCGCCCGCAAGGCTTGATCCAGGCGCTGGCCGATCTCGCCGGGGATGCGGAGCAGCATGGAAGTCACCTTGCACTTGCTTGCTTCTGACCCGGCTTCCCGGTTGGGAACGCTGCCGCCCTTGCTGATTAAATAATCGATATCGACCTTCGGCGGTTCGGCCAGTACGGGGGGTTGGGGTTTGCGGGTGATGCTCATGGAAGGCGCCTTATCATAAAGTTATACCATCATCTCATAATGATATTAAGAAAATATCATGAAGATATCTATTGTATATCAAACAAGTATCTAAACAGGACATTCATCTCCTGCGTAGCCTTGGGGTCCTGCTGCTTGAGTTCGGTCACGGCCAGTCCTTGCGACGCGGCGTTGCCGAAGGCCTTGCGCGTGCCGACAGGCGTATCGAGGTACTCGAGTCCCCCCGCTTCCCGCAGCAGCTCCGCCGCCTCGTCGTTATCCCGGCCCTGCGGGTCGGCGCGGTTGATAAAGACATGGGCTTTCAGCCGAGGGTTGGCCGCGCGCATCTCCTCGACCAGGCTCGCCACCTTTTCGAGCGTCCACACATCGAAGGAACGGGGCACGAATGGCACGATCAGCTTGTCCGCCACGGTCAGTGCGGCCCGCTGGCTGGTCGTATCGCGCCCGCCGGTGTCGATCACGATATCGTCGTATTTCGTCGCGAGCCGCAGCGTCTCGGTCCGGACCGACGCGCCCGTCAGCTTGATGCTGGTGTAGCCCGCCCCGTCCGGCAGCCGCTCGTTGCGGAGCGCGGTAAAGTCCGTGGCAGTTTCCTGGTCGTCCGCGTCGATTAGCAGCACGTCCCGCCCTTGCAGGGCGCGCATGACCGCGAGATGGGTGGCGACCGTGGTTTTCCCGGAACCGCCCTTGATGCCGCCGGCAACGATAATCATGAAGATATTCCTGTGGTATCAATATGATGATTGGAATATATATAATGGATATTCCAAATATATCTTTTTGATATCATTCCGGTCAAGAAGGGATGTTGTGAGCTTCGGTCAGTACCAAAGTGGTTCCGGGCGGAAAGGGGGGTTGCGGTGTTCTCCGGTTCCATCCTTCTAGTTTTTTTATAGAAATA
>JAVMKL010000179.1:0-2085 GCA_031732875.1 Candidatus Competibacter sp. | reverse complement strand
GAAATAGATATTTCCGAAAATTTAAATTCCCGCCTTCGACGCAGCAGGGTAGCGCGAGGCGGGTGGAGCATCGCCATGAGTTTTGACCGTGAGATCTTCGACGAGGCCCGGCGCGAGTTCCTTTCGCATCTCCGGTACGCCAAGGGCCACCGCGAGACCACCTGCTACGCCTACAACGCCGATCTGGGCCTGTGGCGGGACTGGCTCCAGGCGGCCGGCAAGGACTGGCAGCGGGCACGGGCGGCGGACGTGGAGCAGTTCAGCGCCTGGCAATTGCGGGAACGGCAGGTGAGCGCCCACATCGTCACCCGCCGCCTGAGCACCCTGAGCAGCTTCTACAAGTGGGCGCTGAAGTACGAGATCGTCGAGGCCGATCCGGTCTACCTGGCCGACAAGCCCAAGCGCCCGCTGCGCATCCCGGTCTGGCTGGAGAAGGAGGAGCAACAGCGGCTGGAAGCAACGCTCAAGGACCGGCGCAACATCCCCATCAACATTTTCGGGAACAACCAAGCGAAGATGACCGAAACCCGCCGCCGCTACGAGCTACTGTTCGGGTTGCTGCTCAACTCCGGGCTGCGCATCTCGGAGGCGTTGGGCCTGAAGGCCGCTGACGTGCGGTTGGTGGACGGGACGGCCAAGTCAGTTCGGGTGATTGGCAAGGGCAATAAGGAACGGTTGGTGCCGCTGCCGGAAGCCTTCGGCGCGGTGTTTGGCTTCTGGCTGAAGGATCAGCCGCGCGGGGAGTATGTGTTCGCCCGCGCGGCGGGGCAGAAGCCAGTATCATCACAGGCGGCCCGTGCCTACCTGCGGGGGATGCTGAACAAGGCAGGCATCGACAAGAAGATTTCACCCCACAAACTGCGCCACACCTACGCCACGAACCTGCTCAACGCTGGCGCTGAACTGGTGGACATCAAGGCCCTGCTCGGCCACGAGAGCGTCGCCACCACCCAGATTTACACCAACGTCGGGCAGGAGCGGATGGAGAAGGTGGTGGCGCGATTATAAATCGACGGATGGACCAATCTTATCCATTTTTTAGATATCATAAATATAGATATCAATTTTATTGACTTTAATATTTGAAGTGCTTTATTATGATATCTCCTTTATAGATATCTTCTGAGGGATATCATGAAAATGCAAACCTTGGTCATTGCAACGAATATTCCATCCGTCGATGATTTTGCGGTGCAATATCGCCAGTATGGGCCGCTCGCTCGTGGCGACGGAAAATTTCTTTTCGACACGCTGATGTCGCCCGAATGCTACGTCAAGATCAGAGAGGCCACTCTGCTTGGCCACCCAGGCGTGGACGGAGTGGCCGATCTGGTCTTTGAAACAGTTCACAATCAAACCACCCTATCGTGGGATGACAACTGCAAGCGGTTCATCGGGGCTATGGTCGCCTGTTTAGCGGAAGCCAACGGGCTGGCGAAAACGGGGGAAAAGAAATCAGCGCGAAAGCCTTTTTCCAAGGGCGAATTTTACCGTGTAGTTAAAAAAGATGTTGCTGGATCAGCGGTGGAGGAGGATGGCGTCTCGAAGAGCAAAAATAAATCTGAAGTCATCCTCAAACTTGGAGCAGAGGGAGGTTCGATTACACTTTTCGGCATCAAGAATGCTGAGGATGAATGGGAATTCACTTTTGAGACAAATCAGGTTGTTCTGTTTGATCTTTTGTTGGAAGAAGGTCGCATCGGAATGGGTAGTCCTATTTCTAGATTCCCGCCTGTGATCGCTTGGTCTGAAGCCCTAGAGTTTCTCAATAGCCGTTACGAATATTGGTATAAGCTCTGGCCTATAACCGTGCATCCAGAATTCAAGGATCGCATTCTCGTTGAAGCCAGGAATAGGGCGGGTGAAAAGGGTCTTCACGATGGTTGGGAGTCCCTTTGAGCACCGCTTTGGCCCTGCCCTTTCGCAGGGCTACTCGATCCTTGCGTTGTATCAAGCCACGTCCATCACCTACAAAAACTTCCTCAACTCCTGTGGAATCGGATCGGCGGGCGGATCGTTGTTCCCCGGATCGAAGAACACCGCCTGCTCGCCCGGCCGGAGCCAGAACTGCACCACCACCTCGCC
>JAVMKL010000178.1:0-4168 GCA_031732875.1 Candidatus Competibacter sp. | reverse complement strand
GACCGGCACCCTGACCGAGGGCAAACCCCAGTTGGTGACGACGGTGCCCGCGTCGCATCTGGATGAAGCGACGTTGTTGCGGTTCGCCGCGACGCTGGAACGGGGCAGCGAGCATCCGCTGGCCGACGCCATCGTCGGCGGTGCGCGGGAACGGGGCATCGCGCTCGGTCAGGCCGAACGCTTCGAGTCGGTGACCGGCCAAGGCGTGACGGGCGAAGTGGACGGTCATCGGATCGTCTTGGGCAACCGGGCGTTGCTGCAAGCATTGAACGTCGATCCGGGCGCTCTGGAAGACGAGGCAGAACGGCTGCGGGCCGATGGCCAGACCGTGATGTTCGTCGCGGTGGACGGTTGGGTTGCCGGTTTGCTCGGAGTCGCCGATCCCATCAAGCCAACGACGCCCGCCGCCCTCCGGGCGCTCCATGCCGAGGGACTGAACATCGTCATGCTGACCGGCGACAGCGAAACCACGGCTCGAGCCGTGGCACGAAAACTGGGCCTGGATCAGGTGATCGCCGGCGTGCTGCCGGATCAGAAGGCGGAACAGATCAAAGCGCTGCAACGAGAAGGCCGCCGGGTCGCGATGGCCGGCGACGGCGTCAACGATGCGCCCGCGCTGGCGCAAGCCCAGGTCGGCATCGCCATGGGCACCGGCACCGACGTGGCCATGGAGAGCGCCGGCGTGACCCTGGTCAAGGGCGATCTGAACGGCATCGTCCGCGCCCGGCACCTGAGCCGCGCTACCCTGCGCAACATCCGCCAGAACCTGTTCTTCGCGTTCGCGTACAACGCGCTCGGAGTGCCAATAGCGGCGGGCGTGCTGTATCCCGCCTTCGGCATCCTGCTCTCGCCGATGCTCGCGGCGGCGGCCATGAGCTTCAGCTCGGTGTCGGTGGTCTACAACGCCTTGCGCTTGCGGTCGGCGGTGGTTTGAGCCGAGCCGGCTGCGGGTAGGATATGGAGGGGTGGCGCAAAGCGCCGGGATGGTTCGAAACGGCGATTCCAGCGGGCGAAAGCGAGCGAACGCTTATACTGCGAGGATAACGTCCTGCCAGGAGAGATTACATGCTACAGGTTTATGGTTGCCCCAACACCCGCTCCACCCGGGTCGTCTGGGCATTGGAAGAAGCGGGCGCCGAATATGACTACCACAAGATTGACCTGCTCGCCGGCGCCGGCCGGCGGCCCGACTATCTGGCGCTCAATCCCGGCGGCAAGGTGCCCACCCTGGTGGACGGAGAGCGGGTGCTCACCGAGTCCGGGGCGATTTGTACCTACATCGGCGACTGCTTCCCCGCCAGCGGCCTGACGCCGCCGGCCGGCTCCCCCGAGCGCGCCCGTTACAACCAGTGGTGCTTCTTTGTGATGAGCGAACTGGAGCAACCGCTTTGGACCATCGCCAAGCATCGCTTCGCGCTGCCGGAAAAACGGCGGGTGCCGGCCGTGATCGAGACGGCGGTCTGGGAATTCGCCGTGGCCGCCAAGGTGTTGGTGATCGGCCTGGGCGAGCGAGAGTATCTGGTGGGGGAGCGCTTCACCGCCGCCGACCTGCTGGCGGCGCACACCCTGGCCTGGGCCCGCGCCAACAAACTGCCGCCGGCCGATCCGCATGTGGAAGCCTACGCCGACCGGTTGCTGGCCCGTCCGGCGTGGGAACGGGCGCGGGCGCGGGAAAGAGCCTGACCGCAATCCTACACCGCCAGATAGCGGGCCGAGCTGTCGCTGGGGCGGGCGTGCAGGTAAATCCCGGTGGTGGCCACCGAGGCGTGACCCAGGGTCTGTTGGACCAGTGGCAGGCTGGCGCCGCGTTCCAGGGCGTGGGAAGCATGGGCGTGGCGCAGCCAGTGGGGCGAGACCGGGGCCGCGAGGCCGGCCCGGCGGGCGGCGGCCTGGACCAGCCGGTGCACCTGGCCGCGGTGTAGCGCCCCGCCGCCCTTGCGGCTGGCGAACAGCGGGGCGTCCGGCGATCCCGGCGGTCCGAGCAGGGCGGCGACCCGGGCCGGCAGCAGGATGACCCGGGTGCGGCCACCCTTACCCAGCACGGCGAGCTGAGCTTCGCCCCGATCGCGCGGTCGCAGGTCGCGCCAGCGCAGGCCGCACAGCTCGGATACCCGCAGCCCGGCGGCGTACAACAGGGTCAACAAGGCCCGGTTGCGCGGGTTGGATTCCAGCGCCAGCAATCGCTGCACCTCGGCCTCGGCCAGAATCCGTTCGGCCAGGGTGCGCTTGATCGCGGGCAGCTTGATCACCCCACCCGGGTTGAACGGCAGGTAACCCAGCCGATGGGCGGTGGAGAACAGCGATTTGATCGCCGCCAGCCGGTTGGCGCGGCTGGCCGGGGCCAGACCGTTCAACGCCGCCCCCCAGGCCTGCAGGTCGCCTACCGTCACTCGAGCCAGTGGCTTGGCCACGAACGCCAGAAAGTGCAGGGCGCTGCGCCGATAGTTGGCGCGGGTGTGGGGGCTGGCCTGGCCGTTCAGCCATAGCGCGATCATCTCGGCGTCGCTGTGGGCTTGGGGGGGAACGACCGAAACCGGGGAGTCGGACATGGACGGGATGGTTGGAACGGAAACCACTGCTGTCGACATAAAGCATTCCTTGGTCGCGCGGGGAATCGATACATTGTGGTGCATTGCCCGATCTTGGTCGCAAACTCATGGACCAAAAAATATAACTTTGATTTTTAAAATATTACCACGTTAGCCGAAACCCAGATCCATATTCGTGGCGACGGTCTGAAGGAGCCATCTTGCGTTAATTATGTCTTATTATTGTGTCATTTGCTTTAAAATAGGACAAAAATAGTTGAGTTGCCTTTTAATAGTGCAACTCGAGTTGCGGCAACCATATCATTTGATCATCTTTTTCCCCGATCCACGACCGTCACTACGGCGCGCGACCGTTGGCCGGCAATTCCGATTATTACAATAACTCGCTGGTTATTTTATATTTTTTAGATCGCGATATCGATAAATTTCAACATGGGATTTAAAATTTACAACTGTATCAAATAAATGGCATATTATTTGCTGCATCGCAACCAGCTCCGATTCGTCACTGTCCGTTCAGGAGGATAACCCATGCGATCACAGTTCTTTCGCTGCTGGCAATTGGCGCCAGCACTGGCGCTGGCATTGGTCAGCCCAGCCGCGCTGGCTGCCAGCGACATCTCGCGCGCCGCCGTCGATACCATCTGGCTGGCCACCAGCGCGGGGCTGGTTTTCTTCATGCAGGCCGGTTTTGCCCTGCTCGAAGGGGGCATGGCGCGCAGCAAAAACGCCGTCAACGTGCTCATGAAGAACTACATGGATGCCTGCGTGGGTGGCCTCATCTTCTGGCTGATCGGGTTTGGACTCATGTTCGGCGACAATCCCTCCGGCTGGTTGGGCACCAGTCACTTTGCCCCGAACAGCACCGCGGACTTGGGCTGGACTTTCCTGTTCTTCCAGATGATGTTCGCCGCGACTTCGACCACGATCGCTTCCGGCGCCATGGCCGAGCGCATTCATTTCAACGCCTATCTCATCGGCGCCTGCGTCATCTCCGGGCTGATTTACCCGGTGTTCGGCAGTTGGGCCTGGGGTGGCTATGGCGGCGGAGACGGTTGGCTCAAGGCCATGGGCTTCGTCGATTTCGCCGGTTCGACGGTCGTGCATTCGATCGGCGGGTGGTGCGCGCTGGCCGGCATCATCGTGCTGGGGCCGCGGTTGGGACGGTTCGGCCCGAATGGCGAATCGCGCCCCATTCCCGGTCATAACCTAAGCCTGGTCGTATTGGGCGGTTTCATTCTCTGGTTTGGCTGGGTGGGCTTCAACGGCGGATCCACTCTCGCCGCCGACGTCGGCATCGGCAAAATCCTGGTCAATACTCATCTCGGAGCCTGCGCGGGCGCCGTGGGAGCCGCTGTGTTCAGCGTAATGTTAGGCCGGCCGGTGCTGCTGACCGGCACGGTCAACGCCAGCATCGGCGGACTGGTGGCGATCACCGCAGGCTGCGCGTCGATGGAACCGGGCCATGCGGTGCTCACCGGCGCCATCGCCGGCGTTATCACCACCATGGGTCCGGCCCTCATAGCGAAAATGCGCTGGGACGACGTGGTGGACGCCGTTTCGGTCCACGCATTCTGCGGCGTCTGGGGAACCCTGGCGGCCGGTTTGTTTTACAGCGG
>JAVMKL010000177.1:0-4173 GCA_031732875.1 Candidatus Competibacter sp. | reverse complement strand
CTGGATTTCGACGCCGCCACCCGCCAGCTCGACGGTTACCGCCAATGGCTGGAAGCCTTGCGGGCTGCCATCGCCCCCACCCCGTTGGTTCTTACCGCTCTGCCGACCTGGCTGGACAGTCCCGCCTTCGCCCGGCTGATTCAGGCCGCCGATGGCTACGTGTTGCAGGTCCACTCCTGGGAGGCGCCCCGCGCACCAGACCAGCCCTTTACCCTCTGCGATCCCGAACGGGCCAAACGCGCGATCGAGAAAGCCGCCCGACTCGACCGGCCGTTCCAGGTCGCCCTGCCCACCTACGGCTACCGGGCCTGGTTCGACACCCAAAACCGACTGCTCGGCCTCTCCGCCGAAGGGCCAACCCTGACGACGGCCGGCAACGCCAGGGTGCGCGAAGTTCGCGCCGACCCGGTGGCCATGGCCGGCTTGGTGCGCTGGCTGCAAAGCCATCGTCCCGGCGTGCTGCGCGGAGTCATCTGGTACCGCTTGCCCCTGCCCGAAGACCGGCTAAGCTGGAACGAACGAACCTGGCAAACCGTGATGCGGGGCAAGACGCCAGCGGCGAAAACCGAACTGATGCTGGAGCGATCGACCGACGGGCTGGTCGAGGTCGCCGTTCGCGCGGCGGGCGACGCCGACAGCCTGCTCGATGCGCCGGTCGCCCTGCAATGGCGCCAAGCCCGCCTGCTCGCCGCCGACGGTCTGGCCGGATTCACGGTGGCGCGTACCGCCCCGGAGTCCGTTCAACTTCAGCCGCCGCCCGAAGAGCCGCCGCGACTCGCCCCCGGCCAGCACCTTACCCTCGGCTGGCTGCGTTTCAACCAACCGCCGGAGATTTCGGCCCATGTGGAACCCTCGCCGCCTCGCTAGCACCCTGCTCGGCGCCCTGCCGTTCGCCACCCTGTCGCCGTCCGCCGACGCCTGCGGCCCGTTCCTGCCGAGCCGGATTCTGATCGAAAAGGACGACGCCTTCCTGGAACTGCCCTACTCCACCTTCGCCTACGAAGCGCAACGGGTACCGGCGCCCTACCCGTCGCCGTTCCGCGCCGTCCCACCGCCGATGGGCGAGAACGACACCCTGGGCAACGCCCAAGTGACGCAAACCGAAACCATCGACCTGGAGGACCTGAACCAGGCGCTGGCGGCCACTCAGCCCGACCCCACCCGACGCGAGAAAATCCTGGTGGACTACACGGCGGTACGGCGAGCGCTGACGGCGCACGCCCAAAAGATAGTGGCTCGGGAGGAAGAACTGTGGAGCGGAATGGCCGACGCCACCCGGCCGCCGGAACCCGATCCCCCGCCGGGGCTGACGGTTCCCGATGGTTTGCCGGGCGAATTTGCCGATTACCTGCGCGGCGCCATCGCCTATCACGGCAAGCAGACCGACGTCGCCCGGCAGGCCTGGCAGGCGTTGCTGAACCGGCCGGCCGAGCAGCGCCGCCAGCGTTCCATCTGGGCCGCCTACATGCTCGGCCGCAGCTACATGAATGATAATCCCGCCGAGGCGCGGCGCTGGTTCCAGCAGGCGCGGGAACTGGCCCAGCAGGGCTTTCCCGACCGTCTCGGCCTGGCCGCCGCCAGCCTCGGCTGGGAAGCGCAAATGGAACTCCAGCAGGGACATTACGCGGTGGCGCTGGAACGGTTCCGGGTACAACTGGAAGCAGGCGACCCCGCCGCGCCAATCTCCCTGCTGCTGGCCGCCCGCCATGCCGCGGGCGACGCCAAGCCGGAAGCCCGCGCCGAATGCGCGAAAAATCCCACCGCCCGCCGGCTGGTAACCGGCTACCTGCTGTCCGCCAGCCTGCTCAGGAACGATCCCCGGGTGACGGCCTGGCTGGACAGTCTCAAGACAGTGGACGCCTCGGTCGAGGAGGCCGACCGACTGGCCTGGGCCGCCTATCAGGCCGGCAACTTCGAGCTGGCCCGGGCCTGGCTGGAAAAGGTTCCCGCGTCGGCGCCCATCGCCCAGTGGTTGCGGGCTAAATTGCTGCTGCGGGAGGGCAAGGTGACGGAAGCCCTGCCGCTGATCGCCGAGGTCGCCGCCCACTTCCCCCACGATCCAGGCTTCGCGATCAGCCGGGACCAGGTCGACGACGCCGAGGTCTTCGACGCCAAACGGGCCCATGCCGAAATCGGCGGCCTCCGGCTGGCGCGCGGGGAATACCTCGCCGCGCTCGATGCCCTGCTGCTGGGCGTCGGCGGTGAAAGCGACAACCACTGGCTCGATGCGGCCTATGTGGCCGAACAGGTGCTGACGCTAGTGGAGTTGCAGGACTTCGTGAACCGGCGCTGGCCGAACCCCGTCCCGCCACCCGCCGAAGGGACGCGTTCCAGCGTGGACGCCCGGATGCGTTATCTGCTCGCCCGCCGGCTGGCGCGGCAGGGCCGTCTGGACCAGGCCGCGCCCTATTATCCCGCCGACCGGGGGGAGAGCTTCGGCCGCTACACCGACGCCCTGCGGCGCGGCAACGATTTGAAGACACCCGTTTCCCAACGCGCCGAGGCGCTCTGGACCGCCGCCCAAATCACCCGCGACCAAGGCATGGACCTGCTCGGCGCCGAAAGCGATCCCGACTGGGCGATTTTCGGCGGCAGCTTCGACCTCGGTACCACCACCGCCGACCGACCCAGGGATGGGGTCAATCGGGCCGCGCCCGACGAACTCCAACGCGCCGCCGGCAATCTTCCCACGCCGGACCGGCGGTTTCACTACCGTTATCGCGCCGCCGACCTGGCCTGGGCCGCCACCCAACTGATGCCCGACCAGTCCGACCAGACGGCCCTGGTGCTGGCCACCGCCGGCAACTGGATCAAGAACCTCGATCCCAAGGCGGCGGAGCGCTTCTACAAGACCCTGGTGAGTCGCTGCGGGAAAACCGATCTGGGCAAACAGGCCAGCGCCAAACACTGGCTACCGGAAATCAAGCCCGCGGCGGCCAAGTAAGTTTCCACCCCGGCCAAACCCTCGACGCCCTCCCGCGGCTTGACTACACTTTTCATTTCAACCCCAACAAAACCGTGGAAACCGCCATGCGCCGAGTCGTCTTCAACCAGAAAGGGGGAGTGGGCAAATCCACCATCGCGTGCAACCTGGCCGCCATCAGCGCCGCGCGGGGCCGGCGGACCCTGCTAGTGGATCTGGACCCACAGGCCAACGCTTCCCGTTACCTGCTGGGCAACTCCCTCCAAGAGCAGAAGAAAACCATCGCCCACTTCTTCGATGACATCCTGGCCTACAAGCTGTTCGCCGACAAGCCGGCCGCCTACATCGTCCCGAGCCCTTTCGCCAACCTCGGCGTGCTGCCGTCCGATCCCCGGCTGGAAGACCTGCAAATCAAGCTGGAATCGCGCTACAAGATGTACAAGCTGCGGGAGGCGCTGGACACCCTCAAGGAGTTCGATGAAATCTTCATCGACACCCCGCCGGCGCTGAACTTCTACACGCGCTCGGCCCTGATCGCCGCCGACGCCTGCCTGATCCCCTTCGACTGCGACGACTTCTCGCGCCGCGCCCTCTACACCCTGATGGACAGCGTCCGCGAAATCCAAGCCGACCACAACCGCAACCTGCGGGTGGAAGGCATCGTGGTCAACCACTACCAGGCCCGCGCCAACCTGCCGGTGCGGCTGGTCGAGGAACTGCGCGCCGAAGGGTTACCGGTGCTGGAAGCCTTCCTGTCGGCCTCGATCAAGATCCGCGAATCGCACGTCCAGGCGTTGCCGATGATCCATCTCGACCCCCGCCACAAGCTGACCCGCGAATTCGAGGCCCTCTACAGCCTGCTGGCGGCCTGAACGTTCGGGTCGCCCACTACCTCAGCGAGGCCGCGCCATGTCCGAACCCAATCCCGCCATCGTCGCCCGCGTCGCGGAAGAACTGCGCCGCGCCCGCCGGCTGCTGTTCATCACCGGCGCCGGCATTTCCGCCGACTCTGGCCTGCCGACCTATCGCGGTATCGGTGGGCTGTACAACAACCAGATGACCGAAGAAAACTTTTCGATTGAAACCGCTCTGTCTGGATCGATGATGGAAGCCAATCCGGCCATCACCTGGAAATATCTGCATCAGATCGAGCATTCCTGCCGGGGGGCACGATTCAACGATGGTCACGCCATCATCGCCGAGTTGCAGGATCGCTTCGAGGTCTGCGTGCTGACCCAGAACATCGACGG
>JAVMKL010000176.1:0-4174 GCA_031732875.1 Candidatus Competibacter sp. | reverse complement strand
GGTCGCGGGTGAGGGCGGTGTGGTAGGTATAGGTCGCGGCTCAGTTTTGTAAGCTATTGTTTATAATTAAGAATTAGCCGTTTTTTCGCGCCTATCCTTTCCTTTTTTAACCTTAAAAGAATAAAGCCGCGGCATTTGATCGACCCGCAACTCCACCTACACTTTGAAAAGCGTTCTTGCGCCTTTGGCTTGAGGACTTCGAACGCCCAACGTTCTATGACCGCCACGACCGCTGCCGCCATCCCGTGCCCCGCGGCGAGACGATCCGACAGGTGATCGGCAGGAGGAAAAGTCGCGGATGAGGGCCGTCTGTTATCGTCATACTCAATTCGGTACCGTGGTGGTAACGGTCCTGCTGCTTTTGGCGCTGGCCGCCGCCAGCATGGAGGCCTTGACCGGCCCGAGCGCGCTGAAGCTGATCGGGCCAGCGCTGATGACCGTGTTTCTGGGGCTATTCCACGCGCTCACCATCGAAATCGATTTGACGCACCTGAATTTCCATTTCGGCATCGGCCTGATCCGAAAGCACATCCCGCTAGCGGAGATCGTGGAAGCCCGTCCGGTTCGCAACACCTGGACCGACGGCTGGGGCATCCACCGCACTCCACACGGCTGGTCGTACAACGTGTCGGGTTGGGAGGCGGTGGAGGTCACCCTCGTTTCCGGCCAGCGCTTGCGGCTGGGTACCGACGAACCCCAGCGATTGACGCAGGCGATTCTGGCCGCCAAGGCGGGGCTTGGAAGCATATAGCCTCTGGCGAACCAGGCAGGGCAGGTAGCGCAGGATGCAGGGATGAAGAATCCGAACACACTGACCGCCAGCGATTCGACGCGGCTAATACCGTTTCTCAACGGATTTTATGGTTCAGAATCGCAGAACGGCGGTTGGGGCGTCAGCCCATAACACGCCAATTGGACGTCAGCGCAGAGAAATCCGGGCGTCCGGGGCGATTTTGCGCGTGTCGATGTCTCGCGCGGCATGGCGCCCTACCGCGCCGGGCATCTGCATTCTCACGGCCGCGGCGGCGTTTCCCTCGCCGAGGCGGTGGTGCCGGTGCTGGTCGCGCGGCTCGAGGCCGCGCGAACCGGGAAATGCACTTTCCGTACGGAAAATTGAGGCTCGTTCCCCGCGGGAGTGTGGATGAACCGACCGACTGGTTCCACGGGAAACATCAGCGTCTCGTCCGGAGATGGCTTTACTATTGTCTTGATTGCCTCAATTGCTGCAGTGCCTGAGCGCAACCGACCGATATTTCTTGCCGGTGCTGCTTCAGACACGCCTGGACCCCGCCGCTACCCGGCTCCACATAGGGGCAGAGCCGCTCGATATCGGCCTTGCAATAGGTGCGAACCGTTTGAATTGCGGCGTCGCGTTGCGATCCCTGGGCGAATGCCGGCATGGAGGCCGATACGAGAAGCAACAAAACTGTCATGCGAGCGGTCATCGACGAGCCTCCTGAACGGTCAATGGTGGAGAATAGAGTCGCTTATGAAACACGACCAATTTGAAAAATAGTCGCGAATGGTGACGTCGTCAATGGCGAGATGTTCAGAACTGGTGGAGGACCACGAAACACAGATCGATTTCCACCATGGCATCGTTTGCGTTTGCGCGCGATCAACCGGATTTTCAGCCAGTCAGACCAGAGGTACGCGAGCTGATACGGACGGTCGTCGAACGTCAGGACCGACATTTTGGAGAGCGGTGGGCGAGGGTAAAAAGCGGACTGGCTATCCTTGGGACGCGGAACGGCAAGGCAAACAGTAAGGCGATATACTTCAAGCACCAGTCTCGATGGTCACTTTGGTGGAGGAAGAAAATGAACCAGAATTGGAACGAGTCGCGGCGCGATAACCCGCGCCGCAAGCTGCTCAAGGTGTTGGGAGTCGCAGCTATGCTTTTATCCGGTTGCGCCACAAATACCGGCGCTCCCGATGTGTCTGGCGAGGATAAATCGAATAAGCCGAATATGACATCGGAGTTGAATCTCGGTGATACTTCCGCTTCCATTCTGTCGAAGTACGGGAAACCCTCGCAAAAAAAGGCGACCACGAACGCCGACGGGAAAAAGCTTGAGGACTGGTATTATCCCGATGCCATCCTTTATTTTAAGGATGGCAGTCTGGATGCCTTCAAGCCAAAATGAACGGGCTGGCGTCCGAGCCAGCGTGGCCACGCACGACCGGATCATAATCCATTCAGTCCCGATCAGAGCCGACATCGTCCCAAACTCGATCCGCAACCGCCGTCCCGGCGACGGCTCGACCCACGCTGTGGTCAGCACCTCCGCCGCCAGCAGACGGCGCGATCACTCATGCTGGGACGGACCGCCGGACAACGGCGGGAATTCGGTATCGGAAGATCCCTGCTGCCGCACGGCGGGGTTATACCGAAGGCAGTTGGGCACGCAGGCGCATTCGAAGGCGATTTTCATCGGCGCGATCCGACCCTGGTTCTTGAGCTGGAACAGACGCGGCACCACCCGGTCGCGCAAGGTCTCCGGATCGATGGTGTTGACATAGATCTTGGTACCGCCCTCGAATCCGGCCGGCGTGGACACCCGCCATTTGATCAGGACCCGCCACGGCATGGGAACGTCGACGTCGGGCGGTTTGTAGTACCACTCCTCGTTGCAGGGAATATCGGCTCCGGTGGCGGCGTGGCAGGCGTGCACCAGATCGGACATGCCGCGCAGTTCGTCGGGGGAATGGTTCCACGGCTGGCTGCGCTCGCTCTTGGAGAAGATCTCCAGGGTGGGGAAGCGGTGGCCGAAGCCGGCGTAGGCGATGGCATAATCGTTTTCGGCTACCACCAGGTTGCGGTAGGCGGCAAAGTTGACGGCGGCTTCGTTGTACAGGTTGGGGTTAGCCCGCACCAACTCCAGCTCCATCTCGTTCTGAACCCCGCGCTCGTCGATGGCGACCAGTTGCTTGTGCAGGTGGTCGAAGGAGGCGCCGGCCGCCTTCAGCCAGTTCTGGAACACCGCCACGTAGCGGACGTAGCGGTTGTTGACGTAGATGTCGCGCATCGCGTCGATGGTGAAGCGGAGATACTGGTAGTGCTCCTCCGGCGTCAGGGTCCCGGAGGAAGCCAGTTGATCGTCGTGGGTGGCGCCGTCGACGAAATGGCGCCGGGCGACGATCAGTTCGTGACCGCCACCGAAGAAGGCGTTGGCAAACTGAAGTCGCTCGTCCAGGGACAGCCGGTCCCAGATGGCTTCGTCCACTCCGGCCGCCTTCAGCCGTTGTTCCACCACCTTGAGCACGTGGTAGCGGCCGGATTCCGAAGCCAGGTAGTTGCGCTTGTGCTGTTCGATGGCGTCCGGCAGTTTGTAGCCGAAGTTCTTCTGCCAGTAATCGAAGGAAACGATTTCGAACAGATTGGGGATGCGGCGGAACTCGGCCACCGTGTCGAACAGGGTATCGAACTGGAGATGGCGGAGCGTGGTGAATTTGTCGCCGGTCTTGACCAGCCGGGCCTTCTCGGGCGGGGTTTCCAGATAGTTGCGGGCGCAAAACGCGCAATGGGCGCCGGTCTGGGCGGGGTTGAGCGGGGCGGGGTTGGGTGACTTCACTCCAAGGGGACGGTTACCCCGCCCGGGGACGGTCCACACCTCGGTTCCGGTCAGCGGATTGACCTGCTTGATGGTCCCATCGGCCATCCGCATCAGATAGTTGGTTTCGGGAACGATCTGCGGCAACATTCCAAAACTCCCCTCGTCATCGCTGTAGCCCCTGGACACCAGGGGATGAAGGAATCCAGCGAGCAGTTTTATACCAAATGGCCTTCGTTTACCAAGACCATCCCGGGAATTCCTCCTTTCATTACCGCGTTATTTAACGGGTCGCGATATATCGTGGCCGTTGCCTGTCCCCGCGTCGCGCCGGCATTATGCCAGAATTAACAGTATCATTATGATAAATAAGTAAAAAAATAAAAAATTTTCGGGTTGGCACGGGTGTTGCCCCATTGCAATCGACCGTCGAAGTTATCTCTAACCCACCAATCCGAGGAGTTATCCCATGAACAAGACTGTCAAGACCACCCTGTTGGTTCTGGTTTCCGGCCTGACCCTGAGCACGACCGCGCTGGCGGGGTCTTTCGAACACGGCAGCGGCTATGTCAACGCCATCAGCAACGTCGTCCCGTCCGACGCCGTCGTTCGAACCGTTG
>JAVMKL010000175.1:0-24367 GCA_031732875.1 Candidatus Competibacter sp. | reverse complement strand
GTGGCGACGAATGTGTCGAGTTGTTCGGCGGTGGGCTGGTGGCTCAAGCGGGATCACTCCGGGTGGTCGCCAACTTTCAGGAAATCAGGGTCAAATTCTTGCTTCGCGTAAATTTTCCTGTGATCGAAACCTGGGAACGGGCATGATACCCCCTCGTCTGAATCACGGATCAAACAGATTACCGGATGACACGGAATCGTCCGTGCGATCCACGCCATCGGTGGCAATCCGTGATTCAGAGAGTACAAAAACTCCCCTCTCCCTGTGAGAGCGGCGCGGTCGTTCCGCGAGCGGGGGGCGTCAGCCCCCTGTTTCCCGGAACGCGGCAAGACGTCGGCGATAGCGGCTGGCACGGAAACAGCGGACTCACGTCCGCCGCTCGTCGGCGACCCCAAGCAATGCGTATCCTACGGATTTTTTATCAATCAGTCGGTTAGTTTTTATACAGCCTCTCAGACATCGATGAAGGATCGGGATGCAATCGCAGGAAAACTTACAGTAGGGGGAATTTTGCCAGCGAAATAGAATAAATGGCGGCATTTTTTATAACCTGTCAACACTTGTGCGATTGTTACGCAGTTTGCGGGAGTCTCCCTTGATGAAGTTCTGGAAGCGCTGGCGTTCCCCTCATGCCCCGCTCTCTTCCAAACGACCCGAAGAACCGTTGACCCCGCTGGCGCTGGCCTGGCTCCTGGTCACGCTGGCGCTGGCGGTGGCGCCGCACGCCGCCGAACTCCCGCTCTGGCTCGCGGCGCTGTTCGCCGCCATCGCCGGCTGGCGCTGGTTCATCGCGGTCCGCGACAAACCGTTGCCGCCCCGCTGGCTGCTGCTCGTGGTGGCGATAGTGGCCGGAGCTGGCGTGCTGATCGACTTTCGGACGCTGTTCGGCCGCGACGCCGGCGTGGCGCTGCTGACCGCCATGACCGCCTGCAAGCTGCTGGAAACGCGCGGCCTGCGGGATGGGGTAGTGCTGGTGTTTCTGGGGTACCTGCTGGTGATGAGCAATTTGCTCTACAGCCAGGAAATCCCGATGGTCGCCTGGCTGTGCGTGGTGGTGCTGGTCATGCTGGCGGCTCAGGTGATGATCCACCGCCAGCACGCCGGGTTGACGGCGCTCGCGCCGTTGTGGCTGGCTGGTCGGATGGTCTTGCAGGCCGTTCCGGTGATGCTGGTTTTGTTCGTCCTGTTCCCGCGCATTCCCGGACCGCTGTGGGGGCTGCCCAAGGACGCTTACGAGGGTCGGACCGGGCTGTCCGAGGAGATGATGCCGGGCACGGTCAGCCAACTGACCAAGTCCGGCGCGGTGGCGTTCCGGGTCCGATTTGCCGGTGACCTTCCGCCGCAGTCCCAGCTTTACTGGCGCGGCCCGATCCTGTGGAATTTCGACGGCCGCCGCTGGACCCGCGCCGATGAGTTGCCGGCCAGGACGCCGATACCCTTCGCAGCGGAGGGAGCGGCGCTGGAGTATTCGGTCATCATGGAGCCGAGCAACCGCCGCTGGCTGCTCGCCCTGGATTTGCCCGCCAGCCTGCCGGCGCGCGCCGGCATGACCCCGTCGTTTCAGGTGCTGCGCGACCAGCCGGTCAACGAGGTGTACCGCTACGAGATGCGGTCCTATCCCCGTTACCGGACGGGCGAGCTGAGCGCGGCGGAACGCAACCGCGCCCTGCGGTTGCCGGCCCGGGGCAATCCGCGCGCCCGCGCGCTGGCGGCCGAGTGGCGGGAGCGCGATTCCCGGCCCGGCGCGCTGGTCGACGCCGCGCTCGCCCTGTTTCGCGAGCAGGCGTTCTATTACACGTTGACCCCGCCGTTGCTGGGCAGCGATGGCGTGGACGATTTTCTGTTCCGGACTCGCCAGGGTTTTTGCGAGCACTACGCCAGCGCCTTCGTGTTTCTGATGCGGGCGGCCGAAGTACCGGCGCGGGTGGTGACCGGCTATCAGGGCGGGGAGCGTAACGAACTGGGCGATTATCTGATCGTTCGCCAGTCCGATGCCCATGCCTGGGCCGAGGTCTGGCTGCCGGAGCGCGGCTGGGTCCGCGTGGACCCCACGGCGGCGGTGGCGCCCACGCGGGTTCAGGACGGACTGTATGCTGCCGTGGCCGACCCGCTGGAACTGCCGTTCATGGCGCGCAGGGGCGGGGGAGGGGAGTGGCTGCGACAACTGGCGTTGACCTGGGATTCGTTCAGCAATGCCTGGAACGAGTGGGTATTGGCCTATGGACCGGACCGGCAAAAGGAGTTTCTTTCGGGGCTCGGATTCGGACCGGTGGACTGGGGTGAGATGACGGTGGCGATGACGGCGGTCCTGAGTGGTTTCGGTCTGCTCGTCGCCGGCCTGCGCTGGCGCAAGCGCTGGGTCCCCGATCCGGTGGCGCGAGCCTGGCTGCGGTTCTGCGCCCGGTTAGCCCGGCGGGGGCTGGCGCGCGGCGCGCGCGAAGGACCGCTGGCGTTCGCCGAGCGGGTTGCGGCCAGCCGGCCGGAATTGGCGGGGCCGGCGCGGGAGATCGGTCAGCTCTACGCGGTGCTGCGCTATGGGCCGGCACCCTCGCTGGCGGACGTGCGCCAGTTGCGGCGGCTGGTGCGACGGTTCCGGGCTTGAGGGCTGGCGAGGAATCTGGGTCGTTGGCTTTTCTATCCGGCCGATTCAACAGATCGAGCTTTTTACATTTTTCTGCACGAGCATGTCTACGGTAATTCGAGGAGAACAAGGTGAGAATGCGACAAATTGTCGCACCCACGGGATCATGTGAACTGTTACGATGGGATCGGCGCCCTGCCAAAAGTTGGTATTCAGCGCCATGAATGAGGAGGAGAGTGGCGTACGGATCATTATCGAGGCTATGGGGCAGAATATGATGAGGCAGGATTTTCTGGTGTTCGGTGGGGCGATTACCGTTTTATTTCTATTGGGCATCCTGGGAAGCGTGCATTATCCTCTCTTAAATCATTGGTTACAGCGAAACCCAGTTCACGCCACTGTTTTGAATGCCGATGCCGCCTGTAATCCCGTGGGCGGGCTTTGTACGGCCGGCGATGCGACGTTGACCGTAACGCTCGGGCTGGGGGACAGCGTACAACCGCTGACCGCATTCCCCGTGGGGGTAAATCTCATTGGGCGGGAAGCGGCCAAGGCCAAAAAAGTCGCGGTCAATTTTTCCATGTCGAACATGGATATGGGATTTAACCGCTTCGATCTCAGCCAACAGGCGGATAAAACGTGGCGGGGACACGCAATCTTGCCAGTTTGCTCGATGGGACGCCGGGAATGGCGGGTTACGGTGGAAGTCGTGAGTGATACAACCTATTTGGCGGAATTCAATCTGCTGGCTGGTTCGTGAATAATCTGAAATGTCATGGTCGATTTTTTAAATAAAGTAACGATTTAATTATTGATTGATCGGTAGTGTTCGCGAATTTTCATGAAATCGGACACGATGGTTTCCGGCTTGTGGGGAGGGGTAAGGATGGCGTGCAGATGGGCATTGGGATCGATCACGATCACCGTGGAAGAATGGTCGATGCTGTAATTGGCTTTATTCTCCTGATCGGGCGAGCGCATGTAAATAACGCCAAATTGTCGCGCCAGCTTGTTCAGTTCCTCCGGCGCGCCGGTGGCGCCTAGAAATTTTGGATTGAAATAGCGGGTATATTCTCCCAGCCGTTGCGGCGTATCGCGTTGGGGGTCCACCGAAATCAGCATGTAGGCGGTATCCTGATCCAAGTTATTTCGCGCCAGTTGTTGCTGCACCTTGGCGAGTTCGAACAGCGTTAGCGGACATACATCGGGACAGTAGGTATAGCCGAAGTACAGAAAGGTCCACTTGCCCAAAAACCAGTCGCGGTGGAAAGGCTGGCCGGTCTGGTCGGTCAGGGTGAAGTCTTCGATTTCCCTGGGTTCGGGAAAGAGGATGCCGGAGATGGCCGGAGGCTGGACTGGAGGGCGGGTCAGTATTTGACCCAGCCAGAGGCCAAAACCCAAAGCCAGCGCACCGGCCAGTATCAGGATAATTTGTTTGCCGCGCGTCATGGTATGGCCTTCTCGTCGAGCGGGGCTGGAACCGGGATCTCCAACCCCTCTCTGAAAAATTTAACGTCATTGCGCCTTGTGGTCTTTGTGATGCGACTGCTCGGCGCCTTCTCCCGGACCCATTTTACTCACCTTCACTTCCACCGGTATCTCGCCGGCTTTTTCGAAGCGCAGGCGCAGGGGAAAGGTTTGGTCCGCCACCAAGGGCTTTTTAAGTCCGATCAACATGATGTGCAATCCACCGGGCTTGAGCACGGCGGGTTCGCCGGGATTGACTTCGATGGTTTTGATCGGACGCATTTTCATCATCCCGTCCTCCATCAGATGGGTGTGCAGCTCGACGGTGGCCGAAACCTCGCCGGACGCGCTGACCAGGCGGTCCGCCTCCTTGCCCGTGTTGACGAGCGTCATGTAAGCGGCGCCGTTGGTGACGGTGGGCGGGCTTTCTCGCGCCCATGGCTCCTCGACTTTGATCGTTGCGGTATCGGCGGCCAAAACGGGGGTGCTCAGTGCGAGCAACAAACCCAGCGCGGACAACTTGATGTTCATGGATCTGGAAATCTCCGAATATTGGGGGTGATGCTCCAAGAGCAATGGATATCTTGATCTCAACGGGCGGGGCTGGGAAGCGCCAGCCGCTGGCTGGGTGATAAGAGGGTACTCCCAAGCACGCGCCGCTTCGGATTATCCAGCCAACATCGCTGGGGGAAAATGGAGGGGGGTGCGACAAATTGTCGCACCCGGTGGAATCGAGGGAATCGCTACAATGAAGCCCGCCTCCCGCCAGGCGGGCATGATGTTCGAAGATCGATGAGAGACCGGCGAGGTTTGTGACGATGGCTTTCGTTCGTCGGCGCCCTCGGCGGCTGGCGCGTGTTGTCCAGACCCACGCCGGAACCCCCTTGGCCCAAAACCAGCGGGCCCCGTCGCCCCAAGCTGGACTCCGATGTTAAGGATTGATGGAGCGGTTTGGAATGCGACAAATGCTGTCGCCGCGCCCGAAGCGGCGGTGACCGAATCGGAGCTTGCTGGATGGAAGACTTGCGGCGCTTGTTGCTACTCCGTTTGCTGGTGGTGTTGGGACCGTGCGTCATGCTGTTCTGGCTGCGCTTTGGCCTGATGCCCCCGCAACCGCTGCCGTTGTGGGCTGTCGGCATGTTTCTGGGCCTGATGGCGCTGGCGTTCGCCGCGCTGCGCCTACGGGTTCGGTGGGTAGCGCCGGTGATGGCGTGGGAGTTGTTCGCGTATTTGCAACTCGACGTGCTGGCGCTCGCAGTGCTGCTGTTCTTCAGCGGCGGCGCCAGCAATCCCTTCGTTTCGCTGCTGCTGTTGCCCCTGGTCATCACCGCCGCGTTGTTGCCGGCTGGGTGCGTCTGGGCAATGGCGGGAGTGACGGTGACGGTTTACACGGCGCTGATGTTCCATTATCTGCCGCTGCCGGGCATGCTCAGCGGCCACGGTCCCGGCTTTCACGCGCATCTATGGGGTATGTGGCTGGTGTTCGTCATCAGCGCCCTGCTGATCGCCGGTTTCGTGGCGCGGTTGGCGGCGGCGTTGCGCCAACGGGACCGGCAGGTGGCGCAATTGCGCGAGGAAGCGCTGCGCGACGAGCAGATTCTGGCGCTGGGCATGTTCGCGGCCGGCGCGGCCCACGAATTGGGTACCCCACTGTCCACCATCGCCGTGCTGGCCAGGGAACTGGAACGCGAGCACGGCGAGGACGCGATGCTGTGCGCCGACTTGCGCACTCTGCGCCAGCAGGTGGAGGCGTGCAAATCCATCCTCGGCGATCTGCTGCGCGGCGCCGATCTGGCGGCCGACCGCGAGGCGGCGCAGACGCTGGACGTGTTGCTGGAGCGTACGCGCAACCGCTGGCAACTGCTGCATCCCCGCGTACCGCTGCGGGTGAACTGCGCCGGACCGTTGCCGCCGCCGGCGGTGACGGCGCCGCAGACCATCGGCCAGACCTTGATCAGCCTGCTCGATAACGCGGCCGACGCCTGCCCCGACGGCGTGGATCTGGCGGGACGCTGGGACGCGCGCCGGGTGATCATCGAGATTCGCGATCGGGGGCCGGGCCTGTCGGCGGAAGTGGCGGAACGCGCCGGCGAAGCCTTTTTTTCCACCAAGAGTGGCGGCACCGGCATCGGGCTGCTGCTGGCGCACGCCGCGCTGGAGCGGTTGGGCGGGCAGGTGAGCCTGGCGCGCGATCCCTGGGGCGGAACCTGCACCCGCATCGACTTGCCGGCGCGGGCCGAAGTCGCATGATGGATTCGACCGAGCGTTCCAGCCTGTTGCTGGTGGACGACGACGCGACGTTCTGCCGGGTGCTGGGACTCGCCCTGAGCCGGCGCGGCTTCGCCGTGGCGGCCGCCCACAGCAGCGCGGCGGCCCTGCACCAGGCGCGGCTCGAACCGCCGGAATACGCCGTGGTGGATCTCAATCTGGCCGGCGATTCGGGGCTGAGCCTGATTCCGGACCTGCTGGCGCTCGATCCCGCCACCCGCATCGTGGTCCTGACCGGCTACGCCAGCATCGCCACGGCGGTGGAAGCCATCAAACTCGGCGCGGTGAATTATCTGGCCAAGCCGGCCGACGCTGACCAGGTGCTGGCGGCTTTCGCCGCCAGTGGGGGAGATCCCGGCGTGCCGGTCAGCGCCCGCCCCCTGAGCGTGAATCGCCTGGAATGGGAGCACATCCAGCGGGTGCTGCGCGACAATGACGGCAACATCTCCGCCACCGCGCGGCAGTTGGGCATGCACCGCCGCACCTTGCAGCGCAAATTGGCCAAGCGGCCGGTTCGATCCTGACTTTCCTCTTCTCGCCCGCAACGCCACACCATGAACTATCTGGCCCATTTCCATTTGGCCGGCGAAGATCCCGAACTGCTGGTGGGCAGCCTGCTGGGCGAATTCCTGCGGGGTCCGGTGCCGGAGGATTGGTCGCCGGGCGTGCGGCTCGGCGTGCGGCTGCATCGCCAAGTGGATGCTTTCACCGACGCCCATCCGGTGACCGCCCGCGGTCGTGGTCGTTTCCAGCCGCCGTTTCGCCGCTATGCCGGCATCCTGGTCGACCTGTTCTACGATCACTGTCTGGCCCGCGACTGGTCCGACTATTCGCCGGTGCCGCTGGCCGAGTTCGCGCGGGCGGTTTACGCGCGGCTGCACGCCCGCCAGGCCGAATGGCCGCTACCCATGCAGCGCAGTATCGCCTACATGACCGCTAACGATTTGCTGGGCTCGTACCGCGAACTGGAGGGCATCGGCCGAGCTTTGGGAGGAATTTCAGGCCGGCTGCGGCGGGCCAATCCGCTGGCCGACGCGCTGCCCGAACTGGAACGCCACGCCGACGGGTTGGCGGAGGATTTCGCGGCGTTCTTTCCGGAGGTGGTTGCTTATGCCACGCGCGTTCGCGGCATCGCTGGGTAGTGAAAAATTGTTACAGATTTTTGGCCCTGAAGCGAATCGCTGTCGTCACCGTTCCTTAGGTGAAGGCCATTCCGATCCAGGATGGTTCGGGTGGCCACCATCGGAACTGGCCGATCGGGTCGACAAGGATTGCCTGACGCCCACCGGGCCGAGCGAGAGGAGTACGACCTATCAAGTACGGTGGTCGGATTGATGGAAAATTGACACGGCTCTTGGAATATTTTCCCGCGCGGCGTGTTTACCCCGGTGAAGGCCATTGTTATGGCCCAACCACCGTTATCCAACACACGCAAGAGGGAACCGTCATGCATCGTTCGATTCATCCGTTGTTTTTAGCGCCAGCGCTGCTGCTCGCTGGCAACATGGTACTGGCGGGCCCCGCCGGTGACAGTGCTCAGGCCCACTTCCGCGCTATCGCCGGCGGCCAAGTGGAAAATGTGTTGAGCCAGTACGCCGACAGTGCCACCCTGGAGTGGGTTGGCGGGCCGTTGGATGGCCGCTATGTCGGCAAGACCGCGCTGGGCGAGGTGTGGGGCAAGTTCGCCAAGGCGCAGGGCGAACTCACGGTCAAGGTCTCGAACGTGCAGGAGAGCGCCAATCCCAAGGGCGCGACCGTGACCGCCAACGTGGTGTTCGGCGGCAAGAACGACATCAAGGTCCGCTACGTGCTGGTCTATCGCGACGGCAAGATCGTCGGCGAAGTCTGGCAGATCGATCCGAATCTGGCCGGTTGAAGGGGAGGGGACCGTCATGGGCAAGAACGTGGGCGGTATCGACCGCATCGCGCGGATTGTGGTGGGATCGATCCTGCTGGCGCTGGTTTTCGTCGGGCCCCAGACGCCGTGGGGCTGGATCGGACTGGTGCCGTTGCTGACCGGTCTGATCCGTTGGTGTCCGCTGTATACGGCGCTGGGTTTCAACACCTGCCCGGTCGGCGGCAACACCACCTGACGCGGATTGGGCCGTGGCCGACTTCGCCCGACTCGTGACCGAGCAGATTCCCCGCCTGCGCCGCTATGCCCGGGCGCTGGTGGGGGCGCAGCGGGCCGACGATCTGGTGCAGGATTGCCTGGAGCGGGCCTGGAGTCGGCGGCGGCTGTGGGATGGCGAAGGCGAATTGCGCGCCTGGCTGTTCACCATCCTGCACAATCTCTACGCTAATAGCGTGCGCCGACAGGCCGGCGCCCCACCGTTCGATCCGCTGCCGGAGGAGGAGCCGCCGGCGCTGGCGCCGTCCCGGCACGAGGCGGCGCTGGACCTGCGGGATGTGGAGCGGGCGCTGGACGGGTTGAGCCTGGAGCATCGCGAGGTGTTGCTGCTGGTGGGGTTGGAGCAACTGGATTACGCCGAGGCGGCGGCGATTCTGAACGTACCGCCGGGCACGGTGATGTCGCGGCTGTCGCGCGCCCGCGAGGCGTTGCGCCGCGCTTTGCGGGAACCGCCCCGCGCCCGGTTGCGGAGGGTCAAATAGTGAGCGCCGAATCGGTCGACGAGACCGATCTGCACGCGTATGTGGACGGTCGTCTGGAACCCGCGCGCCATGCGGCGGTGGAGGCGTATCTGGACGCCAATCCCGCCGAGCGGCAAAGACTGGCGGACTATCGGACCATCGACGCCGAGTTGCATCGGTTGTTCGATCCCGTGTTGGACGAGCCGGTTCCGAGCCATCTGACCGTCCCGCCGGCGCGTCGGCGGGCGCCGCCGGCCTGGCTGGCGCGAGCGGCTGCCGCAGCCGGATTGATGCTGTTCGGCGGCATGCTGGGCTGGTTCGCCCACGAGCACGCGCGGCAGCCGCTCGTCGCCGACCGAGCCTTCGTGCGCCAGGCGCTGGCGGCGCATGTGGTTTATGTGCCCGAGGTCCGCCATCCGGTGGAAGTGGACGCTGGCCAGCAGCAGCACTTGGTCGCGTGGCTGTCCAAACGGCTCGGTACCACGATCCGGGCGCCGGCGCTGGAGGAGCTGGGTTTCCAGTTGCTGGGGGGACGCTTGCTGCCGGCCGACGACAAGCCGGCGGCGCAGTTCATGTATCAGGACGCCGGTGGCCGACGCCTGACCCTGTACGTGCGGCGGGGGTTGGACGGCAACCGCGAGACCGCTTTTCGGTTCGCCGAGCAGGATGGGGTCGGCGCCTTCTACTGGGTGGACGGCGATCTCGCCTACGCCCTCATCGGCGATGTGGACCGGCCGGTGCTGGATCGGGTCGCGCACGCGGTTTACCGGCAGCTCAATCCGTGAGGTTCCCGGCCATTCCATCGGTTCATGCGGCCGGATATCCTGCGCGGCAATCGGGTAAAAATCGTTCCCGACACCACCCTCCATCTGACTTCGTTGTGGCCGGCGGAAGGCGCTAAGATGAAGAAACGCAAGAACCGTCGAGCGAGCAGGAGGTGCCCCCATGTCCGCCGTGATGAAAAATTCAGTACCTTCGGCTGATCTGTACGCACAACTCGAAGCGCTGCCGGAAAACCTGACCGGCGAAATCATCAATGGACAGCTTTATACCCAACCGCGTCCGGCAACCCCTCATACATTGGCGGGTTCGGGGCTGGAAATAGACATCGGCAGCGCCTACCATCGGGGTCGTGGTGGGCCGGGTGGCTGGTGGATTCTGATCGAACCGGAAGTCCACTTCATCCGCGACATTGAAATGGTAGTTCCCGATCTGGCCGGCTGGCGGCGCGAGCGAATGCCGCGCCTGCCCCGCGATCATCGGATTGAGGTCGTGCCGGATTGGATCTGCGAAATCCTGTCGCCGTCCACCGCCAAAACCGACCGGGTCGTCAAGATGCCCGTATATGCACGTTATGGCGTGCCTTATCTCTGGCTGGTGGACCCGCTGGCCCACACGCTGGAAGTTTTCGCCCTGCACGACGGACGCTGGACCGTGATCGGACTGTTTCAGGAGCAGGATTCCGTCACCGTGGAGCCCTTTACCGAAATTGCCCTCGAACTGGGCGGGCTGTGGGCGGATTTGGAAGATCAGTAGGTTAACCGGCCAGCCCCGCCAGCATGGCCTGGCCGGTCGGGGAACCGGCTTCCAGCCGGCAAGTGCGGCCTGCGCCGGCATAGTCGAGCGTCACCGCCAAATCCGCCGCTGGCAGTTCGCCCCGGCCGCGTTCCGGCCATTCGATCAGCAGCACCGCCTCGCCGTCGACTTGGTCCCGCAGGCCGAGAAATTCCAGTTCCTCGGGATCGGCCAGCCGGTACAAATCCCAGTGAAACAGTCGCCGATCCGCCACTTGATAGGGTTCCACCAAAGTGTAGGTGGGGCTCTTCACCGTGCCGCGATGGCCGAGCGCGCGCAGCAGGCCACGCACCAGCGTGGTCTTGCCGGCCCCCAGCTCGCCGCTCAGATAGAGCACGCAACCGGGCGCCAGCGCCGCGGCCAGCCGCGCGCCGAGCGCTTCGGTGGCGGCGGCGGAATCGAGATGCCGCTCCGGCATGGTTCAGGGATTGACCAGTTGTCGCAGGAACGGCAGCAGGTCGGTCGCCAGCAACCCGCGCTCGCCGCCGGATTGCGCGGCCAGATCGCCGGCCCGGCCGTGCAGGTAAACGCCGGCTTTAGCCGCCGCGAACAGCGACAGGCCTTGCGCCGCCAGCGCGGCGATCACCCCGGTCAACACGTCGCCCATGCCGCCGCTGGCCATGCCGGGATTGCCGGCGGCGCACAGGGCCACCTGTCCGTCCGTCTTGCTGGCGATCAGCGAGCCGGCGCCCTTGAGCACCGCCACCCCGCCGAAGCGCAGCGCCAGATCCTCCACTGCGGTAAAGCGGTCGGCCTCGACCTCGGCCGGCGTCATCTTCAGCAGTCGGGCCGCCTCGCCGGGATGCGGCGTCAAGATCCAGCGGTCGCGATACGGCGGCTCGGCGGCCAGCAGGTTCAGCCCGTCGGCGTCCACCACCAGCGGCTTGTCGCTGGCCAGCGCCGCGCGCAGCATGTCCCGTCCCCAGTCGCCGCGGCCCAGTCCCGGTCCGATGGCGACGACCGTCGCCCGCTCGAACAGCGGGGCGAGGTCGCCGGGGTTTTCGATGCCCTGGAACATCAGTTCCGGCCGGGCCGCTGCCTGCATGCCGGCATGGGCGGCCCGGGTGGCGACGCTGACCAGCCCCGCCCCGCAACGGGCGGCCGCTTCGCCGGCCAGCCGCGCCGCGCCGGCCAGGCCCAGTTCGCCGCCGATCACCAGCACGTGGCCGAAATGACCCTTGTGGGCGCTGCGCCGGCGCCTGGGGAGCACGGCCGGCAGATCCTCGCCGGCGTAGCGCCAGCAGGCCGGATGGATCGCCGGATAGATGTCGGGCGGTGCCCCGAGATCGGCGAAGCTGATCTCGCCGCAACAGGCCGGTCCTTGGCCGGTGAACAGACCCTGCTTGAGGCCGATGAAGGTGACGGTGGCCGCCGCCTCGATGGCGGCGCCGAGGATGGCGCCGGTGTCGGCGTGCAGTCCGGAAGGGATATCGAGCGCCAGGATGTCGGCGGGACGAGCGTTCATGGCCTCGATCGCCCCCCGCCAGGTACCGCTTACCTCCCGTTCCAGACCGGTACCGAGGATGGCGTCCACCAGCAGTTCGGCTTCGGCCAGACCGTCGGCGGTAAAGATCGTGGTCGCAACGCCGGCGGTGCAGGCGTCCCGCCACGCGGTCAGTGCGTCGCCACGCAGCTCGTCCGGATTGAAGAGCGTCAACACCTTGACATCCAGGCCGGTCCGACGGGCCAGTCGGGCCACCACATAGCCGTCGCCCGCGTTGTTGCCGCCGCCGCAAACCACCGCGATCCGCGACGCATCGGGCCAGCGCTGGCGTAGCAGTTTGAACGCCGCCTCGCCGGCCCGGTTCATCAGGGTGTAGCCGGGAATACCGCGCTCCTCGATGGCGATGCGGTCCAGTTCCCGCACCTGGGCGGCGCGGTACAGTTCGAAAGGCAGTTCGCGCATGGAAATCTCCTTCGCCGCGATGGATGAGGGCACAATACGCCCGTCGCTTTGTCAATTCCAGCCGTTGCCATGACCGTTACCCTTGCCGCCGCCGAACTCGCCCAACTGGCCGCCGCCATCAAGGCGTGGGGCCGGGAACTGGGGTTCCAACAGGTCGGCATCGCCGGCATCGATCTGAGCGGGCACGAGGCACGGCTGCTCGAGTGGCTGGCGGCCGGGTTTCACGGCGCGATGGATTACATGATCCGACACGGGGTCAAGCGCAGCCGGCCGGCGGAGCTGGTCCCCGGTACGGTGCGCGTCATCGCGGCCCGGATGGATTATTGGCCGCCGGAGTCCGCCGAACCTTGGAGCGTGCTGGGCCAGCCGGATTTGGGCTATGTGTCGCGCTACGCTCTGGGTCGGGATTATCACAAGGTCCTGCGCCAGCGTTTGCGACGGCTGGCCGGGCGCATCGCCGCCGCCATCGGTCCGTTCGGTTACCGGGTGTTCGCCGACAGCGCGCCGGTGCTGGAAAAGGCGCTGGCGGAGAAGGCCGGGTTGGGCTGGATCGGCAAGCACGGCAACCTGCTGGACCGGCGGACCGGATCGTGGTTTTTCCTCGGCGAAATCTACGTGGATCTGCCGTTGCCAGCCGACCGGCCGGCGACCGGCCATTGCGGGCGCTGCGTCGCCTGTCTGGAGATTTGCCCGACCCAGGCCATCGTCGCCCCCTTCCGGGTGGACGCTCGCCGTTGCATTTCCTACCACACCATCGAACTGCGCGGATCGATTCCGCTGGAATTCCGTCGCGCCATCGGCAACCGGATTTACGGTTGCGACGACTGCCAACTGGTTTGTCCGTGGAACCGCTTCGCCCGGCCGTCGGTGGAACCGGATTTTCGCGCTCGCCATGGTCTGGACGCGCCGGGATTGCTCGAACTGTTCGGCTGGGACGAGGCGGAATTCCTGCGGCGCACCGAAGGCAGCGCCATCCGCCGGATCGGTCACGAACGCTGGTTGCGCAACGTCGCCGTGGCCCTGGGGAACGCCCCACGTTCTTCGGTGATCGCGACCGCCCTGCAAGCCCGGATGGCGCATTCATCGGTACTGGTGCGCGAGCATGTGGCCTGGGCACTGGCGGAACAGGCGGGCAAACCGGCGACCGCGGCGTAGGAGCCGGTGGCGCACGGTTTTCGGAACCGCCAAGGTCCGCCGTACTCGGGTATCATCCGTCGCTCACCGCCAAGGAGATCGAAACATGAACACCGCCCAGCCCGGTATCCTGCTTCCCGTGCCGCCGTTCGCCCGGTACCTGACGTTTTCCCTCAAGCCCGAGGCCGAGCCGCGCGAGAGCCTGCGCGCGCTGCGCGATGCGACCGACGGCGAACGCTGGGTAGTCGGATTGGGTTTGTCCGCCGTTCTGGCGCTGGGCGCGGAAGTGGAAGATTTGTGGCCCTTCCCCAATCTGATCGGTCCCGGTTTCGAGATTCCGGCGACGGATGGGGCATTATGGGTTTGGATTCGCGGCGACGACCGGGGGGAAGTTTTCCATCAATCCCGGCGGATCGAACGCTTGTTGGCCGGTGCTTTCGAATTGGAGCAGGCGATCGACGCTTTCCGATACCTCGACGGGCGCGACCTGACCGGCTACGAGGACGGCACCGAAAATCCCAAGGGCAAAGATGCCGAGGCCGCCGCCATCGTCCGGGGCGGAACTGCCGGCCTGGAGGGTTCGAGTTTCGTGGCGGTGCAACAGTGGCTGCATCGGCTGGATTGCTTCGAGGCGATGAGCCCGGAGGAACGGGACAACGTCATCGGCCGCCATCGCGCCGGCAACGAGGAGATCGAGGATGCGCCACCCTCGGCCCACGTGAAGCGCACCGCCCAGGAGAGTTTCGAACCGGCCGCTTTCGTCGTACGCCGCTCCATGCCGTGGGCGGACGGCCGCCGGGCCGGTCTGGTGTTCGTTGCGTTCGGAGCGTCCCTGGGGGCGTTCGAGGCCCAGTTGCGGCGGATGGCCGGTTTGGAGGATGGCATCGCGGACGCGCTGTTCAGATTCACCCGGCCGGTATCCGGGGCCTATTACTGGTGTCCGGGGATGCGTCGGGGACGGCTGGATCTGAGCGCCCTCGGCCTGTGACGCGCACCGTCGCCGGGCCGGTGTTCGCGGGCTGGCGAGCCGCCGGTCTTCACTCGGCCCCGGCGCCCGCTACTCTGCCTCGTCTTCGTCGTCGACCTGATAGTCTTTGAGGCGGCGTTTCAGCGTCGACAGGGGGATGCCCAGTTCCCGTGCCACCGCCGCCTTGTTGTTCCGTTTCCGGGTCATCGCCTCCAGAATCATCTGCCGCTCCATGTCCTTGAGATGAGCACGGGCGTCCGCCGGGACCGTTTTTGGGGCGGAGATCGGTTCGGGGGAGCTGGGGGGGGCGAACGGCTGGATCGGGACGGCGGGCGTCGGTGCCCGGACCGGCTGGGATTCCTTGGGTAGCCGCAAATCCTCCGGACGGATTTCCCGGTCGCCGCACAGCACCGCCGCGCGTTCCAGCACGTTGCGCAACTCCCGCGCGTTGCCGGGCCAGTCGTGGCGTTGCAGCGCCATCATGGCCGACCCCGAGATCCGGCAGTTCAGTTGCAATTGTTGGCACAGGTGCTCGGCGATCGTTGGAATGTCCTCGCGAATCTCCCGCAGCGCCGGGACATCGATCGGCACCACCGACAGGCGGTAGAACAGGTCGGCGCGGAAGGTACCGGATCGGACCATCCCTGCCAAGTCGCGGTGGGTGGCGGTAATGACGCGCACGTCCACCCGGGCCGACTTGTCGGAGCCGATCGGCGTCACCTCGCGGGTTTCCAGCACCCGCAACAGTCGCGGCTGCAGGTCCAGGGGCAGTTCGCCGATTTCGTCGATGAGCAGGGTGCCGGTATGCGCCTGCCGGAACGCGCCCTCGCGCGAGCCGGTGGCCCCGGTGAACGCGCCCTTGATGTGGCCGAACAAGTCGTTGCGCACCATCTCCGGATCGGCCACCGACGCGTCGAACACCACGAACGGTCCCGGCCGGCCGGAAAAGGCGTGCAGGGTACGGGCCACCAGCTCCTTTCCGGCACCGGATTCGCCGTGCAGGTGCACGGTGGTGGGGGTGGGAGCCACCGCCCGGATCAGGCCGTACAGTTCCCGCATCCGCTCGCTGGCGCCCACCAGTTCGCCCAGATGGTCCTGGCGCGGTACCGCCACTTTCCGTTCCTCGGTGTGCTGGCGGATTTGGAGTTGCGAATAACCGAGCCGGCATTCGGCCTTGGTGGGCACGTAAGCCTCGGTGATGCGCACGTCGTTGATGAAGGTACCATTGGTGGAACCCAGGTCGTGCAGCAGCAGCCCGTTCGGGGTCATGCGGATCTCGGCGTGTCGGCGCGAAACCGTCCGGTCGGTCAGGACGATGTCGTTGTCCGGGGCCGAACCGATGCGCACGGTCGGCAGTCCGAGACTGACTTCCAGTCCGGCGTCCGGTCCGGAGGTCACGCGCAATTCGATCGCTTCGAATTGAACTCGCAGCTTGGACTGGGAAGCCGCGACGATGATCTCGGTGCCATCACCGCTCGATGGGTTGGATGAAGCCATCTTGTCACCGGAATAGTTGTGAATCGTACAATTCTATACCAATTCAGTCGGCGTCAATCCCGACGCTGGCGGATTTCCTCAAGACGCCGTCCGTCGAGCCTTGCGAGTCGCCCACCGTTTACTCGAGCCAAGCGGCGCGGGGAGGAAGAGGTCAGGTTCCTGATGCCGCAATTTGGATTAGAGCTTGATTCTTACCACCTATCAGTCTGTCCCAAACCATGGGTTCAGAACATTTCAGCAGATTTCCTGCAACGGTAAATCAAACACTTAATACCGCCTGCTGACGAGCGAACCCAGCGATTTTCAAAACTGATGGGTGGTGAGGAGCTTGATTTGCAAATCAGCAGTGTTTAGCTTAGGGGCATCTGATCGATCCAGAACAACAAGATTTTCGGCGACGGTACCGCGGGGGACTTCGAAATCGTGTGACTGATTTTTTCGGACACCCGTCTTGAGACAGTTCGGAATCGTTCGCCGTCCCATGCAAACAGAGGATTGAATCGTGACGGAAGCGAAATCAGGGTTCGCTTTGAAAATATTCCATAAAATACTGTTGACGATGATCGCGGTCGCGCTGATCCCCATTGGAGGGCTATTGTATATCAGCGGATACCAGATCGAGCGGGACTGGCGTCAAAACGCCAACCAGAATCTGACGTTGGCCGCGAACGGCTTGGTCGGCAAGGCGAACGGTTGGATCGACATGAATCTGCGGGTCCTGCGCGAAAACGCCGTCCTGCCCGACATCGCCTCGATGGATGCCGCCCGGCAAAAACCGGTCCTCAAGGCGATTCAGAACAGCTACGAATGGGCGTATCTGGTTTTTACTGTCAACCGCGACGGCCAGAACATCGGTCGCAGCGACGATGAACCTCCTCAGAAATTCAAATACGGGGATCGCAGTTACTTCAAGCAGGTTCTGGAAGGGAAGCCGCTCGGTCAGGAGGTCGTGATCGGCAGAACCACTCAGAAGCCGGCGCTGATCATGGCCGGGCCGATTCAGGACGGCGGCAATCCGATCCGCGGCGTTCTCGCCTTGGCCATGCATTTGGTGGATGTTTCCCAGGTGGTTACCGGAGCCAGGATCGGCAAGACCGGCTTCGCCATCCTGGTTGATGAGAACAACAAGGTGATCGCCCATGGCAAGCCCGAACAGGTCGCGCAGGCCTTGCAGGATCTGAGCGGCCATCCGGCCCTGCGCAACCCGGAGTCGGCCCAGGCGCCGATTATCTATGAGGACGCGGGAAAGCGCATCGTCGCCTTTACCCAGAAAACCAGTCTGGGCTGGACCCTCCATGGTGGAGTTGGCCAGCTGCCGGTGACGGGCGATCCGGCCAGCCGGCGGACGCTGACCGATCGGGCGAAGGCCGTGTTGGAACAGGAACTGATGGAATTCATCGGCCCCATGGCTGCGATCGTTTGCGAGGAAACCTGGGGTTCGGTCAGTGAGATGGAGGCGGCGTTGGAGGTCTTGGGCCGGGAATTGCCGGATCCCGGCCAGGTGGTGCGCTTCCGTCAAAACGTGCTCAAGCGACTTGCATAGAAGACGGGTTCGATTTGAGGGGCCGGCCGGGCGACCGACCGGCGGGGGTGCTCCGCGCCTTGTGGCGGGTACAATGGAGTCGTCAATCGCCCGCCGGGTAGTTTGATGCTCCCACTGCGTGTTTGCCGATTCCACCATCTCACCACGAACGACACCATGTCCGACCCTTTTGTTGCGTCGCCCCTGCTCGGTCCCGGCGATCCGCCGCCGTTTGTCGTGGCCAACCCGAACGGCCGGGCCCCGGTGGTGCTGGTTTGCGACCATGCCAGCAACGCGATTCCCACCGCGCTCGGCCAGCTCGGATTGGGACCTGCCGAGTTGGCCCAGCACATCGCCTGGGACATCGGGGCCGCCCGCGTCGCCCGGCTGTTGGCGGCGCGGTTGGACGCACCCGCGGTACTGGCCGGCTTTTCGCGGCTGGTGATCGACTGCAACCGCTCGCCCGGCGATCCCACCTCCATCGCCGAGGTCAGCGACGGTATCTTCATTCCCGGCAACCGGAATCTCGACGACGACGCCGCCGAGGTTCGGCTGAACGAGGTATTCTGGCCGTATCACCACGCCATCACCCAGATGCTGACGCATCGCTGGCGGCACGGGCACGGCCATGCGCCCGCACTGATCGCCATCCACAGCTTTACCCCGGTGATGAACGGGTTCCGCCGCCCCTGGCAGCTCGGCGTGCTGTGGAATCGCGATCCGCGCCTGGCCGGGCTGTTGATCGCCCGGTTCCGGGTCGATCCCGATCTGTGCGTCGGTGACAACGAACCCTATTCGGGGCGCGAGGTTGGCTTTACCATGGACGCGCACGGCGGCGCGGCCGGCTTGCCGCACGTGGAAGTCGAAATCCGCCAGGATCTGATCGCCGACGATGCGGGGGTCGAACGCTGGGCGACGGTGGTGGGCGATGCGCTCGAGGCGGCACTGACGGATGAAAGCATCTATCGAATGATTCACTACTGAAAGTGATGGGGTGGACGATTCTTTCGGACCAGGATCGGCACGGTCGCGCGCGGAATCGAAACCGACGAGCGTTAGCCGTGTTTGAACGAGGCAATCATTATGGAACGAGCGGTCGATGACGAGGATTCCGGGAAGGTGGAGGGTCCACGGCACTCGCGGATGGTGATTCTGGCGCTGGGTTATGTCGCCGCCTGGGTCGGCCTTTGGCTGCTTTCGAACGTCTTGAATCTGGCGGCCGGCGTCAGTCTCTGGTATCCGCCCGCCGGCCTGACCTTCGCCATCCTGCTCGAGCGCGGCGCGCGGGCCTTGCCGTTGCCGGTGGTTGCGTCGCTGATCGCCGGGTTGACCTTCTGGTCCTGGGAGCAGTGGCCGTATTATCTGATGGCCAGTTTGGCGCCGGCGCTCGGCTATTTGGTGGCGACCCATGCCCTGAGGAGCCGTCCGGGTGATTTTCGGCGGGACAGATGGCGCTTTAACGACCCGCAGCGGGTGGCGACCTTTCTCGGTATCGCCGCCTTTGGCGCGCTGTTCGCGGCGCTGGCCGGTACCGGGATCCTCCATGCCGCCGGCATGCTGCCCCCGACGCGGTCTCGGCTGGAAATCGTGCTGGGCTGGTGGGTCGGTGATTTTGTTGGAGTGGCCACGATCGCGCCGCTGGCGTTGATCCTGGTGGCGCCGCCGGCCCGGCGTTTCGGCGAGGGGCAACCGCTCCGCCGCCCTCGCTCGCCATCTTTGCCCGGTCCGCAACCCACCCGGCTGGTGCTGCTGCAGGTGGTGTTCTCGATAGTATTGCTGGTGGCGTTGTTCTGGGCGCCGAACCATTTTTCGCACGATGGACGACCACACCCGTTCGTTACCCTGCTGCTGTTGCCGGTGCTGACCTGGATCGTAGCGACCTGCGGCATGCGGGGTACGGTGCTGACCGTGTTCCTGTACGAGTTGGGAATCGTGGCGATGGTGGCGCTGCTCGAGCCGACCGATTCGGCGTTTCAATATCAGATCGTGATGGCGACCGTGGTGGCGTCGGGCTTGCTGACCGGGGCGGTATCCAACGCGCGGCTTGCCGATATCACCCGGTTCCGCGATCTGGCCGAGGTTTCCAACGATCTGCTCTGGGAATTCGACGCCGACGGCCGTCTGTGCGATCTGAGAGGGCGTTTTCCTGGCGCCACCGAACCGCAGGACATGCAGTTGGGGGCGAACTGGCGGGATTTTATCGTTCCCCAGGAGCAGGACGCCGATTTTGCCGCGTTGAAGACGGCGGTCGGGCGGCGGCAGCCGTTTCAGCAACTCGTGTTGCGCCTGCGGTTGCCCGGACAGGAACGATCGGTCTGGACTCGCAACAGCGGTAGTCCGCTGTTCGACGACGGCGGCGAACTCCTGGGTTACCGCGGCACCACCACGGATATCACCGCCCACAAACAGGCCGAAGCGCTACGGGAAAAGGCCGAGGCGCTGATGCGCGACTACGACCGTACGGTGGAAGCCAAGGTGGAAGCCAAGGTGAAAGCCAAGGTGGAGGAGCGTACCCGCAAGTTGACCGAGGTCAGCTTGCGCAACTGGCGGATGGCCAACTTCGACAGCCTGACGGGAATGCCCAACCGCAATCTGCTGTTCGAGCATCTGCGCAAGGATTTACAGCAGGCCCGGCGCCAGTGGCGGCTGTTGGCGGTGTTGATGGTGGATCTGGACGGCTTCAAGCAGGTGAACGATACGCTCGGTCACGACATGGGCGACGAGTTGCTCCGGCAGGTCGCCGAACGCTTGCGGCAGTGCGTGCGGGCCACCGATACCGCCGCCCGCCTGGGCGGAGACGAGTTCGTGATCGTGTTGCCGGACCTCGGAAATCCCGATGCCGCCGCCGCCGTGGCCCGGAAAACCATCGCCAGACTGGCCGAACCGGTGCCCTTGGGCGAGGCAAGTCCCGTAGTTACCGCCAGCGTGGGCATCGCGCTCTACCGACCGGAACTGCCCGCCAATCTGGATCAGGCGATGACCTTGCTTCGCCAGGCCGATAATGCCATGTACGCCGCCAAACGGGCCGGCAAGAACGGCTGGCGGTTCGCCGACGAGTTGGATCTGCAATAGCATGGCGCCGGATTCGCGGTGTTGCGTCAGAGGATTTCCAGATGCTCGACGCGCAACTGCAAGCGCCGCTCGCCGCGCCATTCGTTCGCGTCCAGCCGATAGGCGACGCGCACCTGCGCCGCGCCGGGGCCGAACTCGCTGGCCCGCTGGAAGGCGATCGCTTCCAGCGACAGGGCC
The DNA here is from genome assembly GCA_031732875.1 of Candidatus Competibacter sp. Lineage (GTDB taxonomy): Bacteria > Pseudomonadota > Gammaproteobacteria > Competibacterales > Competibacteraceae > JAVMKJ01. The sequence continues at coordinate 3,609 of JAVMKL010000175.1, read as the reverse complement.
GTACCCGGCGGGCGCAGCCAGAGCTTGAGATGTCGGTCCTTCATGATTTGGTGGGACAGGACCTCGAATATCCCATCGAACAGCGGTTCCGGAAAGCCCTGACCCCAGGGACCGGCCTCGCGAAGCTGTTCGGCCAGATCCAGCGTGAAGTCGGTGGGTTCGAGTTCGCCGTCGCTCGGCAACCGGCCATGCAGATCGTCGGCGCCGAGCCGCCGACGTACCTCGGCATCGAACGCCTGGCCGAACGCCGCGAACCGTTCCACCGCCAGCGTCAGCCCGACGGCCATGGCGTGACCGCCGAAGTGGTGAATCAGACCCGGATGATCGGTCGCCACGGCCGCCAGGACGTCGCGCAGGTGCACGCCGTCCACCGAGCGGCCCGAACCCTTGAGCCGGCCGTCGCGGTCCGGCGCGAACACGATCACCGGCCGGTGGGTCGTTTCCCGGAGCCGGCCGGCAATGATGCCGACCACGCCCTGATGCCAGCCGTCATCGAACAGACACAGCCCGAAGGGTAGTTCGCCATCGTTTCGCGGCAACCGGTCGAGGTGGTCCAAGGCCTGCGCCTGCATGTCGGTGGTGATGTCGCCGCGGCGCCGGTTGGTGGCGTCCAGTTGCCGGGCGATGGTTGCCGCCGCCGCCGGATCGTCGTTCAGCAGGCATTCGATGCCCCGGCTCATGTCTTCCAGCCGGCCGGCGGCGTTCAGGCGGGGAGCGAGGTAGAACGCGATGTCGCTGGTGGTGAGCCGTTGCGGGTTTCGGCCCGATACCTCGCACAGGGCGAGGATGCCGGGCACGCACGAACCCTGGCGGATGCGCCGCAGGCCCTGTTCGACCAGGATGCGGTTCAGATGATCCAGCGGCACCACGTCGGCGACGGTGCCGAATGCCACCAGGTCGAGAAACTGAGCCATGTTGGGTTCGGGCAGGTTCCGCGCGGCGAACCAGCCCCTCTCGCGCAACCGGGCCCGCAACGCCGACAACACGTAGAAGATCACCCCGACGCCGGCCAGGCATTTGCTGGGAAACGCATCGTCCGGCTGGTTTGGATTGACGATGGCCTCGGCCGGCGGCAGTTCCTGACCCGGTAGATGATGGTCGGTGATCAGTACCTGCATGCCGTGGGCCTGGGCCGCCCGTACCCCTTCGTGGCTGGAGATGCCGTTATCGACCGTGATCAGCAGGTCCGGCCGGTCCTGGGCCGCCACCGCCACGATTTCCGGGGTCAGGCCGTAGCTGTGCTCGAAGCGGTTGGGCACCCGATAGCCGACCCAGGCCGCGCCCATCGCCCGCAGGACCCGTACCGCCAGCGCGCAACCGGTCGCGCCGTCGGCGTCGAAATCGGCGACGATCAGGATGCGCCAGCGCTCGCGCAGGGCGGTGTGGAGCAGGTCGACCGCCCGGTCCATGTTCTTGAGTGCGGCAGGCGAAGTCAGACAGCGAAGCTCCTTGGTCAATTCGACGTCGGAGCGCACGCCGCGGGCGGCGTAGATGCGCCGGAGCAAGGGCGGGACGGACAGTTCGACGGGGGGCGCGATCGCGCGGCGGACGATGAACGTGGGCATGGATGGATCAATCCGGGGTCGCTTCGGCCCGGTTGCGGCCGTGCGGTTCAGGACCGATAGGTGGGTAAGGGACGGGGCCGCCGCCAGAGCCGCCAGCGAGCGGCGCCGGTCAGCGTGTAAACCCGGCCGTTACCGGGGTAGAGATGCAGGGCCGTCAGCTTGCCGGTTTGCAGCCACCGCCGGCAGAACGCGAACCAGGCATATTCCAATTCCGCGATGTGATCGGCCCAGCTTGCCGGATCGTCATCCGCCGCGTCGTGGCGCGTCGCCTCCAACACCACCAGGCTATCCGGTTCTCCATCGGCAGTATCCAGCCAATCGCCCGCATGTTCGGGAACCGGCGCGACGGCCGCATCCGCCAGCCGCGCCAGTCCGCGGGTCAACGGATCGTCGGCGTACAGACCGGCGGCAGGGGCGCGGGCGCCCGGCGGACAACGACCACCGCCCCAGAGCCAGAGACCGTTGATCGTCGGCTGGCGGTGTTGTTCCCGCTCCTGGTTGACGGGGTGGCCGTGGAACAGCATCTGCGCTTCGGTCAGCAGCGCGTGCCAGCGCCGGACGTTCGGACCATGGGGCAGCAGCGGATTGATGTCGCGGCCGATGGCCTCGATCAGCGGATGGGTGCGAAGGCCGGGGTCGGCCGGCACGCGCAGATACCAGCGGTCGGGTCGCGGGGCGTCGAGCCGCAGTCCGTCGACGGCGAACGTCTGGTTGAAGGCATCGACCAACGCCCGCGCCTCGGCCGGTTCGAGCGCCAGCACTCGGGCATCAGCCAGCAGCACCCCACGCAGATCGGGGCGCAGATGCACTGGGTCGGCCCGCAGCCACCAGCCGTCGTCGGCTTCACCGCCGTCGGCCAACCGGGTGACCGCCGCGACCGGCAGGTCGCTTGCGGCGGGAACCGGCAGGCCGAACAATTGAAACAGCACGCCGTCGCTCGTCGCCGGGACCGCGCGGACATCGGCGCGGGCCAGCAGCCAGCCCAGCGCCGGGGCAGCGGGAGAAGGAAACGCCGGATCGGCGGGTTCGAAACGTCCGGTTTCCAGCAGGCCGGGAATCACCAGATGCAGGGTGGTTGTCATGACGATCCGCTGCCCGGACGATCAGTCCGAACTGAGATGTTCCAGCCGGATGCGCGTCACCGGAGCGCGGAGGCTGTCCAGCGCCTCGATGGCGGCGATGGCCTCGTTCATCCGCTGTTCCCGGACCCGGTGAGCGAGCAGGATGATCGGCACGTCGCTGGCGCCGGGCATGGGTTCCTTCTGCAGAATGGCTTCGATGCTGATGGCGCGGTCGGCGAGGATGCGGGTCACGTCGGCCAGCACCCCGGGCCGATCCTGCGCCTGCAGCCGCAGGTAGTAGGCGGTCTCCACCTCGTCCATCGGTAATACCGGCAAATCCGACAGGGCATCCGGCTGGAAGGCCAGATGCGGCACGCGGTTGTCCGGATCGGCGGTCAGGGTGCGCACCACGTCGATGATGTCCGCCACCACCGCCGAGGCGGTCGGCTCGGCCCCGGCTCCGGCTCCGTAGAACAGGCTTTGGCCGACCGCGTCGCCCTTGACCAGCACCGCGTTCATCACGCCGTTGACGTTGGCCAGCAAATGCCGCTGCGGGATCAGGGTCGGGTGCACGCGCAACTGCGCGCCGCGGGCATCCCGGCGGGCGATGCCGAGGTGCTTGACCCGGTAGCCCAGTTGTTCGGCGTAGGCCACGTCCTCGCGGGTGATGCGACTGATGCCCTCGATATAGACCTTGTCGAACTGCAAGGGAATGCCGAAGGTGATGGAGGCGAGGATGGTCAACTTGTGGGCGGCGTCGATGCCCTCGATGTCGAAGGTCGGATCGGCCTCGGCGTAGCCCAACGCCTGCGCCTCGGCCAGCACCTCCGGGAAGTCGCGGCCTTTGTCGCGCATCTCGGTCAGAATGAAGTTGGCGGTGCCGTTGATGATGCCCGCCACCCATTCCAGCCGGTTGCCCGCCAGCCCCTCGCGGATGGCCTTGATGATCGGGATGCCGCCGGCGACCGCCGCCTCGAAGCCGA
>JAVMKL010000174.1:0-4234 GCA_031732875.1 Candidatus Competibacter sp. | reverse complement strand
TGCCGTTCATCGTCTCGCTCGGCCTGTGCCTGCTGGCCGCCCGCGCCGCCGGGCTCGCCATTCTCGACGGGGTCTACCTCGATTTGAACGATGAGGCCGGTTTCGAAGCCGCCTGCAAGCAAGGTCAGGAACTCGGCTTCGACGGCAAGACTCTCATCCACCCGAAGCAGGTCGGTCCCTGCAACAAGGTGTTCACGCCCAGGCCGCAGGATGTCGCCTGGTCGCGGCGGATCATCGAGGCCCATGCGGCGGCGACGGCGCGCGGCGAAGGCGTGGTCGTGGTCGAGGGCAAATTGGTGGAGAATCTCCATGTCGAAAGCGCCCGCCGCGTGGTCGGCATGGCGGATGCCATTGCCGCGATGGAAGCGGCCAACGCCTGATGATTCTCACCCCCGGCGGGAAGCTCGTGGCCGGTAGCATGCCTGATTCCCGTCGCCTCGCCCCTCAGTCCCCTCGTCCGCCGGAAGGTGGCGAGGGCTGCCGGAGGATGAGTCTCACATGACCAGCCTTCTCCCTACCCTTTTTGTCCTGCTCTCCATGCGTCGCTCTTTCCTCCGACTGCTGGCTCCCTCGCTCGCCTGCATGCTGTTGATGGCTTGCGAACAGACTCCACCCGATACGACCGTCCGCGTCGCCGGCTCGACCATGGGCACCAGCTACGAACTCAAGCTGGTACCCGATCCGGGGCAAACCATCCCGGCGGATATCAAAACTCGGGCCGACGAACTGCTGGCTCGCGTCAACCAGCGGATGTCCACCTACGATCCGGATTCGGAACTGTCGCGCTTCAACCGCAACCCCAGCACCGACTGGATAGCGGTCTCCCCCGAATTGCTCTACGTGGTCGCCGAGGGACTGCGGATCGGCGAACTCACCAACGGCGCCTTCGATATCACCGTCGGGCCGCTGGTCAACCTGTGGGGATTCGGACCCGAACCGCGTCGCGATCGAGTCCCCTCGGACGCGGCCATCGCTCAAGCACGCGAGCGGGTCGGCTACTGGCGGTTGCACGTCCGCGAGGAGCCGCCGGCGCTGAAAAAGGACCGCGCCGACCTCTACGTTGATTTGTCGGCCCTCGCCAAGGGCTATGGCGTGGACCAACTGGCGGCATTGGTGGAGGCGAGCGGCATCCACAACTACCTGGTTTCAATCAGCGGCGATCTGCGCGCCAAGGGTCGCAATGGCCAAGGGCAACCCTGGACCGTCGCCATCGAACAGCCCATACCCGGCCAACGCTCGGTCGAACGCTTGATTCGCATCAGCGACCACGGCGTTTCCACGGCGGGCGACTACCGCAATTTCTTCGAACAGGACGGCCAGCGCTTCTCGCATATCATCAACCCCCACACCGGCCGACCCGTACCGCAAACGCTGGTGTCGGTGACGGTCATCAGCAACCTCGACATGGAAGCCGACGCGGCAGATACCGCATTGATGGCCGCCGGGGCCGATTATGGATTCCAACTCGCCACCGACCATCATCTGGCGGCCTTCTTCATCCTCGCCAGCCCGGACGGAAAAAGCTTTCAGGAACGCTACACGCCCGAGTTCGAGCCTTTTCTTCTGCCCCGGCGGCCCTAACTCAGCGCTCCCCCCGAGTCACCGCATGACCACTCTCGCTCTAGCCATTCGCAACCTGCGAAAAACCTACGCCAACGGGCTGGAAGCCGTCCGCGGGATCGATCTCGACATCGCGGAAGGCGAATTTTTCGCCCTGCTCGGCCCCAACGGCGCCGGCAAATCCACCACCATCGGCATCGTCTGCTCGCTGGTGCGCAAGACGGGCGGCACGGTCCGGGTATTCGGCCACGACATCGACACCGACTTGACCGCCGCCAAGCGCTGCATCGGCCTGGTGCCGCAGGAATTCAACTTCAACCAGTTCGAACCGGTGGTCGAAATCGTGGTCAATCAGGCCGGCTACTACGGCCTCCCCCGCGAACTGGCCCACCGGCGAGCCGAGACTTACCTCCACCAGCTCGGACTGTGGGAAAAACGCCGGGAGATAGCCCGCGAGTTGTCCGGCGGCATGAAACGACGGTTGATGATCGCCCGCGCCCTGGTGCACGAACCGAAATTGCTGATTCTCGACGAACCCACGGCCGGAGTGGACATCGAAATCCGCCGCTCGATGTGGGATTTCCTGCGCCAGATCAATGCCCGAGGCACCACCATCATCCTGACGACGCATTACTTGGAAGAGGCGGAAAGTCTGTGCCGGCACGTAGCCATCATCGATCAGGGTCTGATCGTCGAAAACGACCAAATGAGCACCCTGCTCGGCCAGTTGCATGTGGAAACCTTCGTGCTGAACTTGCGCCGGCCGTTGGCGGAGTTGCCGGATATCCCCGGTTATCCCTTGCGCCAGCTCGATCGGTACACGCTGGAAGTAGACGTTGCCAGGGAACAGGGACTTAATGCCTTGTTCCCCCATCTGTCGGCACGCGGCATCGAGGTCTCCAGCCTGCGCAACAAGGCGAACCGGCTGGAGGAATTGTTCGTCCGGCTGGTGGACAAGAGCGAACGTGTAGGCTGAGACACGCTCAGCGGCGCGGACCCGCCACGACCCTGGCCTCATGCAGTTGAGAAATTTCGTGATCGCTCAGGCCGAGAATGCCCGACAAAATCTCGTCGGTATGTTCGCCCAGCACGGGCGCCCGCACGGGCGCGGAACGCTCGAATTCGCCGAACTCGAACGGGGAACCGGGAACCAGATACTCCCCGATGCCCGGCTGTTCGACCCTGCCGAACATCGGGTGTCGCGTCGAAATATCGGGATCTTCCCGGACCGCCTGCCTGAAGGTGCGAAACACCGACCAAGTCACCCCGTTGTCGTCGAAGGGCTTGGCGAAATCCTCGACCTTCCTCGCCCGGAACCAGGGCTCCAGCAGCGCGGTGATGTCCTCACGGGCCTTGAACCGGTCGCCTTCCCGGTTCAAATCCAGACCCAGACGCGCGCCCAGGGCGTCGAACTCCGGCTTTAATCCCGTCACCTCGCACAAACCGTCCCACTGCCGCCGGGTCAGCCCCACCAGCATCACCTTACGCCCGTCGGCGGTATCGAATTCGTTGCCGTAAGCGCCGTACAGGTAATTGCCATATTTGGGACGGTCGAAGTCGTTGACCATCACCTCCCCGATGATTCCCAGATTGCCCAGCATGGCCAAGGCGACATCCTTCAGGGCGATCTCCACCGACTGCCCCTGGCCGGTCAGCCGGCGATGGCGTTCCGCCGCCAGCAGACCGAGAGCCGCCATCTGGCCGGTGATGCAATCCCAGGCCGGCAGGACATGGCAGACCGGGTCGCTGGAACCTTCCGGGCCAGTGGCGTAGGGAAAACCGACGCTGGGATTGATCGTGTAATCGACCGCCGGACCGCCGTCGCGGGTACCCAGCACGGTCAACATGATCAAATCCTCCCGGTGCTGCTTCAGATGTTCGTAGTCCATCCAGCCCCGGACCCGGAGATTGGTCAGAAAAATGCCCGAGTTGGGTCCCGGCGCACAAATCAGGCGCGTGACGATCTCCTGTCCTTGCGGCGTACTCACGTCCACGGCGAGGGAGCGTTTGCCCTTGTTCAAGCCCGCCCAAAACAGGCTCTTGTTATCGTGGGTGACCGGCCAGCGGTGATAGTCGAGACCGCCCCGGATACGGTCGAAGCGAATCACTTCCGCGCCCATTTGCGCCAGCGTCATCCCCGCCAGGGGCGCCGCCACGAACGCGGTGCCCTCGACCACCCGCAAACCTTCCAAAATTTTCGCCATCACAATCTCTCAGTTGAGTAATCCAGCCAATTGGGCTCTTTCGACGATGGCGCGGCACATCCGAAGCGAGGCCACGTCGATCATCTTACCCTTGACGCTGATGGCCCCCCTGCCCTCCCGCAGCGCGGCCTCGTATTCGTCCAACACCATCCGCGCCCAGCCGATCTCCTTATCCGACGGGACAAAGGTCTGATTCACCGCCTCGATCTGTCCCGGATGGATACACCACTTGCCGTCGAAACCCATCGCCCGCCCGATTTTACAGGCTTGAACCAAGCCTTCGGCGTTTTTGATGCCGGCGAAAGGACCGTCGATCGCCCGCTTGTCATAGGCCTTGGCGGCGCTCACGATCGAGTGCATCACATGATGCCAGCGATGGCCGGGGTAAATCCGGTCGTTTTCGTCCAATTCGCCAATCGATTCCATCGGCATGCGCACCGACGCCGCATAATCGCCGGGTCCGTAGACAA
>JAVMKL010000173.1:0-4261 GCA_031732875.1 Candidatus Competibacter sp. | reverse complement strand
TGCGTGGAACTGCGCCCCGGCAAGGGCGCGCAACTGGCCCGCAGCGCCGGCGCCTCCGTGCAGTTGATCGCCCGGGAGGGCAGCTATGCAACCCTGCGGATGCGTTCCGGCGAGATCCGCAAGGTCCACGCGGATTGCAAGGCTACCATCGGCGAGGTCGGCAACGCGGAGCACAATCTGCGCTCGCTGGGCAAGGCTGGCGCCAAGCGCTGGCGCGGCGTCCGACCCACCGTGCGCGGCGTGGCCATGAATCCGGTGGATCACCCGCACGGCGGCGGCGAGGGTCGCACCTCCGGCGGCCGCCATCCGGTGTCGCCATGGGGCGTGCCGACCAAAGGCTACAAGACCCGCTCGAACAAGCGCACCGAAAAGCTTATCGTGCGCCGGCGTAAGAAATAAGGCAGGCCCCGCCGAACCGGGGGCATGCAACCGAGAGGACAAGCAAGGTGCCACGTTCGATTAAGAAAGGACCGTTCGTCGACCTCCACCTCATCAAGAAGGTGGAGCAGGCGGTCGCCACTCATGCCAAGCGGCCGATCAAAACCTGGTCGCGGCGCTCGATGATCCTGCCGGAGATGGTCGGACTGACGATCGCCGTGCACAACGGCCGCCAGCACGTGCCGATTCTGGTCACCGAAAATATGGTGGGCCACAAGCTGGGCGAGTTCGCCGTCACCCGCACCTATCGCGGGCATGCCGCGGACAAGAAGTCCAAATAGGGGGCGATCCGATGCAAGCAGTCGCTATTTTGAAACATGCCCGCATCTCGCCGCAGAAGGCCCGGCTGGTGGCCGATCAGGTCCGCAGCCTGCCGGTGGATCGGGCCCTGCAAATCCTGAATTTCAGCAACAAGAAGGCGGCTCAGCTCATCAAGGGCGTGCTGGAGTCGGCCATCGCCAATGCCGAACATAACGAGGGCGCCGATATCGACGAACTGAAGGTGGCCGCCATCTGCGTGGACGGTGGCCCCGTGCTGAAGCGGATGCACGCTCGCGCCAAGGGCCGCGGCAACCGCATCGTCAAGCGCACCAGCCACATTACCGTGACCGTAGCCGAGCGTTAGGAGCGAGAAACGACATGGGTCAGAAAGTCAATCCCACGGGGATGCGGCTCGGGATCGCGTCCGATTGGACCTCCAAGTGGTACGCCAACAGTAAGAATTTTCCCGATCTGCTGGAGACCGACCTGAAGGTACGGCAGTTCCTGAAGAAGAAACTGGCCAGCGCCTCGGTCAGTCGGATCCAGGTCGAGCGGCCGGCTCGCTTGGCCCGTATCACCATCCACACTGCCCGTCCCGGCGTGGTGATCGGCAAGAAGGGTGAGGACATCGAAGCCCTGCGCAAGGCGGTCGCCCGGATGATGGGGCTGGAGGTCAAGGATCTGCAGGTGAACATCGAGGAGATCCGCAAGCCGGAATTGGATGCCCAATTGGTCGCTGAAAGCGTGGCCCAGCAATTGGAACGGCGCATCATGTTCCGGCGGGCGATGAAGCGCGCGGTCGCCAATGCTATGCGATTGGGTGCCCTCGGGATTAAAATACAAGTTTCCGGCCGGCTGAACGGTGCCGAAATTGCTCGCAGCGAATGGACCCGCGAGGGGCGAGTACCGCTGCACACCCTGCGCGCCAACATCGATTACGGTCTCGCCGAGGCCCGGACTACCTACGGTGTGATCGGGATCAAGGTTTGGATCTTCAAGGGCGAGGTATTCGGTTTCGACCGGCAGGGCGAGGCCAAGTCCGAAAAGGCGGCCGCCAACTGAGCGCCTGGAATTGTTGCGGAACTCCGCGCCGTGCCGCGGAGTTCCTCGTTTATAGACGAGACAGAACATGTTACAGCCGAAAAGAACGAAATTCCGCAAGCAGCGCAAGGGGCGCAACCAGGGTGTCGCCACCAGTGGCACCCGGGTGAGTTTCGGCGAGTATGGGCTGAAGTGCACTACCCGCGGGATGCTGACCGCCCGCCAGATCGAAGCCGCGCGCCGAGCCATCAATCGTTACATCAAGCGCGGCGGCAAGGTGTGGATCCGCATCTTCCCGGACAAGCCCATCACCAAGAAACCGCTGGAGGTGCGCATGGGCAGCGGCAAGGGCAACGTCGAATACTGGGTGGCCAGGGTCAAGCCCGGCCGCGTGTTGTATGAAGTGGAGGGGGTGACCGAAGCCATCGCCCGCGAGGCGTTTCGCCTGGCGGCGGCCAAGCTCCCGGTGCGGACGGTCTTCGTGACCCGGATGGTGATGTGATGAAAGCGAGCGAACTGCGGCGGAAGAGCGTGGACGAGCTGAAACAGGAACTGCTGGCGCTGTTGCGCGAACAGTTTAACCTGCGGATGCAGAAGGCGACCGATCAGGCGAGCAAGCCCCACCTGTTCCAGCAGGCGCGGCGCAATATCGCTCGGGTCAAGATGGTGATGAGCGAGAAGGCAGGCCAGGTATGACGACGGAAAACCAGGTGGAGCGCACCCTGACCGGGCGCGTGACGAGCAACAAGATGGACAAGACCATCACCGTGGCCATCGAACGGCTGGTCAAGCACCCCGTTTACGGCAAGTACGTCCGCCGGACCACCAAACTGCACGCCCACGACGAAAATAACGAGTGCCGCGAGGGAGATCTGGTGACCGTCAAGCAGTGCCGCCCCCTCTCCAAGACCAAATCCTGGATGCTGGTCGCGGTGGTCGAGCGCGCGCAATGACCGCCACCGCTCCGGCCGGCCGGCGTTTTCCCCACTCCGCGAACGGAATGTAGAATCATGATTCAGATGCAAACGATGTTGGATGTCGCCGACAACAGCGGTGCCCGCCGGCTGATGTGCATCAAGGTGCTGGGCGGTTCCCACCGCCGCTACGCGCAGATTGGCGACATCATCAAGGTCAGCGTCAAGGACGCGATCCCCCGCGGCAAGGTCAACAAGGGTGAGGTCTACAACGCCGTGGTGGTGCGAACCCGGAAGGGCGTGCGCCGGCCGGACGGTTCGCTGATCCGCTTCGACGGCAACGCCGCGGTGTTGCTCAACAACAAGCTGGAGCCGATCGGCACCCGCATCTTCGGGCCCGTGACCCGCGAGTTGCGCGGCGAGCGGTTCATGAAAATTATTTCCCTGGCCCCGGAAGTGCTGTAAGAGAGGAAGGCGGTAATGCGCAGAATTCGAAAGGATGACGAAGTGATCGTCATCACTGGCAAGGATAAGGGCCGGCGAGGCAAGGTGGTGCGACTGGTGGACGAGGAGCGGGTGATCGTGGCCGGTGTCAACCTGATCAAGCGCCACACCAAGCCCAATCCGGCGCGCAACGTGGCCGGCGGCATCGTCGAGCGCGAGGCGGCGATTCACCTGTCCAACGTGATGCTATTCAACCCGTTCACCAAGAGAGGCGACCGAATCGGCTTCCGGGTATTGGAGGATGGCCGCAAGGTGCGCTACTTCAAGTCCAACAATGAAGTCGTGGATGTCTGAGGAAACGGTCATGGCCCGACTGCAACAGTTTTATCGCGAGACGGTGGTGCCGAAGCTGCGCGAGCAGTTCCAGTACCGTAACGTCATGGAGGTACCGCGGATCACCAAAATCACCCTGAACATGGGTGTGGGCGAGGCGGTCGCCGACAAGAAGATCATGGAACACGCGGTCAGCAACCTGACTCAGATCGCCGGTCAGAAGCCGGTGGTCACCCTGTCGCGGAAGTCCATCGCCGGCTTCAAGATCCGCGCGGGCTGGCCGATCGGCTGCAAGGTGACCCTGCGGCGCGACCGGATGTACGAGTTCCTGGATCGGCTGGTCAGCATCGCCATCCCCCGCATCCGCGATTTCCGCGGCTTCAGCGCGCGGGCCTTCGATGGCCGCGGCAATTACAGCCTGGGCGTGCGCGAGCAAATCATCTTCCCGGAAATCGACTACGACAAGATCGACGCCATCCGTGGCCTCGACATCACCATTACCACCACGGCGAGCACCGACGAGGAAGGCCGCGCGTTGCTCGCCGCGTTTAATTTTCCGTTCAGGAACTGAGGATTCAGAGCGTGGCGAAACTGAGCATGATCAATCGCGAGATCAAGCGGGCGCGCGTCGTCGACCGCTATGCCGCCCGGCGGGCCGAGTTGAAGGAGGCGATCCGCGATCCGGCCGGCAGCGACCAGCAGCGGCGGGAGGCGCAGAAGCGGCTGCAGGCGCTGCCGCGCGACGCCAATCCGATTCGCCTGCACAACCGCTGTCGGCTGACCGGCCGCTCCCACGGTTTCTACCGCAAGTTCGGCTTGGGCCGCAACAA
>JAVMKL010000172.1:0-4269 GCA_031732875.1 Candidatus Competibacter sp. | reverse complement strand
TTATATCAGTAGCCATTTCATATTCATCGTTGAATTCTCTTGAAATGAAGGCCTATTTTTTAATAAAACCTATAAAGAAATGGTATAAGAAAGCTACGGTTGAGGAGTTCCGCTCCATCGACGTGCGGCGCTGGCAGCGGGAGGGATACCGGGCCGCTGGTTCGGCTGGCAATGGACGCGCGACGGCGAAACGGTGGCATCCATCCAGGTCCGGGCCGAGTCAGACCGCGTGATTCTCAGCTACCGGCACCAGCAGCGCGGCGGCGGGGAGTGGAAGAGCGAGGAGTATCCGGTCTACCTCGACCGAACGCCCTGCACCTACGGGGGCACGCGGGCCTGGTTCCGCTGCCCGGCCAGAGGATACGAGCGACGGGTGGCGATCCTGTACAGCGGCGCAATCTTCGCCTGCCGGCATTGCTACCGGCTGGCCTATCCCAGCCAGCGGGAAGCACCCCATGATCGAGCGGCGCGGCGGGCGAACAAAATTCGGGCGCGGCTGGGCTGGGAGCCGGGTATCTTGAACGGCCCCGGCTGGCGAAAGCCCAAAGGGATGCACCAGCGTACCTACGAACGGCTTTCCGCCGAAGCCGAGGAATGGACGGCGCTATCGGTGGCGGGGATGATCCGGCGGTTTGGCGTCGGGCCAGAAGAGTGGTGAATCCGTTTCGCAAAATGCCCTTCGAACGGCCATCTCAACCTGGATGACGGTCGCAGCCATCCTCTAGCGCCGCATGCTGTGTGGGGTAAAGCTATCAACCATAGCGGAACAACAAAAAAATAACTTGGCGTTTTCTGCCAAGCCATTGAATAATTTGGCGCGCCCGGAGAGATTCGAACTCCCGACCCCCTGGTTCGTAGCCAGGTACTCTATCCAACTGAGCTACGGGCGCGCTAGTGGGGATGCGGATTATGCGGATTGGGTTGAACGTTGTCAATTTCCGCGCGATTCGCGAAAAACTGGCGGAGAGAGAGGGATTCGAACCCTCGATGGAGCTTTATGACCCCATACTCCCTTAGCAGGGGAGCGCCTTCAGCCGCTCGGCCATCTCTCCGGGAAGCGCCCGCGGAACGGGTGTAAAAGGATAACGCCCGAAATCGCCGGCGTAAAGCCCCAGAATTCAGGGTTCGGACTGCGACGGCGCGGTTCCAGCCGAGGCACTATCCTGTTCGCGTTTGATCCGTTCGTAAATTTCTTCGCGGTGCACCGCGATATCCTTGGGCGCATTGACCCCAATGCGGACCTGATTACCTTTTACGCCCAGCACGGTCACGGTTACCTCGTCACCGATCATGAGCGTTTCTCCAACTCTGCGCGTTAAAATCAACATGTCAAGCTACTCCTTGTTTTCCATCAACAGCACCAGGTCGTCTTGCGGTTTTTGACAGTCCGCGTCTGTAATCGGTCCGCTCTTGCCGGGTGGAGCAGCGCCCGATGCCTTCAGGCTGCCTTGTCCAGTTCGAACACCTCGTGCAAGGCGCGAACCCCCAGTTCGAGATATTTCTCGTCGACCACGACCGAAATCTTGATTTCGGAGGTCGAAATCATGCGGATGTTGATCCCCTCCTTCGCCAGCGCTTGGAACATTTTGCTGGCGACGCCAGCGTGGGACCGCATGCCGATGCCGACCAGGGACAACTTGGCGATCCTGGTGTCGCCGGACACCTCGCGGGCACCGAGTCGAGTGGCGTGCTCCCGAAGGATTTCCAGCGTGCGCTCGTAGTCGTTGCGGTGCACGGTGAAGGTGAAGTCGGTCGTGCCGTCGTGGCCGATATTCTGGATGATCATGTCGACCTCGACGTTGGCGTCGGACACCGGCCCCAGGATGCTGTAGGCGATGCCGGGCCGGTCGGGCACCCCGAGCACGGTGAGCTTGGCTTCGTCGCGGTTGAATGCAATGCCGGAAATCAGCGCCTTCTCCATCTGTTCCGCCTCGAACGTTTCCTCGAAGGTGATCAACGTGCCCGGACCCTCTTGGAAAGTCGAGAGCACACGTAATGGGACATTGTGTTTGCCGGCGAATTCCACCGAACGGATCTGCAACACCTTAGACCCCAGGCTGGCCATTTCCAGCATCTCCTCGAAGGTGATGCGATCCAGCCGGCGGGCTTCGGGAACCACGCGTGGGTCGGTGGTGTAGACTCCGTCCACGTCGGTGTAGATCTGGCACTCGTCGGCCTTCAGCGCGGCGGCCAGCGCGACGCCAGTGGTGTCGGAACCGCCGCGGCCCAGGGTGGTGATGTTGCCCTCCTCATCCACGCCCTGAAATCCGGCCACCACCACGATCCGACCGGCGCCGAGGTCGGCGCGCATCGCATCGATCTCGACATCCTGAATGCGGGCCTTGTTGAAGGCGTTATCGGTGAGGATGCGAACCTGGCTGCCGGTGTAGGAGCGGGCCGGGCAGCCGCGCTTTTCCAGGGCGATGCACAGCAGGGCGATGGTGACCTGCTCGCCGGTCGCCAGCAGCACGTCCAACTCACGGGGATGGGGGCGGGGAGTGATGCCCTTGGCCAAGCCAATCAGCCGGTCGGTTTCGCCGCTCATGGCCGACACCACGACCACCACCTGATGGCCGCGCGCACGCCAGCCCAATACCTTTTCGGCCACGTTCTCGATACGCTCGATGTTGCCCACCGAGGTACCACCGTACTTCTGCACGATAAGCGCCATGTTGTCCCTACCGAACCATCCGAAATCGAAATCCGCCTGCGGCAACGGTTGCCGGAGCCATCATGAAATGCGCGATTATAACGAAAGACGGACGATCTCCAAGTAATTCCGATGTGCTATTGCGGAAACGGACTCAACCGCGAAAGCCCGGCAGAGTGCAAGAGCGATTGGACAGTCGCCCAGTGGGTGGGGAAAATCGCGGGGCTGCTTCCCAAGCAACCCCGCGGGATTGGAGTTCAGGCGAGTTGCGAGCGGACCCACTCCGGCACGGAACGCAGAGCGTGGTCCAGTTTGGCGGGATCGGTGCCGCCGGCCTGGGCCATGTCGGGGCGACCGCCGCCCTTGCCGCCGACCTGCCGGGCGACGACATTGACCAATTCGCCGGCCTTGAGGCGCGCGGTTTCCGCCGGGGTCACGCCGGCCACCAGCCGTACCTTGCCGTCCTCGACCGTGGCCAGCACCACCGCCGCCGCCTTGAGCTGGTCCTTATAACGGTCCACCGCCTCGCGCAGGGTCTTGGCGTCCACTCCGTCCAGCCGGGCGGCCAGTACCTTGATCCCGTCCACTTCCACGGTCTGGCCGAGCAGGTCGGCGCCCTGACCGCTGGCCAGCCGGCCCTTGAGCTGTTCGATCTCCCTTTCCAGTTGTCGGGTGCGTTCGACCAGTTGCCTGACCTTGTCGGGGAAGTTGTCGCGGTCGCCCTTGACCAGTTGCGCCACCTGCCGGGCGCGATCCTGCAGCGCGGTGATGGTGTCCAGGGCCCGTTCGCCGGTCACCGCCTCGATGCGCCGCACTCCGGCGGCGACGCCACCTTCGGAGGCGATTTTGAACAGACCGATGTCGCCGGCTCGACCGACGTGGGTGCCACCGCACAATTCGGTCGAGAATTCGCCCATCCGCAGCACCCGCACCTTATCGCCGTATTTCTCGCCGAACAGCGCCATCGCGCCGGTGGCCATCGCCTCGTCGGGCGTCATGATCGTCGTCTCCACCGCGACGTTGCCGCGAATCTGGGCGTTGACCAGTCGCTCGATGGCGTCCAGTTGCTCGGCGCTGATCGGTTCGAAGTGGGAGAAATCGAAGCGCAGCCGTTGCGGGTCGACCAGCGAGCCCTTCTGGGCGACGTGGGTACCCAGCACCCGGCGTAATGCTGCGTGCAGGAGATGGGTCGCGGAGTGATTGAGGGCGGTGGCCTGACGCTGGGCGGCGTTCACCTGGGCGACAATGCTGACGCCGCGCCGCAATTGACCCTGTTTTAACCTGCCGATATGGGTGTAAATGCCCTCGCCCTGTTTCTGGGTGTCGCGGACCTCGAATTCCAGCCCATCGGCACGCAGCCAGCCGCTATCGCCGACCTGGCCACCGGATTCGGCGTAAAACGGGGTGTGGTCCAGTACCACCACGCCGTCCTCGCCCGCGTTCAGTGCCTCGACCGCCTGGCTGGCGCGGAACAGCGCCACCACGGTGGCGTCCTCCTCGAGCCGGTCGTAGCCGTGAAACTCGGTGCAACCCTCGATGCCGAGATCGGCGGTCTGGCGCTGGCCGAACTGGCTGTGGGCACGGGCGCGCTCGCGTTGCGCCGCCATTTCCCGTTCGAA
>JAVMKL010000171.1:0-24844 GCA_031732875.1 Candidatus Competibacter sp. | reverse complement strand
TCGCCATCGGCGCGATGGTGGACGCCGCCATCGTGATGATCGAAAACGCCCACAAGCACCTGGAACGGGCCGCGCCCGACGCTTCGCGGGTTCAGACCCTGATCGACGCGGCCAAGGAAGTCGGGCCGGCGCTGTTCTTCAGCCTGCTGATCATCACCGTCTCGTTCCTGCCGGTATTCACCCTGGAAGCGCAGGAAGGACGGCTGTTCCAACCGCTGGCGTATACCAAGACGTTTGCCATGGCCGGCGCGGCGCTGCTGTCGATCACCCTGGTGCCGGCGTTGATGGTGTTGTTCGTTCGTGGCCGGATTCTTCCCGAACACCGCAACCCGATCAATCGCTTCCTGATCTGGGCGTACCGTCCGCTGATCGCCGGAGTCATGCGCTGGAAAAAGCTGACGGTCCTGCTGGCGCTGGCGGTGCTGGCGGCGACCTGGTATCCGGCCAGTCGCTTGGGCAGCGAATTCATGCCGATGCTCAACGAGGGAACCCTGCTGTACATGCCCGCCACCCTGCCGGGCCTGTCGGTCACCAAGGCCGCCGAAATCCTGCAGACCCAGAACCGCCTCATCAAAACCTTCCCGGAAGTGGCCTCGGTGTACGGCAAGGCCGGCCGGGCGGCGACCGCGACCGATCCCGCGCCGCTGGAAATGTTTGAAACGGTGATCAACCTGAAACCGGAGGGCGAATGGCGGCCTGGTCTGACCGTGGACGGATTGATCGCCGAACTGGACCAGGCGCTACAAATTCCCGGCATCAGCAACGCCTGGACCATGCCGATCAAGGCGCGGACCGACATGCTTTCGACCGGCATCCGCACGCCCATCGGCATCAAGGTGTTCGGCAACGACCTTGCGGAACTGGAGCGGCTGGCCAAGGCCATCGAAGCCGTGGTCAAAACCGTGCCCGGCACCACCAGCGCCTACGCGGAGCGCATCACCGGCGGCTATTACCTGAACATCGAGCCGGATCGGGCGGCGCTGGCCCGCTACGGTTTGGGCATCGGCGACGTGCAGGACGTCATCGCCACCGCCCTGGGCGGGGAAACCGTCACCACGACCGTGGAGGGGCGAGAGCGGTTCGGGGTCAGCGTCCGTTATCCGCGCGAGTTGCGCGCCGATCCGCAGGCCATCGCCTCGCAGGTGCTGATCCCGACCCCGGGCGGAGCGATGATCCCGCTGGGGCAGGTGGCGAACATCGGTCTCGACAAGGGTCCACCCAGCATCCGCACCGAAAACGCCCTGCTCTCCGCTTATATCTACGTGGACATTCGCGACCGCGACATCGGCGGTTACGTCGCCGACGCGCAACGGGCCGTGCGCCAGCAGGTGTCCTTCAAGCCCGGGTACTACATCACCTGGAGCGGCCAGTTCGAATACATGGAACGCGCCAAGGCCCGGTTGGTCGTCGTGGTCCCTTTCACCCTGCTCATCATCTTTGTCCTGCTTTATCTCAATTTCCGCCGGCTGACCGAAACCCTGATCGTGATGTTGGCCTTGCCCTTCGCCCTGGTCGGCGGAATTTGGCTGATGGATGGGCTGGGCTACAACCTGAGCGTGGCGGTCGCCGTCGGATTCATCGCGCTCGCCGGGGTCGCGGCGGAAACCGGCGTCATCATGCTGATCTATCTGGATCACGCCCTGATGGCGTTGCGGCGCCAGCGCGAGGCGGCCAACCAGCCGTTGACCGCGAGCGACATCTACGCGGCGGTGATGGAAGGCGCGGTGGAGCGGGTGCGCCCCAAGATGATGACGGTGGTGGCGATCATGGCCGGTCTGTTGCCGATTCTGTGGAGCACGGGTACGGGGTCGGAAGTGATGCGCCGCATCGCCGCGCCGATGGTGGGCGGGATGGTGTCTTCGACCGTGCTGACGCTGGTGGTGATTCCGGCGTTGTACGCGCTGGTCAAGGAAGCGGGCCTGCGCCGGGCGGCTCGATTCTCCGGGCGTCGTTCCGAAGTCGCCGACGCGATGGAGGGGCCAACATCCTGACGCTCGCGACGACCCGCGAAACCGAAATTCTTCCAAAGATCGCCGAGGCGGGGTAACGATATGCACCGGAAACAAGGATTGCGCCAGCCGGGCGTGATGGCGGTCCTGGGCGCTGCCCTGCTGTTCGGAGGCGGCACGCCCCTGGCCAAAGCACTGTTGGCGAGCGTCGACCCGTGGCTGCTGGCCGGCCTGCTCTACCTCGGGTCTGGAGCAGGGCTGGCGCTGTACCGCCTCGTGCGCCATTCGCCGGCGGAGAAGCTACCGCCGAAGGAATGGGGGTGGCTGGCGGGGGCGATTTTCGCCGGCGGCGTGGTGGGTCCGGTACTGCTGATGTTCGGTCTGACCGGAATGCCGGCGTCGGGCGCGGCGCTCTTGCTCAACGCCGAAGGGGTGTCGACCGCGCTGCTGGCCTGGTTCGTCTTTCATGAGAATTTCGACCGGCGCATCGCGCTAGGGATGGCCGCCATCGTGGCCGGGGCGCTCGTAATCGGCTGGCCCGGCGAGGCGCGCTTCTCGACCACCCCCTGGCCGGCCCTGGCCGTGGTAGGGGCTTGCTTGGCGTGGGGGATCGACAATAATCTCACTCGCAAAGTGTCGCTGGCCGACGCGACCTGGATCGCCATGTTCAAGGGCTGGGCAGCGGGCGGGATGAATCTGGTGCTCGCGTGTTGGCTGGGCGCGGTTTGGCCGCCCCTGCCCACGCTCGGCGGCGCCTTGCTCGTCGGGGGATTGGCCTACGGGGCGAGCCTCGCACTCTTCGTGGTCGGCCTGCGTCATCTCGGGACTGCCCGAACCGGGGCTTATTTCTCCGTGGCACCCTTTTTCGGCGCGGTTCTGGCGATTCCCCTGTTGGGTGAGCCCCTCACCCCCCGGTTGCTCGCTGCCGCTGGCCTGATGGCCTCGGGCGTCTGGCTGCACCTGACCGAGCAGCATCGCCACCCGCACGTCCACGAGCCGATGGAGCACGACCACGCGCACGAACACGATGCCCATCACCAGCATCCGCATGACGAGGGGGTGCCGATCGGCGTTTCCCATCGTCACTGGCATCGCCACGAGCCCCTGACGCACTACCATGCGCACTTTCCAGACGCGCATCATCGGCATGATCATTAGGCTGGGTGGACGATTTTTTCTATTTGGCGAGCAAATCTCTCCATGGCTTCAAAGAGACTCTTGCATCAAGAAGATCTCGCACCAGGTTTCCTTCGAGAAACCCTGGCGGGTTCGTTTCGGATTCCCTGTTCTTCGCGCGAGGTGCGTCCGTGAATCGCTGTATGGCTCATCGAACAGCCCTGCTGTTCGTGGTCCTGCTGCTGGTCTTCAGCGCCGGACTGTCCTTTCCGACCTTCGCCCACGAAGGCGAAGACCATGGCGCGCCCCAACCCGTCACGGTCGCCGCGCCGGGCGAGACGCTGCTGGCGGCGAGCGGCAATGGCTCGCTGTTCGAGGCCGTTTTGAAATACCGGCCCTTTGCGCCGGGGGAGCCGGTGGCGGTGACGCTCTACCTGGTTTCCGCCGAAACCAATCGCCCGCTGGCCGACGCCGATGTCAGCGCGACCCTTTCCGAAGGCGACCGAAGTACCACCGTCGCGTTTGCCCCGAAACCCGGCGGACCGGCCGGCGCGTACAGCGCCACCGTCACCGCCGAGACCGCCGTGCCGATGTCGTGGCTGCTCGACGTGACGGCGGATACCGAGAGTGACTTGATCGGTGTCACCCAC
Organism: Candidatus Competibacter sp.; assembly: GCA_031732875.1. Classification (GTDB taxonomy): domain Bacteria; phylum Pseudomonadota; class Gammaproteobacteria; order Competibacterales; family Competibacteraceae; genus JAVMKJ01. Next base: position 21,129 of record JAVMKL010000171.1, on the reverse strand, counting down.
TTCCAGGCCAGCCCGCTCCAACCGGATCCCGCTCTCAATAAGATCGCACCCCACCGCAAGGGGACGGTGTCTCTCCCATTGACGATGTTGCTGCCCCTCGGCGCTCTGCTGTTGATCGCCGCTTTCGCGGCGGGCCGCGCGACCGCGCGCAAGGGAGTTTCCGCGTGACTCGAAACTTGCTCGGTCTATTGGTGGCGTCCACTTTCATGGCCGCAGCACCGTTCGCTCGGGCTCACGAGGGCGAAGATCATTCCGGCGCCGGTTTGGCGGCGTCCGCGCCCGCGTCGCCCACCGCGCCCCTCCACGTCCCCATCGAGACGCAGTTCCTGGCCCGGATCGAGACGACCCGCGCGCGGTTGGAAACCGTTCCCCGCACGCTCCGGGTCCTGGGCCGCACCCTCATCCGTTCCGAACGCGAGGCCATCGTGACGGCGCCACAGGAAGGTCGCCTGATCGCCACCAGGGATTACTCGATTCCCGCCCTCGGCGAGTTCGTGAAACGGGATCAAATCATCGCCGTCGTCGAGGAGTCGATTGCGGCGCCCGACCTCGTGACGATCGCCACCGAGCGCGCCCGCGCCGCCAGCGAATTGCGGCAGGCCGAGGCGAGCCTGACGCTCGCCCAGCGCGAGTACGACCGCCTGACCAAGCTGGCGGGCGTCGTCACCGACAAGGACCTCACCGCCGCCCGTAACGAACTGGAGGTCGCCAAGGCCAGGCGCGACGGCTTCGTCGAGCAGGTCGCGCTGCTCGATAACGCCTCGACCACCGGCATCCTCGCCCAGAAACGACGGGTTATCCGCGCGCCGCTCGATGGCATGATTACCCGGACCCACGTCACCATCGGCGAGAACGTGAGTCGCGACAAGCCGCTGTTCCACATCGTGGACACCGCCGAACTGCTGGTCGAAGCAAGCGTCTTCGAGAACGACGTCGCCGCGATCCTCGCCGCCCAGCGAGCGTTCTTCACCGTGGAAGCGTTTCCCGGCGAATCGTTCCCCGCTCGCATCGTGTCGCGCGGCGCCACGGTCGATGAGCGGACGCGCGCGCTGCCGGTGCTCTTTGCCGTGCCGAACAACGAGGGTCGGCTCTTTGGCGGGATGTTCGGGCGCGTCTACATCGAGACCGGTTTCGAGGTATCGGGGGTCACGGTGCCCAAATCCGCGGTGGTGGATCTCGACGGTCAGCCCATGGTTTACGCGAAGACCGGCGGCGAGCAGTTCACCCCGCGCCCCGTGCGGATTCTGGAACGCCTCGGCGACCGTCTGGTGCTGGCTGACGAAGGAACCCTCAAGCCCGGCGATCGCGTCGTCGTTCAGGGAATCTACCAGGTCCGCATGTCCAAACCCTTGCCGGCGGCGGGTGACTCGTCGGCCCGTTAACCCGTCGAACCCCCTCGATCACCGACCGTTCGACCCCCTTTCCAACCCGATACGCTCGACTCGACCTTCCAGGAGATTCCCATGAAATTCCGACTTTCCACCGCCTCCCTGCTCGCCCTGGCCTTGCTGGCCGCTGTCGTCGCGAACGCCCCATCGAGTGCCGCAGAAAGCCACGATCACGGCGCGCACGGCGCGACCGGTCCGGCCACCATCGACGCTTCCATCGCGCCGGCCAGCGGATTGAAAGTCGGCGAACCGGCGATCTTCACCTTGTCGCTCGTCGCCAGGGACGGCAAGCCAATCACCCTGGCGGATCTGCAAGTGGCGCATACCGAAAAGATCCATCTGCTCGTCGTCGATCCGAGCCTGACCGACTACCACCACGAGCACCCGAAGCCCGGATCGACTCCCGGCACCTACACCTTCGCGATCACGCCCAACAAAGCGGGCGAATACAAAGTCTTCGCCGATCTGCTGCCGGTCGCCACGAACCGGCAGGAATACGCCGTGACCCGCTTCGTGGTGGCGGGAACCTCCGCGCCGGTCGAGAAGGTCACGAACCGGAAAACGACCGTGGCCGGCTATACGTTCGAGTTGAAATTCGAGGAAGAGCCGCCGGCCGCCGGCCATCCCCACAAGGCTTGGTTGACCGTGACCGGCCCGGACGGGAAACCGTTCGCCAAACTGGAACCGGTCATGGGCGCGTTCGCGCACCTGGTGGGTTTCGGCGAAGACCGGGCCGAGATCGCCCATGTCCATCCGTTGGGCCAAGAGCCGAGAACGGCCGCCGAACGCGGCGGGCCGATCCTGGAATTCCAAACCGACTTCGCCACCGGCGGTTACCAGAAGCTGTTCGCCCAGGTGCAAATTGACGGGAAATCGGTGTTCGCACCCTTCGGTATCGACGTGACGCCCGCCAAACTGGACGGAACTGCGTCCGCCGCCGGTCACGGGCAACCCCACGGGGGCGACGAACCGGCCGCCATCCCGGCGACCGTCGCCGACATCCTGGCTGTCGTCGACCAGCGCGTTGCGGCCATCGACCAGGCCATCGCCGACGGCAAGCTGACCAAAGTCCACGGCGAAGCCTTCGCCGCCCGCGATCTGCTGGCCGCGCTGCCGGAGAAAGTGACCGGTCTCAATCCGGCGGAAGGCAAGGCGCTCGACGCCGCCATCGGCCGCGTCCGCCAGCAAGCGGCACTGCTCGACAAGTTCGGCGATGCCGGCGACGCCGCGCAGACCCGCGCCGTCCTCACCCGGTTCAAGAAGGAGATTGCCGGCATCCGGCAACAGGTCGAAGGGAAGCCGGACCGCCACGCGCACTGAGCGATGCGCCGCGCGTCCCCGGCGGATGCGACGGCGCCGATCCAGCCCATCCCTTCACCCACCCCGTCGGCTGCGATCCCGAGCGACGGGAACGACATGGCCATGATCAAACAGCTCATCCAGTTCTCGATCAGGAACCGCCTCTTCGTGCTGGCGGCGGCGTTCGCGCTCACGCTCTACGGTCTCTACGAGATGGCGAGACTGCCGGTGGACGTGCTGCCCGACCTCAACCGGCCGCAAGTCACGGTGCTGGCCGAAGCCGCGGGCCTGGCGCCCGAGGAAGTGGAAACCCTGGTCACTTTTCCCATCGAGACCGCCCTGAATGGCTCGACCGGCGTACAGCGGGTCCGGTCGGTGTCCGCCGTCGGCCTGTCCATCGTGTTCGTGGAATTCGACTGGGGTAAGGACATTTACCTGGCGCGGCAACTGGTCGGCGAGAAGCTCGCCGCCGTCCGCGACCGCCTGCCCGCCGGGGTCGAACCGCAGATGGGGCCGATTTCGTCGATCATGGGCGAAATCATGCTCATCGGCCTCAAAAGCCAGACGATTCCGCCGGTGCAATTGCGCCTGTTGGCCGACTGGACGGTGCGCCCGCGCCTGCTGTCGATCCCCGGCGTGGCCAACGCCATCCCCATCGGCGGCGGCCGCATGCAGTATCAGGTGCAGGTCGAGGCAGAGAAACTTCGCGCCTACGATTTGACCTTGGAAGAGATCGAGCGCGCCGTCGCCAACGCCAACGAAAACAGCACCGGCGGGTTCATCGAGAAGCAGAGCCAAGAGTTTCTGGTCCGCAACATCGGGCGGGTCCGCACCGTCGCGGAGTTCGCCGACGCCGTGGTGACGACCCGCGAGGGCACGCCGATCGCGGTAGGCAACGTGGCGCGGGTGCTGGAAGGCATCCAGGTCAAGCGCGGCGACGCCTCCATCAACGCGGAACCCGGCGTCATCGTCATGGTGTCGAAGCAGCCGGGGCAGGATACGGTCGCGCTGACCCGAACCATCGAAAAAGCCATGGCCGAGCTGCGCGCCGCCCTGCCGCCGGGGGTGGAACTGGACGACGACGTGTTCCGCCAGCAGCATTTCATCGAGGCCAGCATCGCGAACGTGATCGAGGTCATGCGCGACGCCGCCATCCTGGTCACCCTCGTGCTCGTCCTGTTCCTGCTCAATGCCCGGACCACGCTCATTTCGTTGGTCGCGATTCCGCTCTCGTTCATCGTCACCTTCATCGTCTTCAAATTCGCCGGCATCGGCATCAACACCATGACCCTGGGCGGTTTGGCCATCGCCATCGGCGAACTGGTGGACGATTCGATCATCGACATCGAGAACGTCTTCCGCCGCTTGCGCGAGAATGCCGCCCGGTCGGCGGAACAGCGGCTCAACCCGCTGCGCGTCATTTACGACGCCTCGAACGAAGTCCGCTCCACATTGGTCTACGCGACGATCCTGATGGTGATCGTCTTCATCCCGCTGTTCCAATTGAGCGGCATCGAGGGGCGCATCTTCGCGCCGATGGGCATCGCCTACATCGTGTCGGTGCTCGCTTCGCTGGTCGTCTCCCTGACCGTGACGCCGGCCCTGGCGGCGGTGCTGCTGAGCCGCTATTTCGACGGCGTGCGCGCCCGGTTCGAAGCGCGGGGGCTGATCTTTCGCGGTGGCGAGGAAGCCGATTCGTGGATCGTGCGCCAGCTCAAGGCCATCGACCGGGTCCAACTCGGCTTCACGCTCCGCCATCCCACCTTGGTCATGGGCGCGTTCTACGGATTGGCGCTGGTCGCCCTCGCGGCGGTGACGCAACTGGGCCGCGAGTTTCTCCCGCCGTTCAACGAAGGCACCATCACCGTCACCCTGATCGCCGCGCCGGGCACTTCGCTGTCGGAAAGCAACCGCATCGGCGCGCTGGCCGAGAAGGAGTTGCTGGCCATCGGCGAAGTGGCGCTGGTCAGCCGTCGCACCGGCCGCGCGGAATTGGACGAGCACGCCGAAGGGGTGCACTCGTCGGAATTGGAAGTCGACTTCAAGCCCGGCGGTCGGCCGCAACCGGAGGTGCTCGCCGAGATCCGCGAGCGGCTCGGCCGCTTCCCCGGCATGGTCGTCAACGTCGGCCAGCCCATCTCGCACCGACTCGACCATCTGCTGTCCGGCGTCAACGCCCAAATCGCCGTCAAGGTGTTCGGCGACGATCTGGCGACGCTGCGCGCCAAGGCCGAGGAGGTGCGCGCGGCGATGGCGACGGTGCCCGGCGTGACCGACCTGTTCGTCGAGAAGCAGGTGCTCATCCCGCAGATCCGCATCCAGATCCATCGCGACGCCGCCAAGACCTACGGCATCCAGGTGGGCGACCTGGCGCGAACGCTCGAAGCCGCCCTGTACGGCAAGACCGTCACCGAAGTGCTGGACGGCCAGAAAACCTATGCCGTGGTGGTCAAGCTGAACGACGAATATCGCGGCGACGAGCAGACCCTGGCCGACATGCTGATCGATACGCCGACCGGCGCCAAGGTGCCGCTCCGCGCCGTCGCCGACGTGATCGTGGGCGCGGGACCGAACCAGATTCTGCGCGAGAACGGCCAGCGCCGCATCGTGATTCAGGCCAATGTCGCCGGGCGCGACCTCGGCGGCACCATCGCCGACCTCCAGGCAGCCGTCGGCGCGCGCGTTCGACTACCCACTGGCTATTTCATTACCTACGGCGGCCAGTTCGAGGCCCAGCAGCAGGCCACCCGCATCATCGGTCTATTGTCGATGGTGTCCCTGCTGTTGATGTACGTCATTCTCTACAATCACTTTCGGTCGCACCGGATCGTGATTTGCATCCTGATGAACATTCCGCAGGCGGCCGTCGGTGCGATCGCGATCATCGGATTCACGACCGGGGTGTTTTCCATCGCCAGCCTCATGGGATTCATCACGTTGACCGGCATTTCGCTCCGCAACGGCATCATGATGATCGATCATTACCTCCATCTGATGCGCCACGAAGGTGAGACGTTTAGCAAGGCGATGATCGTCCGGGGGTCCCTCGAACGCCTGGTGCCGGTGCTGATGACGACGACCACGGCCGCGCTGGGCCTAATTCCGTTGGCCATCGCCGCCGGCGAGCCGGGGAAGGAAATCCTCCAGCCGATGGCCGTGGTCATGCTCGCCGGCCTGGTCACCTCGACCTTGCTCGACCTCGTCTACACGCCGGCCTTCTTCTGGCGCTGGTGCGGTCCGGTCGCGAAACGGCTGGCGAAAGGCGGCGAGACGGATTGGGTCACCGTTCGAGCGAGCCGATCATCTCGCAAGCCTCGAAGCGGGAGCGCCAAACCGCGCGAAACGAGGTGATCCCGCATCCGGAGCGCTATATGATGCCGACCCTGTCTCGTCTGGCCGCCGATGCCCTGGTGATTCTCCATCTCGCCTTTATCCTGTTCGTGATATTCGGCGGGTGGCTCGCACCGCGCTGGCCCCGGTTGATCTGGCTGCACCTGCCCGCGGTGGCCTGGGGCGTCCTGGTGGAGTGGACGGGCTGGATCTGTCCGCTTACCCCACTGGAGAACCACCTGCGGTTCGCCGCTGGCGAAGCCGGCTACGCCGGCGGTTTCGTCGACCGTTACCTGTTGCCGCTGATCTATCCGGCGGGGCTGACGCGCGAGGCGCAACTGCTGCTGGGGGCTGGCGTCGTGGCGCTGAACATCCTCGTTTACGGCTTCGTTCTGATCCGGTGGGTCCGCCGACGCCGGCTTCGCAACGTATCGGCTGGGCCAGGGGATAGATCGCCATGCCATGCCAATGGGTGTGGGAGGGGTAGCGGGCGCAATCCTGCTACCTCGACCCGAATTCGGGGTTGGCTAATACAAATCAACACAAGCGGCATTTGCCACGATCAGAGCGGATTCCAGTAATTCCCGGCGGTCAATCAGAGCTTGGGCGGTCACTTGCCAAGTTTGGTTGCCGGTTTTCAACAGAATAATTTTGGGAGGCTGTCCGAATAAAGTGGACAGATCAACGAAATCGCTATCCTTGGTGACGATGATAAAATCGTGCTGGCGAGCATAAGCCCAGATGGCGGTGTCCGATGCTCGCTCCAATCCCAGTAAGGCCACTTGCAAAGAACCGGGATAGTGCGAGGCGATGAGCGGCACCATCCGCCTGGATAAATTCTCGTCGAGCAGAAGCTTCACGCCGCTTTAATCCAGGTCACCGTTCTTTCCCGATCAGCGGCGAAAGCCAGACAAGCCATGATATCGGCATGGGTTAACTCGGGAAAATCTTCGATGATTTCCGCCGGCGTCATACCGTTGGCCAGCCAACCCAGTACGTCGTAAACCGTGATCCGCAAGCCCCGGATGCAGGGTTTGCCGCCGCGTTTATCGGGGTCTATGGTAATAATATCATTATATCTCATGATCTTATCTCTTCGTCCATTCGTAACTGCTCTTAACGCTATCCAACTTTCCCTATCGGAGCAACCCCCGCCGTTCCAGTACCAGTAGCTTAAGGTACGCCATGCGTACCCTGCTTGGCTATAATTCACCGATCACGAAGCAATCGGAACGATGCGATGATCACCGTGCATGAAGAGTACCTGGTCGATGAAGCAGGAACCCGTAAGGCCGTAGTGCTGCCGCTTGCCGCATGGCAACAGATCAAAGAAAAGCTGGAGGAACTGGATGACATTCGCGCATACTCCAGCAGGAACGACGCCTTGCGGTACAGCGCGCCGCCGCAAATGGCCGCGCCGCGCACGGAATTGATGGTGCCGGGGACACCGCCGGTCTGAATCGGGTTGGCGCCGGTGTAAAGGAAGCTGATCCCGGTCTGATGGGTGGTGGCGATGGTGGGATCGAGGGGTGGGGCGACGGCGGCCAGGTCGGGCGGCAGGGTCGGACCGGTTGCTGGCTTGATTGTGATCGTCACCGTGTCGCTGGTCGACGGGGCGCCGTCGGTGGTGCTCAGGAGCAGGATGTGCTGGCCGGCGGCGGAGAAGGTGGCGGTGGTGGTCTGGGCGTTGGCGTTGCCGAGCGCGACCGTGCCGGGGCCGCTGATCTTGGACTAGGTCACGGCGACCGCGCCGGGGGGATTCGGCAAGCCGTCGTCGGTGACCGCGTCGCTCAGCGTTGTTCTTGATCCGGCTGGATGGCCAACAATACAAGGAAACGCCTGGTTCGTTTCAAGAACGCATCGTCCGTCCGGGAAACCGCGATAGAGCGCTCCTGTCTGACTTGTGGAGTCATCGTTTCGAATCACTCCGGCGCTTCGCGCCACCCCTCCTTGGCCAAATAGGGGAAAAATACCCGATTAATTGCCGCAAAGACTGAATGGTTACTTCCAGTTTACTTCAGGGGAGCCGTTGAGTTTCGGCCGAATGGCATTGCCGTGAGGTCGTTGCTGGAATTCTGCGGCGGGCGATGACGACATCGATCGAGCGGGCGAGGAGGACGAACATGCGCGTGGTGTTGCTGTTGTTGGTGCTGGCCGTGATCGGCCTGACTCTGGCGAAACTGTTGGGCGGCAAACCGCCGGCTCCGGCAATCCCTCGGGAAGCATCGGACCGCGCGCTGCCGGCAGTACCGACCCGTCCCCAGGATTTGAAGGGGTTCGAGCGGGATATGAACCGCTTTATCCAGGACGCCGCCACGGAACGGGCCAACCGGGAGGAAAAATAGACGGGTTGGCAATGGCTTATTCCCCAAGGAGATATTCCGGTTTGGTAACGTGATAACCCTTTGCCTCGATATCGTCGAGCGCCGTGCGAACATCGAGGCCGATGGTGGGCTTGTCAGCCGAGAGTTCGAACTCCTTAAGGCGGGAATCCGCGTTCAGAAGCCGCTGGACTCCTTCTGGAAGCGATGCGGGATCGGTCGAAACAGGCATGACGACGAAGAGGCCGTGAGCCATTTCGGACGAGTAGACGCGTACCTTCATGATTCCTCACCCTCGATTTGCCAAGGTCGGGAACCGGCTCTGGCCATGTTGTGATCGCGGGACGATCCGGGATTCCGGAAAAGTCTAATTCCCCGTCCGGGCAAAATCGAGAACAGGACGACGGATCGCGGCCCGTTCAGATATGGATTGATCGCTCCCGCGATTGAGAGTGAATTGCACGGGTCACAAGGCGGTGATTCAATTTGGACCCCCGAGGATCCCCTGCAGCTCGATCTGAACCCGCCGATACCCGCGCAAATGGCGAAAGTCGCCCTTGAAACCAGGGTGTCGCCAGTACAGCCAGCGCGGCCAGTCGCGAATTTCGTCCGTGTCGGGATACCCCAGCACCAGCGCTCCCATCACCTGTTCGGGGTCGATGCCCTGATCGCGCGCGCTCCGCGTCACCGCCGCCGCGACGCTCTCGTCCAACCGCTGTCCTGCCAGCAGAAACCAGCCCTCGGGCGCGGGCTGGCGTTCCCGCCGGACGCGAATGTGGGGAAACCATTCTCCGAACCACCACATACCTTAAACTCCATGCGGCTTCGTACCTTAGACAGTATAAAATTCAAAATAACGGTCCCGGAAGACCCGACCGGTCCCGCCAAACCAGTATCCCTACACGGTCTTCTCAGGTTGCCATGCGAATCACGATGGTTGGGTTTTGGCTGTTCGCGCTGCTGTTCCCGGTGCTCGTCCATCCGGCCGCTCGTTCCCCGGAGCCGGGTTTTGATTGCAACAAGGCCCGCACGCCGGTGGAAAAAGCGATCTGCCGGGATGCCGCGCTGGCCGACCTCGACGCCCGCTTGCAGCGCGCTTACGCGGAGGCCGCGGCGCGCGCTCCGGAACGCCAGGACCGGCTGCGGCGCGAGCAGCAGCAGTGGCTGGCCGAACGGGACCAGCGTTGCAATCCTCCGCTGAAAGCCGGTCAGGAAGCGGCGGCCCTCGCCTGTTTGCGCGAGTGGTACGAAGCGCGCGTTCTGGTCTTGAGCGGTTCCCTCGCAAGCCCGCCGGCTCCGCAAGCGGCCGTCGTCAGCCCGGCGGAACTACCGGCCCAGGGCAAACAGGCGGCTTATCTGGAGGTACCGGTCGCCGGCCGCTACGCCATCGGCGCGCGGAGCAAAACCGGCGTCGCGCTGGAACTGATCGATTACATGAACGGACCCACCGCCCGCGACGGCGATCCCGGCCAGCGGGATGGCCGCCTCGACGTCTTCCTCGACCGGGGACGCTACAAGCTGATCCTGCGTGGAGCACCCCAGGCGCAGGACACCGTAACGGTGACCGCGCGCCCGTTCGTCGAACTGCAATCCACGCCGCAACGCCTGCCGTTACTGGAACCCGTGACCGGCGAACTGGCCGATTATCAGCAGCGCTCCTATTGGGTTGAGGTCAAGGAACGGGGACCGGTCTTTCTGGAAGCCGGGGGACGGTATCTCGATGCGATGCATCTCTGGCGGGACGGCTTGACCCTGTTGGAATCGTCCGCCGAACGCCGGACCTCGGAACCGCAAGCGGGTCGGCCGCTGACCGTGCTGATTCTGGATACCGTGCTCGATCCCGGCTTTTACCGGGTCACGCTCTACGGCGGTCGGGAACGGGTCCCGTGGACCCAGGAGAGCGAGGAAAAACCGCTTTATCTGCGCCTGGGCGTGCCCCGGATCGAACACGCCGCGCGGCAATGGCGCGCCATCGGTCCGCTGGGCATCGACCGGTTTATCGTGGCGACGCCCGCGTCCGATTACGGCCGCCTCGAACTGCCGGCCGCCACCGCCGTGCAGGGGGAAACGGCGTCGATCGAACGCGGGGGAATCAAACGCCCACAAGGCACGGCGTTCGCTTTTACCAATAAAACCCGCTGGCCGGTTTGGGAAACCTCGTTCGACTCCAACACGGATCGGCTCGTCACCCTCCAGGGCCGTCGGGGACAAGGGTACGTCTGGCAAAACTTCAAACGGGTGTGGGAAGGTGATCTGTCGCAACAGGGCGGCGAGTATTGGCTCGAATTGATTTCCGCCGGCGACGAACGCGACCATCCACCGTTGACGGCGGTGCTGGCTTGGCCGCAAAACCCGAAAGATCCCAGCCGTCCGAACTGGCAAATTCTGACTTCGAACGCGCCGCGTTTCGGCCAGGATTCCACCTGGAACGGGCGATTCAATGTGCTGGGACCGACGGAGATGTTGATCGAGATCGCCGTCGCCGGAGAGTTCGAAATCCAGACCCAGGGCGTTCCGCTGACCGCCACCCTCAAGCCGTTGCTTGCGACCGACAATCCGAATATCAGGCCTCGCGCCGGTCCGCGCTGGACCCTGGAAACCGGTTTTTACCGCCTGGAACTGGCGCCGGCCAAGGACCAGCGCGGCATCGTCGAGGTGCGGTTCCAGTCGGTGGGCTTGCCCGCCGGCGCCGGTAACCCGGTGACGGTCGCCGCGCCGCGCTTTCCCTCGTTGAAGCTGCCCGGCGCTACCCGCCTGTTCCTCAACCAGCGGCCACAGGTTCCAGTCGGCTTGTTCCAGCGCGACCTGCCGCTTTCCCTGCGCGAACCGCTGTTCGTGACGCTGGCGGCGGCCGAAAGTCTGGAACTGGCCGTCGTCCTGCCCGGCAGGGGGAGTCTCGCGGCGTGGGACGAACGAGGGCAATCACGGCCTCTGGTGGTCGATGGCGGACCTGCCGGAAACCCGATCAGCGTGGGCGCCGGACCGCGCAAGATCCGGTTGAACGCGCCCGAGGAGAGCGCAACGGCCCTCTCGCTGCAATGGCGGCCGGACCCCGTCCCACCGGCGCCGTTGCCGGCCGGTTTGGGGCAGACTCCGCAACAAGCTCCGCCGACCCTGCGGGAGGAACAACCCCTGCCGCTGGAACTGGTCGCCGACCGGGATCAGTCGGTCGCCATCGAAGCGCGGGAATCGGGTCTGTTCCGTCTGGAGACCACCGGCCGCCTGCGCACCCAGGGACGCTTGCGAACCCATCTCGTGCCACGCGTCGCCGAAGCCGAGGCCAACGGCGTGGGCCATAACTTTCTGATTCAGCATTATCTGCGGGCGGGACACTACTTACTCAGCGCCGGCAGCCGGCAGGGAAGCGCCGGCCATGCGCGGCTGTCATTAAGCCGCGCGCCGCTGCGCGATGGCGGGCCGCTGAGCTTTGAGACGCCGGCTCGCGCCACCCTGGCGGCGGGCGAAGGCGCGGTCTATCGCTTTGCCGTGCCCCCGCCCGGCGGCCACTACCAGGTGCAGGCGATCGGTCTGGCCCAGCCCTATCCGCTTCGCCTGGAAGATGCGGAAGGCTGGCCCATTTTACCGCCGGGTCAGGCGGGTTCGCTTTCGGCCGAGTTGGAGGCGGGCGATTATCGTCTGGTGGTGATACCGACCGACGTCGCCGGCCGGGTGCTGGTGAATGTGGTGGGGCCGACGGTGGAGCCCGCCACCCTGCAAGGTCATGGCCCGCATCCACTCCCCCTGAACGGCCGGCAGGCGTACCGCTGGCTGGAGCCCGCGCGGGAGGGCGAACCGCGCGTTCCGGATCAGTGGACGTTCGCGCTGGTCGGCGAGACCGATCTGCGCCTGGACATCACCGAGGGCATGCGCGGAGAACTGCAACGGCTCGACGACCGACGGCAGTGGCAAGACATGGGGCGGTTTTCGGATCGCAAGGCGTATCGGGGGCGCGTGCCGGCGGGGGAGTATCGGGCGACGACCGAAGCGCTGGGCCGGAACAACCAGCTCGATTACACCATTGGCGCCTGGACCGAACAATTGATCCCCGGCCAACTCCGCAAGCTCGACAGCCTGCCGGCCAAGGTTACCCTGTCGGTGGATCGCGATCGGGTGGTGGAAATCGCTTCCCTCGGTCGCCGGGACGTGCGGGCGACGCTCCGGGATGCGGCGGGACGACGCCTCGCCGGTGACGACGACCGCGCCGATGGCTGGGATTTCCTGGTTTCCCGCCAACTCAAGGCCGGCCACTACGAATTGACCGTGGAGGAAGTCGACCTGCAACGGGGCGAGGACGAGTCCGATGCCGGGGAGGATGCATCGGCCGAGGAATCCGGGGAAGCGACCGACGAAGAGTCCACGGAGGAAACGGCGGAAGAGGATCAAGCCGAATCGCCGGCGACGGTTCGGGACGGCGGGCGCAACGCCTGGATCGACGAGCAGGATGTCTGGGTCGCTCTCCGCCTGCCCGGCGAAGCGCCCGCGCCGGCTTTGCCGCTCAATGGCGACGTGGAGCTGGCCGATGGCAACGCGCGCGTTTTTCCCTTGAGCGCTACCGATGTGGCCGGCTGCCGATTGTTCGCCGCCCGTTCGGCCGGCGAATTGACTCTGGCGCTGGAACAGCAGGAACCCGCCGGTGGCTGGCGGGTGCTGGATACTGCCTCGGGACGTTCGGCGTGGCTGGCGATGTGGCCGGCGAACGCGGGACCGGCGCGCCGCCTGCGGGTCTGGGGCAACGACGGCGGCAGGGTTTCCATCCTGTTGCAGAGTCGTTCGCTCGACGCCAGGCCACAGACGCTCGGTCCGACGATGCTCTGGGAACGGATCGCCGGCATCGAGCCGCCGCTCGGCATGGCGCTGGTCGAACTGCCGGCGGCGCAAGCCGTGCGCGTGCCGTGGGCCGATCCGATGCTGCGGAGCGCTTCCCAGCCCGGCGACGTGCTGCAGGCCGCGTCCGATGAAATCCTGATTCCGCAAGGTCGCCGGTTGTGGTTGTTGAAACCCGTTTCGACCGACGAGTCGCTGGTGCTCGTTCCCGTGACGCCGACCGGATCGACAACCGTGCAACTGACCGTACCGGCCGGCCGGGCCGCGCGCCTGCCGACCGCGCCCGCCGAAAAGGACAGGCTGGTGGCCTGGGAGGTCGATTCCCGCCTGGGACAGCCGGGCATCGACGCCGGCGACGGGATGGGCGTCGCGGCGAACGACAGCGCGGTGGCGGTCGCCGGTTCCGCCGGCGAGGTTCGATTGTGGCGCGCGGACGCCCCGGATGCATCGCTGCCCGTGGTTTTGCGGCGCCACGATTTGCGCGTGGTGGCGGGAGAAACGGCGAGCTTCGGCATGGGCGGCGCCCAGCTTGCGACGGGAGAGGCTCGCCTGTTGCGCTTGCCCGCCGGCACCAAACGCCTGCGCCTCGATCTGCCGGCGCGAACGGCGGCGATCCTGGGCTGGGGCAATTCCAAGCCGTCGACGCTGTGGACGGGCGACCGCGCGCTCAGCCATGAAGTGGACACCGGGGTGGAAGCACTGCTGCTGGTCAATCTCGGCGGGAGCGCCGCGCCGGTATCCTGGAGTCTGGCGCCGCTGCCGGCCGGGCCGACCCAGATCCTGGCGCCGGGGATGCTGTTCCGGCGCTTCGAACCGGCGGCTGGAGTCTTGCTGCTTCAGGCCGAAGGGCGGGCCGGACTGGAACTGGTCACCCAAGGTCAAGAGGTGTCCACGACGGTGGTGGGCGCCGATGGCTCGGTGCGACGGGGCAACCGGGTTCCGCTCGCGGGTCCGGCGTGGATGCTGTTGCGCCACGGGCCGGGGTTGCTGGCGGCGTGGTTGAACGGGGAAGGTTCCGATCCCTGGCCGCGCGTTCCGGCTCGGCCGGTCGAGGTGCCGTCGGTGCTGGCGCTGAGTGGTCCAGCACAGGTTTTACAAGTCGAGTTCGACCGCCCGGTCATGCTGTACGGGCGCGGTTCGGCGCCGTTGCTGGCCGGCATGCGGCGCGACGGTCAACCCGGTCTGCCCGTACTCCATCCGCAGGGCGCGCGGTTCGCATACTATCTGCCACCGGGTCGTGGCGAGTTGCTGCTGCTGCCGCCGCAGGAAGGAGAACTGGCCGGGGTGCTGGAATTGCAGGCCAGCAACGTGCAAACCATCGGAGAAGGGTTGGGACAGCCGCTCATGCTGGCGCCCGGCGGCGCGCGGCTGTTCGGCTTCCATGTCGCGCAACCCGGTTTGGTCGGCGTCGGCGTCCAGGCCACGCCGGATGTCGTGACCAGCCGGCTGCTGGATGCACAGGGGCAGTTGGTCGGCGAAGGGGTGGTGCAAATGCCGCGGCTGGCGGTCGGCGATTACGTGCTGGAAGTAACGGTGCCGGCGGCGGGATCGCCGGTGCGGGTTCGCCCGGCGCTGGTGGGGATCGCGCCGCCGCCGGCCGGACCGCCGCCGGAAGTCCGCCAGCAGTTTCGGGCGTGGTTGAAGGCGGACAAGGCGCAGGGCAAGAAATGACCGGTCCGTTCGGTTCCCCCCTTTGAAAAAGGGGGGTGAGGGGGAATTTCCGTCCCGCCGCCCGTTCGAAATCCCCTTTGATTCCCCTCAAAAAAATGGGTGGTGAATCGTGACCTTGCCTTCAGCAACGCCGCCATGATCCTATCGGGCATGGGACCGCTGGCCCAACCGCCCGGCGGGAAGGTGTTCGCCGGACTCTACGCGCTCTACAGCGGCTTGGCGGTCCCGGCTGGTTCCATCGGCTCGGACGTGATCGGCTTGGACAGGATCAGGGTGAGGAACCGCGCCCAGAAGCCGAACTTCTGATAAAAGCCGACGTGCTTCTGACTGTGGGCGAAGGTAAACAGGCCAGCGTGCCGGGTCCCCATCGGTCAAGGCAGTCCAGGATGGGCTCCATCAACCGCTGGCCCACCCCCTGATTCCACCAGTCGGGGTGGATTGTCAGCGGGCCAAGGAAGCCGACGCTGCCCCAGTGGGTGGCAAAGTTGGAGCCGACGAACTCGCCGCCGATCTAGTGGAGGCGACTGCAGGTCGAATCGAGGCAGCAATTGACAGGGGACAAAACCACTTCGATGATATGGATCGCTCTCACCAGGTTATTTGCTGGTGTGTTGGCCGCTATCCTTTATCACCATGAATCGCATGAGGAACGGTATCGCGAGCGAGCGAATAAATTGCTCCACCCGATTGTGCTTTGTGCGGTGGGTGATACCAATTCCGTGTAGGTTTTATGCCGTTTGGCGCAGAGCGTAGGTTGGGCAAAAGCGTAGCGTTGCCCAACAATAGATCGGGATGTTGGGCTTCACTACGTTCAGCCCAACCTACCAAAAGCCACCAATAGCTCAATATCCATTCGGAAATGGTATGAGTTCCATCGTTTGGCGGAATACTTCCACTATTTCGCCTTACCCTTTTGCCGCTTTCTAGCCCTAAAAGAAATAACGGCTTATAAAGCTACCATCGACCGCGCGAAATGGAACCGTTTCGCGCGGTGACATGAGACAGACCGTGCCGAAAGGTCTCATGCTCTACAACGTATGGTGTGGCAGCGGATAACGTAAAGCTCACCGGCGGAGCGAAGTGGAGTCTGGTGCGACTCCGCGTTAAGACAGCGATCCAGCTTCAGTGGACTTTACCAACCCTACTAGGTACAGCCCAAGGCATCCAAGGATACCAAGGGCCGTACCGACAGCACCTCGCACCCTCATAGATTGGAGGGCGTAGGGAGTTGCCTCGTTAGCATAAAAACGGAGGTTGAGGTTGTGCGCCTAAGGACCTCTGTTTCGTATGCGGATTAGTTATTTCAAAATTCTCATTGAACCACTGAATATTATCTGGATATATATCCCTATCAACCAATTGACCTGCGATATACCGCTGACCATTTATGACGATTCCACAATGGGTTCCATTAGTATTAGGTTTGCGAATTACTCTGGTTATTTGCGGAATAACGCCGACCTCTGGGTTTTTTCCTGCTGAAATCGTTTCGTAAAATGCGTGGAACACATCTCTACTTGTTGATTTATTACTGTTTTTCTCGTCTTGATGTTTTTCATAGTTTTTTTTAAACTGACTTGTACCAGAACCTGATATAATTATAGGCCATGACTTCTCTGGAAGCTGAAGCGTTGCCTTTACAAAATCATTAAATGTTGAGGTTATCTTATAACATTCAAATTCACCAACAGAGTTTATTTTGTTTTTTCCACAGACAATGACAGTAAAGCTGCCAGCAGATAGTTTAATCGGATATGTTGAGTAGTTGCGGACAATTAGCCGAACAAGTATATCCACAAAACTTTCCAACCTAATCTTGTTATAGTTATGCATAGAGTCTATTACGGCAATGGCTTGCGATATAAGCATTAAGCTCGCGAGTGAATCTCCACAATAACCGATAATTGCTGGAAATTGAGTTGTTGCAAATGTTTTAATAGCATGGTCGAACTGGCCGCATTGTTTCCAAGATACTCTACTATCCGCAGCGAGATAAACTGAGGCTGGGCCTCGGGAGTCAATTCCTGTCCACGCAACTAGCAATGTCATCTTTTTAAATGCCTTGCGCTTCTTGACCACCGAGCACTACTGAATCCTCTCGACCTTCCAAGTTGCGAAATCTGCATCAATTCGCACCAGCCACACTTGCGAGTCTCCCTTGTCCGCATCCAGCTGCGTTACCCCATATTCGTAACTGTGTTCCGCGGACTGAAGTCCTACAATCCATACGTTATCAAACATCAAGGGCTTGGGTAGCTGTTTGGCGACTCGGTTCGGATACCACAGGCCGCCTCCGCTGTTAAGAAACACCACAAGTTGCTTCCCAGACGCATATGCCGCGCCACCTTTTTGGCGCTTACTGTCGATCGCTGCTAGCACTGCGGCTTCGACGTTTCCAGCGTTGGCTCCGTACTCGGATCGCATCCGGGGAACCAGTACGTGTTCCATCAGCCACATGTCAGACGATTGAGCGTCATGAACCACTCCGTCACCACCAGTCGGATCGGTGGTAAACGAAAGCCGATCCATCCCGCACTCAAAGTTGGCCACCACACAAATTAGCCAATTCGCTAACACCTCACGGGAGCGCATCCTACCAAACTGTTTGAACGGCTTTCCCGTTTGTAGGTGCTGCCCGTCGCGAATGAAAGGCTCCAGCTCTTTCAAGGCGATAGCCAGACTCTTGAAGCGTCTTACGCGGTTCTTCACGTCGTCGGTTAGGAAGCTCTAGGGGCTTCGTGTATCTTTTGTCCCTGATTTATAGCACAAATAAGCCATTGATTTAGCGGGGCTGCAAAGTTTGTCAAAAATCTTGATTTCTGGCGGTGCGGCCCCAAATTTGGGGCCAGTTATCCACAACAGGGGGTAAACCCAACAGAGGGAGATAGTGCTATGAGAGCGGGTCGGCTATTCAGCGTACCGGTCGAGCTACACAGCCCTTCGGCACGCCCACCGTCTTGCAATAAACAACAGGCTGTGTGGTGACGGGTCGAGCTACACAGCCCTTCGGCACACCCACCGTCTTGCAATAAACGACAGCACTCGCCGGCCCGGCGACGAAAGTTAAGCCCAAGGCAAGTACGGTCAGCATAACGGATCGGTTCATCACTCTACTCCTGCGTGAGGTTGGTAATCATCAGTGGGAATGTCAACTGAAAAGAGCCATAAAGAGCAAATTGAGTATAGCACTCAGTGGCCCTAGAGCGTTGACCGGTTTGAGGCCTCAAGCGGCCACCCGCGCAACGGGTTCCGCATCATTGGCCGCCGCCTGCTGGGAGAGGTCCTGTGCCCGTTCCAGGTTCTGCAGGGCGGCGCGACCGTCCACGGTGGTGGGCAGCACCTGGAGGCGTTGCCAGCGGTCTTCCTGCAGGTGAATGCTCAAGGTTCGGCCCCCGGTCTGGCGCGAGGTACACTAACGACGTAGCGCGCAGGCTTGGCATGCCTCTGCCGGAAAACTGGCGGTTTTGCCCAAGGTGATCGGCGTCACTTGGCCGGCCGGACAGGTCGCCTGGCCGGCGGCCAGATCGAGGTGAAAGTCCCGCCTGCCGAACTGCCCGGCGGGGTGGGGGGCCGGCCAGGGCCGACAGAGGATCGCCGCCCCATAGGCCGCGCAGGCGGGGATCGAGTCGTCCCCCAGATAGCCCCGATCGATGGGCAACGCGGTCACCTGGCCCTGCTGGAGTTCGACGGTGGGGATCGCGCCGCCGCCGGCTGGACCGCCGCCGGAAGTCCGCCAGCAGTTTCGGGCGTGGTTGAAGGCGGATAAGGTGCAGGACTTCTCCCGTAAATTTTCCCATGATCCAAAGCGTGGATAGGATTGATTTATAGAGATAAATTCAACAGAACCAGGATGTTGAGTTTATAGCCCATGGTTTGTCCCTACCTGCTTCTGATCCTATCGCAGGAAAATTCCTGACTAATTTACTATTGAAATTTGTAGTTTTGATGCATATAATTATAGTTGTAAATGATATTGAGACGCATTTGCAAACAAGGCTGTTCATGCTCCGAACAGCCCGTCGGCTTCAGCCGATCCATCATTGAACCCTAGCGCAAGGAGGATCAATGAAAAAGCTGTTCTCTATCGTCGCCCTCGCGTCCATGGTGCTGTTATCGATCAACGCCCATTCCAAGCTTGCTGTCAACAAGCTAGCCACCAACGGCGTCAGCTTGAATGGCGTAAGCTTGAACATCGATCAAACCTTGAACCTCCGCGGCTTGGCCCAAGCCCCGCTCGTCAAAGCGGACTAAACCACCCTCGACTATCTCCGGCGCGCCGTTCGTTCGCCCTATAGATCGGCCGGCCGTTCGCAAAGTTCTCCCGAATTCCCATCACGAGCGCCCAAGGTTGCCTCTCTTGGGCGTTTTGCTTATCGGTCCGATCAGACGCGGACCGCACCACGGCGCCGGGGGAATTTTTAGAGATCGTAAGGGTAGGAGCTTGTCGCGCCAATCCGAGCAAAACCCCATGCGGTGCAGCGAACGTGCTCTCAGCCATTGTTTTTTCGCCGGGCTGCTGATTTTCGGCCACGCGGCGCCCGGTTGCGACCCTCGCCCTCCCCCGACCCGTTGCGCCCCCACCGACGCTTCGTCCTCCCCGCAACGCCATCCCCTCAACGATCCGGCCAACCGCATCGCCCAGACCGAGCCAGGCCGAGAGTTCATCCGCTATCTGGCCGACTGTGCCCTGTGCGCGGGCGACGCCACCTTCGCCGACGTTGAGGGCCAGCACTACGAATTTCCCGGCGCCATGGGACTGGCGCCTCAATGGCTGCACCGCCCCCTGACCGAAGACGAGCAACGTTGGGTCTCCGCCTGCATCCTCGCCCGAACCAACCATTTCGGCGTCGAGGTCCAGATCTCTCTGCGCGCCGACCACAACCCATCTTCCCCGTTGCAAATCACCGACCAGGAACGCCAGGAATTCACCCTCCACGAAGGCGATTTTTTCGGCAACCTGTTCGCCGACACACCCGCCGCCGCCGTGGCGTTGGGCGGCGCCACGCCCGAGCAACGCCACGACCCCGTTTTCCAACTCCGCGTTTGCGCTGTCGAAGATCCGAACGCCACGCCCATTGCAGGCCAAAAGCTCTCACGGTGCCGCTTCATCATGACCGGTGACGCCCGAGACCCTGAGGCCCACACCCTCAACGGCCAACATTACGATCAATACATCAGCGTCTACCTCAAACCCCAAGCTCCAGCGACCCGTCCACCTCCGCCTTAGAAGCTGTGAAAAACTCAGCCACCCCTTGCAATTAAGGCTCGCTCTTCACAAATTCTTCGCAGCATGAGTCGAATTGAGGCCATACGAACATAAGACGCAGAGATCGAGCCGCCGCCGAACGATTCGGGCGAGGAAAATGAGTCGTTCGAGCGCTTCGTCGGCGACATGGTGTTTGCGATCACAAACGGGCGTAGTGCGCGAGCTGTGGGGTGGCGAGGGCGGGGAAAAACCTCCGCCCTCCGGCAGGGTGAGGTCAGGCCGACTCCGTGACGGTCTCGCCCTCGTCGTCCGAGTCGTTTTCATCCCTGGGTACCGCGACGTCGATCCGCATGCGATAGAAACTGCGGAACACGAACACCAGGTTGACGACCAGGAACAAGGCCGCCATGTTCAGGGCCAAGGTTTGTTGTCCTTGGGCTACGAGGCCAACCGCCATTTCGACCGCCAGCAGGCCGAACAGGGTAGTAAACTTGATGATCGGGTTCATGGCTACCGAGGAGGTGTCCTTGAACGGGTCACCTACGGTGTCGCCCACCACGGCGGCGGCATGCAGATCGGTCCCCTTGGCACGCAGTTCGGTTTCCACGATCTTCTTGGCATTGTCCCAGGCGCCGCCGGCGTTGGCCATGAACACTGCTTGGTACAGTCCGATGATGGCCAGCGAGATCAGATAGCCAATGAAGAAGAAGGGTTCGATGAAGGCGCAAGCCAACGTGCCGAAGAACACCGCCAGAAAGATGTTGAACATGCCTTTCTGCGCGTAGATCGTGCAAATCTCCACCACCTTCTTGCTATCCTGGGCGGAAGCTTTGGTGGCGCCGTCGAGCTTCATGTGCCCCTTGATGTATTCCACCGCGCGATAGGCGCCGGTGGACACGGCCTGGGTGGATGCGCCGGAGAACCAGAAGATGGTGGCGCCGCCGGAGATCAGGCCAAGCAAGAACGGCGGGTAGAGCAGCGACAGCTTGTCGAGATTTTCGGTCAGGCCGCCGGTCAGCAGCATCACGATCGAGAACACCATGGTCGCCGCGCCCACCACGGCGGTGCCGATCAGTACCGGTTTGGCGGT
>JAVMKL010000170.1:0-4293 GCA_031732875.1 Candidatus Competibacter sp. | reverse complement strand
TATTTAAAAAATCATTTTACATAATTTGGTATCAGTTCCCTCGCCGACGCAAAGCACCCAGCGCGGCCGGCGGGGCGGCACCCGATGACGACGAGCCAGCAGGAGACCGTACACCGCACCGTTGAGAACCAGGACACCCACGCCCAGCACCCACTGTCCTTCGCGGGTCAAGCCGGTTGGGTAGAGCAACGGCCAGAGGTAGTGGTCGATATCCGCCGGTGTAGCCGGCCTCCCCCACGGCGCGGCGCAATAGGTTTTCCAGCGGGGTGAGCGGGCAGTCCCAGCCGGCGAACTCGATCCAGCCGCCCCACCCCACCGCTGGCAGGTGGAGCCAGGCCAGCCGGGGCCAACGCCAAACCAACAGGCCGCCGAAGATCACGAACAAGACGAACGCCAGATGGAGCAGCGCCACCGCGTCGGCGGCCAAACGGAGCGGGAGCGTCGTCGGCGGGCTGCGCGAGGGCGGCGAACCGCCCCGCCTCAAAGCGGCAGGCGCACCAGATGGGTCCAACTGCCGTGGGCTTTCGGATCGAACCGGCCGCTCGCCACCACGCCGACGTCGGTGTCCGCCGCTTCAATGATGGTTCCGCTTGCGTCGACCCAGGCGATGTGGTGGTCGGCCTTCACCAGGATGTCGGCGTCCAGTAGCTTGTCGGGTTTCTGCCCCGCGTTCAGGTCGTACACCTTGGAGCCGGCCATCGGCTGGCCCGGCTTGCGCCACAGCCCGATCGCGAGCTGGACGACCTTGTCGGTCGCCCGCCACAGGCAGTAGCTGATGAACCCGACGCAGTCGAAATGCCGGACACCCTTGCACGACTGCCCCCAGACCAGCTTGCCGCCGATGTCGCCGCCGGACGCAGGCCCATAGACGCGGCGCGGGGTGAAGTGGATGAAATACTCTCTCCAGGCGGTCGGGTGTTGGCCCTTGAGGGAATTCAGGTAATCGTTGAGATCCCGATCTGAGGGCGAAGCGGTGCGGGCGCCGCCGAATTTGTTGTAGTTGCCGCCACAAATGCAATAGCGGTCGATGTTCAGCTTCGAGTCGACGATGTGGGTGTGGGCGGCCAGCACCGCCAGATCCCGTTTTTTGTCCGCCTGCTTGACCGGATCGAGGCGCTTGGGGTCGGCGATCAGCTTGACGGCGTCGGGCCGGCAGGGGGCGCCGTCGTTGCCGTCCGGCGTCGCGCCGTAGGCGCCGTTGATGTAATGAGAGCCGACCAGGTTGCGGGCGATTTCGACGATGCGCTTGCCGGTCGTGGCTTTCGGCCGAACGGGGTCGTCCCGCTTGGCGTGGATCGTTTCGGCCGCGCGCGGCTCGCAATGACGATGAAAAGTTTCCACGTTCACCTCCTCGGCTCACGGTGTTCCGGGCCGCCGATGGGCCGGGTGACCGGGGCTCGATCTTCGCCGACCGGGTCCGTCGGGATCGCCGAGCGTCGGCCCCCTCGGAGCACCGACCGGGTCGGCGGGTTCGGTACCCGTTCCCGCCCTTTCGTGTGTCGGACCCCCGATGTGGGAATCCGCTCTCAACGAAAGGTATAGCGTAAAGACCGACCGATGCAATCAGTTTTTGTTCGCGCGCCCGACGCACTCTCGGGAGAAGGTGTCGCTTCGCTCGACGGTAGTGAGCTACAGGTAATGCTCCCTTATATTGCTTGAGCCTTGGTGAGGTTATAGTGGCAGATAAAATATTTGATCGCACCGATATGGTTTTGTAAGTTTTTTGAAAAGGATAACGCTTGTCTGACCAGTCGAGAA
Source organism: Candidatus Competibacter sp. (assembly GCA_031732875.1). Taxonomy (GTDB): domain Bacteria; phylum Pseudomonadota; class Gammaproteobacteria; order Competibacterales; family Competibacteraceae; genus JAVMKJ01. The sequence goes on along the minus strand of JAVMKL010000170.1, from coordinate 2,535 downwards.
ACTCGTTGTCTGAGTGTGCAATTAAAGCGTTCGATATGATTGGTTTGACCGGTCCATTTCAGCAGGGGTCGATGCTGAATCTCGGGAATGATGCCTGGATAAGAATCATGTTGGTCGGTGTAAAAAATGGCCTGTTCCCGGTACGTGTTGGGAATCTTTTCCCACAGTTGCTTGGCGCTGTCTTTATCACGGTCCCCGACATGAAACGCGATGATCTGGCGGGTCTTTCGGTCGAGAGCCAGCCAGACCCACTGCTTGTTAGCCTTGTTGCCCACGAAACTCCACAATCCGTCAATTTCAGATTCAAGCACATGAATTTCCAATGCTTTTACAGCAAATTTGAGATCGATATTCAACGAGCCAGGAGCTTCCTGGTAAACTTGCGTGATAAAGCCTAACAGCCATCGCAGACTCACGCCGACGGCGCGGCAAATACCCCGCAAGGAAATACGCTCTAGCAGCAATTGCTTGATCAGAGCGCGCCTTTCGGAGGAAATCACGCAGTCTTCCGGACACGTCACGAAGGATCGCCCACAGACTTTGCAGCGATAGTTTTGTCTGCCATTATGAATATGGCCGTTCTTTTTACAGCGAACCGATCCACATTCTGGGCAACATTCTCTGATTCGTAGAGCTATCTTATTTTCCTCCATATCCGCTTTTAAACAAAGAGCAGTATCAGCTTTTCAAGCAGATTTTTCGTAAGCTTTAGGCTCAAGGGTCATCGGTTCCTTGCAAGCATTACCTGTAGCTCACTACCGCGGGCGAGGAGTTGCTCCGCCCGGTCAAGGCGGTGCAGAAGGGCGGCGGTGCGCCGGCAGCGGATGAGGCCGCGCCCGCACCAGCGGTGGCCAAGCCCGAGCCGGAGTTACAGTTGGCCGGCCCCGAGCGAGCCGGCTGCGTCGCCCGCCTGCCCGACCTGCGGGGCGCCGATGGCGCGGCGGGTGGCCCGCCAGGGCAAGAACGCCGGCCAGGCGTTCTAGGGCTGTTCGCGGTTCCCGGAATGTCGGGCGACGCAGCCGATGATTTCGTAACGCACACGCTTAATCGCCGCATTGCAACATGGCCGATCTCATCGACAACCCCGTCATCAACTCCCCCTTCGAGGAACCCCGGCGGCATTTCCGCTTCACCGACGACGGCATCACCGATGAAATCGTGCCGGGCCGGCGGCGGAGCACCTACTTCATTCCCATCGCGAAGCCCAAGCTCAAGGGTGCGCAGAAGCAGGGGGCGCTGGACTTGAACCTCCAGCACCGGGCTGAAGAGAACAAGCTGATCAACGATCTGCGGGAGCGGGTTTCTCATTGGCGGCAGGCCGGGCGGCCCTACACGACCTCCGTTACCCGGCGCTTGCTGGACTACTGGACCCGCCCTGACCGGGAGCGGCGGCTGTTCTTCTGCCAGATCGAGGCAGTGGAGACGATCATCTACCTGACCGAGATCGCGCCCCGCCACGACGCCAACCACGGCACGTTCATCCTCGAACGATTGAGGCAGGCCAACGCTCAGGCCACCCCGGACGGTCACGTCGCGCTGTTGCGTTACGCCGCCAAGATGTCGACCGGCAGGATTGCGGTTTCGGCGGGTTACGCTACGCTAACCCGCCCTTGTATTGTGTTTTCCAGGGGATCATTCATGCTGGGACGGTCCCCCGGAAGACCGGATGCCGTACCCGCCCTGGAGCGCTTGATCTCGCCGCGTAGATGATGCACCGGTCTTCACTCTAATCTCTTGCGAGAAATCGGACAGTATCTTCGGCCCGACCTGGTCGTGAGCCTGCATTCACAAGGTCGATTGCGCAAGGAACTTTCATGATACTCACCCTCGGAATCGACGTGGCCAAGGTCAAGCTGGACGTGGCGTTACGCCTGCCCGATGGTCGGATCCGCAGCAAGGTCGTCGGCAACACCGACGCCGGTTTTGCCGAACTCCAAGCGTGGCTGACCCGCCAGGGTGGGACCGGCGCGCACGTCTGCCTGGAAGCCACCGGCACCGATTGGGAAGCCGTGGCCGAAGCGCGGGCCGATGCGGGCTACCCGGTGAGCGTGGTCAATCCGGCCCGGATCAAGGCCTATGGCACGGCGCGGCAGGTGCGCACCCAAACCGACGCGGTCGATGCCCGCTTGATCGCCGATTATTGCGCCAGCCCATGCCCACCCCGGTGGACACCACCGCCGCCCGCTCGGCGCGAACTGCGGGCCTGGGTCGCTCGCCGCGAGGCGTTGGTCGTCATGCGCACCCAAGAACAGAACCGGCTGCCGGTGGCCCACCCCAGCGTGCGCCCCGGCATCGAGGCCCTCATCGCGCATCTGGATGCGGGCATTGCCGAGGTCGAGGCGGCGATCCGCCAGCGGATCGACGACGATCCCGACCGCAAAAGCCAACACCGCCTGCTCGATTCCATCCCCGGCTTGGGGGATCAAACCATCCCGGTCCTCCTGGCGTTCTACGGCGGGCCAGAGCGGTTCGACCACGCCCGCCAAGCCGCCGCCTTCGCCGGCCTGGACCCGCGCCCGCACGAATCGGGCAGCA
>JAVMKL010000169.1:14050-24920 GCA_031732875.1 Candidatus Competibacter sp. | reverse complement strand
CGATACCGCGCCGGTCCGGGAGTCAACGGCGCGGGTTCTCCCTTTGCCCAGTTCTCGAACCCGGCCCGGTAGAAAGGCGACAGCGGATGGCCGCTTTGTCCGCCGGGGACGTGCAGGATGCCGGCCGCTTCCCGCCCCGGCGCCACGGCCAGCCGTTCGGACGCGCCGCTGCTGGCGGTCTGAATGCGCGGCATGTGCAGGTCGCCGGGCAGCGATAGCACGGGCATGTCGAGCCAGTCGCTCAGCCAGGGCAGGGTGCGGCTGAAGGGATGCCGGATGGCGATCCGGTTGTGATCGCCCCAGGTGTGCGCCGCCAGCGGCCGGCCGTCGGCGGTCAGTTTCTCCCGCGCGGCATCCGCCGCTTCCAGCAGCAATGCCGGCCAATCGGGATAACGCGGATCGAGCAGGTGCGGCGGGCGTCGGGAAACGAGTTGCCACAACGGGCCTTCGTACTGTCGGAACAATGTGTAATCGAAGCGTGGGTCGGCTTGTCGGCAGGCGGCGATCAGCGGCCCAAACACCCGGTCGCGGACCTCCTCGCGAAACGCGCGAACCAGCCGGTAACCGACCGAATCGACCGCCGCTCGTCCGCCCCAGTCGGCGACCCAGTGTTTGACCTCATCCCGCCGCGCATCGGCGCGCGCCGCCTCCGGCGTCAGCGTCGCCAGTAACAGTTCGCGCCAGCGCTCCAGAAACAAAGCCCGGTCGTCGAGTTGCAAGCGCAGGAAATCGAGTTCGTCGAACCGATCCCGTTCCAGCAACCCGTCCCGGATTTGCCGGGCGCGGGCGCCGAGCGCATAGCCGCCATCGCCGAGTTGTTCCAACCATGCTCCATCGACCACCCGGCCGTTGGCGGTCCACAACCGACCGCTCGGCGGATCGACGATGCGCGGATACTCAGTCGGCTCCAGCCAGCCCGACCAGCCGCGTTGTCCGTCGGCCCAGGAGGAGGGCAGACGCCCATCGTGGCCGAAGCGGCGCGGAATCGGACCGGAGAGCGTCCAGGCGATGCGACCGTCGGCGCCGGCCAGAAGCACGTTTTGAGAAGGGCTGCCGGCCCGGTTGGCAGCGTCGAGCGCGGCTTCCAGCGTGTCGGCCCGCTCCAGCGCCAGCAGGCCCAGGTTGACCGCCCGCGGATCGTGCGCCACCCAGTGCAGCGCCCGCGGTCGGTCCCGGTAATCGCGGTCCACCACCGGTCCCCAGCGGGTTTCCAGAATCTCCAATCGTTCGGGCGAACCGTCCTTGACGGCGATCGTTTCCTGCAATCGGATGAAAGGGCGGGGTCCATCGGGTGTCAGGTAAGTTCCGTTTTCCACGCCCGGTTCCAGAATCACCAGATCGGCCCAATCTCCTTCGCTGTTGGTGTAACCCCAGGCGACGTGGCCGTTGCCGCCGGCGACGATGGCCGGCGTGCCGGGCAGCATCACCCCGTCGAGCCGCCGCTCGCGACCCCCGTTGTCGGGGAAGATCAGGGTAGCCCGGTACCAGATATTGGGCACGCGCAAACCCAGGTGCATGTCGTTGGCCAGCAGCGCGCCGCCGTGCGCGGTCAGCCGGCCGGCGACCGCCCAGTTGTTGCTGCCGCTGACCGTCTCGGATTCGTCGGCCGGTACGGCGGGATGGAGCGCGAAAGCGGGTAGCGGGTGAATCGCGGCACTCGTCGGCGCGGTGTCGGCGATGGGCTGGCGGCGCGGATCGAAAATCTCGGGACCGGGCGGTGCGGGCGGTTGAAAGGGCTGTCCCAACAGCGGCGCGTCCCACTCGGTCCCGACCGGATCGAGGAACGCGGCGAGCGCGGGCGGCAGCGTGTCGTGCAACAGCCCACGCGCCGATTCGCGGGGCCATTGCTGGCCTTGCAGGTCCAGATACATCGCGTACACCACCAGCGGGGTATCCTCGGGTTGCCAGGGTTCGGGGGCGGTCCGCAGCAGCAGATACTCGAACGGTGGGGCCGACAGCCCGGCGAGTCCGGCGTTGACCCCGGCGGCATAGGCCGCGATCAGGGCCTGATCCACGGCCGGGGTCGCCGCAAGCGCCAGCCGGGCACGGTATCGGAAACGGTGTAGCCGACTGGCGCGATCCAAATCCAGCGCCGTTCTCCCGACCAGGGCCGCCAGTTCGCCCGCCGCCGTGCGCCGCAGCAGGTCCATCTGGAAGAATCGTTCCTGCCCGTGGACATAGCCGGTGGCGCGGGCCACGTCCAGGCGGGATTCGCCCCGGATCGTCGGAATACCCAGCGCGTCGCGCTCGATGGTCACCGGCGCAGTCAGGCCGGGCAACATCGCCGTACCGTCCAGGTGAGGCAGGCTGCCGTGCAACTGGAGATACAGCCAGCCGGCGGTGCCGGCCAGCAGCGCCAGCAGGCTACCGCCGGCCAGCAATATCCATCGCCATCGGCGACGACGCGACCGCGACCGTTCAACCCCCGTGCCGATGCTCTTTTCCTGAATCCATTTCGTCACTGTCAATGTCCGAAATCAAATCGTTTGCCAGCCGTTCGTGTTATCATTCTGACACTCGCGCACGTCGGTATTCGCGCGGGCTTCCACTCCGAACAAGAACTACGAGGGAATCAACATGGCCACTCATACTCCCGATAACAGCCGCCGCCGCTTTATCAAACTGACCGCCATCGGCCTGGCGGCCGCGCCGTTCGCCAGCGCGTTGCTGAGCGGAACCGCCGGGGCCGCGGACCTGATCAGCGAGACCGATCCGCAGGCGGCGGCGCTGGGCTACAAGGCGGATGCCACCAAGGCCGAGAAGCGCACGGACGCCACGGCGCTGTGCAGCAACTGCAACTTCTACTCGGGCAAGGCCGGCGAGGCCAGCGGTCCCTGCGCCTTGTTCCAGGGCAAGCTGGTCGCCGCCAACGGCTGGTGCACCGCCTGGGCCAAGAAGGCGGCCTGAGTCGTTCGAAGGGTCAGGGGACAAGTCCTTTTCCGACCCCTGACCCCGATCCCCGACCCCTCACTCCTCACTTCCCCCGCTTCCGATCCAGCCGCCAGACCAGATCCTCGATAATTCTGCGGTACAAATCCTCCTTGAGCACCGCATCCTCGATGCCCTGATCGATGTTGGGATTGTCGTTGATTTCGATCACCACCACGCCCTTGGCGGTTTGCTTCAGATCGACCCCATAGAAACCATTGCCGATCAGGCCGGCGGCCTTGGCCGCGGTTTTTACCACGATTTCTGGCGCGTCCTCGACCCGGAAGGTCTTGGAATCGCCCTCGCGGACGCCGCGAGTCTGACCGGATTCGTGGTTGTAGATCTGCCAGTGTTCCCTGGACATGAAATACTGGCAAACGAACAGCGGGGTCCTGTTCAGAATGCCCACCCGCCAATCGAACTCGGTGTAGAGAAATTCCTGCGCCAACACCAGATCGGACGACTTGAACAGCTTGCTGGCCACGTCCAGCAGCTCGGTACGGTCGTTCACCTTGAACACCCCCCGTGAGAACGACCCGTCGGGAATCTTCAACACGATGGGATAGGGAATCTCGCTGTCCACTCGCTCCAGGTTGTCGCGGCGGACGATGACGGTCTTGGGGGTACGGATGCGGTGGGTGCGCAACAATTCATCCAGATACACCTTGTTGGTGCATTTGAGGATGGAATCGGGATCGTCGATGACCACCATCCCTTCACTTTCCGCCTTTTTGGCGAACTGGTAGGTGTAGTGGTCGATGCCGGTGGTCTCGCGGACGAACAGGGCATCGAATTCGGCCAGCCGGCCGTAATCCTTCTTCTCGATCAGTTCGACGTTGACCCCGCACTCGCGGCCGATCTTGATGAACTGCTGCAGGGCCTTGGGGTTGGAGGGTGGCAGGGCCTCCTTGGGGTTATGCAGCATCGCCAGATCGTAGCGGTAATTGCTGCGCGCCCGGGGTTGCCGCCAGCGTCGGCTGAGGTACGTTGTCAGCGCGCCCATGAAAATGTCTTCCTGCTCGGCGGACAGCGAGTGCAGGTGCAGCGCCTTGAGGGTCGCGATGCGCCACTGGCCCTGCAGCCGGAATTCCACCCGCAGCATCGGCGAGCGGAACACATCGAACAGTTGCCTCGCCAACTCCTGCATTTCCTTGACCGCGCACTGGCCGAAAAAGATGTCCAGTTCGAAAGCGGTGGCGGTGAAACCGGGCCGGGGTTTGCCCAGCACCTGTTGGACGTGGTCGTCCAGATCCTCGATGTCCAGGCTGTAGATGGACTTGCGGCTGAGGTCGTTGAGGGTGCGCACGCTGGGGATGACCCGGTGACGGCGGGCCTCGGCCAGCAGCGAGCAGTAGTAGCCGACGCTCAGGTAACGGTAGCTGCGGCACAGGTTCAGCACCCGCAGGTTGCGGCCGGTGGAGGAGTATTCGGGCTTCGCCAGATAATCCTTGGCGGCGACGACGGGCAGGTTGGTAAAGTGCGTTTTCCAGTCGGTGGGGTTTTCCACCAGGATGATGTGATCGGCCATCGGCGTGAATCGGTGCTCCTGACACCGCGGAAAAGACGAATTACGAGGGTGAGAATGCCGGCGGCTCGAGCCGGCGGTTGGAACGATAGAGGATGAGAACGGCCTTCTGTCCGGCCTTGCCGTAGCGGGCCATGCGCTGGAATTCCCGGTGCGGGATCGGCATGTTGATGGAATCGGTGAGGGTTTCGCCTTCCTCGGCGTCGACCAGGGGATCGTGGACGTAGATGTAGTGATCGTCGAAACCGGTCACCACCACCCAGTGGGGAAAGCGCTCGCCGTAGATGCGATAGGAACTGATCAGCACCAGCGCGATGCCGCCGGCCTCGAATTTCTGCCGCAATTCGTCGACCCCCAGGCTGCCGCGCCGCAGGACGACCGGCAACTGGCGCAACTCTTCGATCCAGTCTTCCTGCACCAGCCGCATCACCTCTTTCTTCTCCGGGCTGCGCACCGAATCGACCAGGAACACGTTGTCCTCGTTGACGTGAATCTCCAGGCCGAAACCGCGGCGATGGGCCGACAGCGCCAGTCCGTAGGGACCGCAGCCGCCGTGGCCGGAGGTCATGAAAATGGTGGTGGCCTCCCGCCACAGCCGCAGTTCCAGCTTGCGGTTCAGCTCGATGGTCGGGTCCAGCGCCTTCATCGCCATCATCAACGCGGCCGGACCACAGGTGAAATCGAGGGTCTGCTGGTAGTACGGCACCTTGACCAGTTCGGCCCGCAAATACGGAACCAGACGCTTTTCAAAGCGCAGCGCGTCCATGTGGTCTTCGTAGTAATCCAGCACTTCCTCGAACTGGCGATAGCCGTGGCGGCGGAACAAGGCCAGCGACGCCGGGTTGTCGCGGCGGACTTCCAGTCGCATCGACACGCAATCCCGTTCCAGCGCCGCGCTCTCGGCTTCTTCCAGCAGTCGGTCGCCGACGCCGCGCCGCCCGTATTCCGGGTGCACGGCGATGGAGTACAGTCGGGCCATGGAGGTGCCGCGCGAGAACAACAGCAGCACGTAACCGCGAATCCGGCCGTCGTTTTCATCCAGCAAGGTGATGGCATGACCGCGCGTCAACAGGTGGCGGAAGCTGCGGCGAGACAGGCGATCGGTCGTAAAACATTGTTTTTCGATGGCCAGCAGGGCCGGAATGTCGTCCAGGGTGGCATGACGCAACATGGCGGTTCGAGGCGGTTCCAGACCGGAGGGTAAAGGCGCGGCGGGGACGGACGAAACGGCTTGGCGGCAGCGGCCGGAGCGGGAGCGGGGTACCAACCAATATTTATTGTTATTATCTCGCAGAGCCCATCGAAATCGCCAGTGAAAATCGTCATGCCGACCCCTTCATCCCGCCTGCTGGACCGGATTCGTCAATTGATCGCCACACCTTCGGTGAGCAGCGTGTCGCCGCAGTTCGATCGGAGCAACCGGCCGGTCGTCGACCTGCTGGCCGACTGGCTGGAGCAAGCCGGGTTCGCGGCGCGGATCGAGCCGTTGCCGGACCGGCCGGACAAGGCCAACCTGATCGCGACCCTGGGCGAGGGAACGGGTGGGCTGGTGCTGGCCGGGCATACCGATACCGTGCCGTTCGACGCCGGGCGCTGGCGTTTCGATCCCTTCGGCGGGACGATCGCGGATGGACGGATTTACGGCTTGGGTTCGGCGGACATGAAATCCTTTCTGGCGCTGGCCATCGAGGCGGCCCGCGAGTTTGCGGCGGGCGATCTGCGCCGGCCGCTGGTGATTCTGGCCACGGCGGACGAGGAGAGCAGCATGGCCGGCGCGCGGGCGCTGGCGGCGGCCGGCCGGCCGCTGGGCCGACACGCCGTGATCGGCGAGCCGACCGGGCTGAAGCCGGTGCGGATGCACAAGGGCATTCTGATGGAGGCGATCCGGCTGGAGGGAAAATCGGGACATTCCAGCAATCCGGCGCTGGGGGCCAGCGCGCTGGAGGGGATGCACCGGGTGATGGGCGAGTTGCTGCAATGGCGCTCGGAACTGCAAGCGCGCTATCGTAATCCCCTGTTCGAGGTGGAGGTGCCGACGCTCAATTTGGGGCGCATCCACGGCGGCGACAACCCGAACCGGATTTGCGCCGACTGCGAGTTGCACATCGACATCCGGCCGCTGCCCGGCATGAAACTGGCCGAGTTGCGCGGAGCGTTGCACCGGCGACTGGAACGGTTGTTGGCGGACAGCGGATTGAAGCTGGATTTCCTCCCGCTGTTTCCGGGAGTCGAGGCGCTGGAGACGCCGGCGGCGGCGGCCATCGTGCGGGCGGCGGAGGAATTGACCGGGGCGCCGGCGGGCGTGGCGGGCTTCGGCACCGAAGGGCCGTATCTCAACGCGCTGGGGATGGAGACGGTGATTCTCGGTCCCGGCAGCGTGGACCGCGCCCATCAACCGGATGAATTTCTGCCGCTGGCGGCGATCCAGCCGACCCTGGATCTGCTGCGGGGGCTGATCGAGAAGTTCTGCGTCGAACCCGAATGAACAATCTTCCACTGATTCTCGGCGCGCTGGGACCGATCTTCGCGCTGATCCTGCTGGGCCTGGGGTTGCGGCGGTTCGGTTTTCCCGGCGACGGCTTCTGGCCGGCGGCCGAGCATTTTACCTATTTCATCCTGTTTCCGGCCCTGCTGGTGCACCGGCTGGCCCTGGCCCGGCTGGGCGATTACGCGGTCCTGCCGGTGGCGGGGGTGAGCGTCGCCCTGCTGCTGGGCATGACGGCGGTGCTGTATGGCTTGCGACCGTGGCTGAGGGTCGATGGACCGGCGTTCACCTCGGTCTATCAGGGGGTGATCCGTTTCAACACCTACGTCGGGCTGGCGGTCGTGCTGGCGGTGTTTCATACCGAGGGTGGCACGGTGGCGGCGCTGGTGATGGCAATCATGATTCCCCTGATCAACGTATTGTGCGTGCTGGTGCTGAACGCCCATGCCGGCGGAGCGGCGACGATGGCGGGGGTGGCGCGCGGGCTGGTTACCAATCCCCTGATCCTGGCCTGTCTGATCGGAATCGGCCTGAATGGTACGGGGATCGGACTGCCGTGGGGCTCGGCGGCGGTGCTGGAAATTCTCGCGCGGGCGGCGCTGCCGCTGGGATTGCTGGCGGTGGGGGCCGGATTGCGGGTGGACGCGCTGGCCCGGCCGGGGTTACTGGTGGGAACCGGCGCGTTGAAACTGTTGGGGGCCCCGGTGCTGGCGGGGATTCTGTGCTGGCTGGTGGAACCCGGACGGCTGGAAACGGCGGTACTGGTGACGTTCGCGGCCCTGCCGAGCGCGTCGACGGCCTATATTCTGGCCCGGCAACTGGGCGGCGACGCTCCGCTGATCGCGATGATCGTCACGGTGGAGATCGCGCTGGCGATGGTGACCCTGCCGATGGTGCTGGTGTGGGTGGTGTGAGCCGGATGGCCTGCGATCAAACCCAAGCTGCCCGTCATTTGGGAGTCCCATATCGGGAAATGTCGCCGCCCGCCGATGACTGCTGTACCAGGAGATGCAAGTACAAGGGGGGTTGGCGTATGGGTTCGTGATGATTGACAAAGGTTTCCAGCAAAACCCTGGCCTTGTCCTTGTCCCCGTTCGCCAGACAGCCGGTCAGGCCGGCGGCCAACAAATAAGACGCTTCCGCTTGGGAAATCTGATCCCTGGGGGTTGTTTCAATCAGGCGAGCGGCCAGGGTTGCCATGGTTGCGGCATCCCTTGCACCCACCGCGCGGTGCAGGGCGAACCAGTCTCGGGTGCGCTCGGATAGAGCGTAGTAGCCTGGCTGGTTGGCCAGCGTATCCCATAGTGGGGCGAGCCGGCTGGCGGGCAGGTACGGATTGACCGCGCTGGCGATGTCGAGCAGCACGGCGCGCACCAGTCCGTCCTCCGGCGGATGTGGTCCGCTGGTGGCCAGTTCCCGTATCAGCAGTTGCACGTTGAATCTTGCCTTGCCCAGGTTTTCCGGCTCGATCGATGGCCGGCCCAGCAGAACGTCGGCGATGTGGCCGGCCAGCAGTTGGAATTCGGTCTTGGGGAAGTAGGATGGAGCCATGGGAGAGGGTTCGCCGGTTCGGACATGGCCGTCGAGCATTTCCAGCACCGGCACGGGCGCCAGATGCAGTTGGGTCAGGCTACGGGCGTCTTCCTGCAAATAGCGGCTGCGGGGAGCGTTCAGGCTGAGGTAGGGGAAAAAGTCGGAATTAGTCGGCGCGCCGGTGGCCGCGAACAGAGGGTGCAGCAATGCCTTGTCACCCAGCCGGCGGATTTCGATGTCGCTCGGAGCGCGCAGCCCGACGCGCTGCAACTGATCCTGGAGTTTGGGTTCCGCCAGAATCCATGGATCGATTTCGTTCAGCGAGCCATCGTGGGTGGCAACGATCAGAATGTCGCTCTCATTCGTGTTGAAGACGACGTAATCGGAAAAGTGTTCGGCCAGGGCCTCGAACACCGAGGAAGCGAGCATCAGGTTGGAATCGTATAATTGCAGCCATTGCACCAGCAGGCCGCGTTCGTTCAGATGCTGTTTGATGTAGCGGTAGAATTCCTCGGAGAACAGGCTGGCGACGCCGCTGACCCAGGGATTGGAGGGTTCGGAAATAATGATGTCGTAGCGGGCGTTGTGGCTGGAAAAGTAGGTTTTGGCATCGTCGATATGGATCCGGCTGCGCGGGTCGGTGAAGGCGCGCTCCACGAACGGGCCGAAACCGCGCGCTCCTTCCACCATCCCCCGTTCGATCTCAACCGTGTCCACGCGCACGAGCCGATCCGCGCCCAGCAGGTTGTGCGTCGTCATGCCCGATCCCAGGCCGATATTGGCGACGGTTTTGGCGTCCGGCCGCAGGGCGAGCGGCAGCACGGCGGCCATGACCATGGTGATTTCGTCGGCTGCGGCTGTGGAATTCCGCATGTTGATGCTGGCGTCGGGCTTGCCGTTGGTGGCGATAATGGTCCTGCCATCCTGGATCTGGAAGCGGGTGATAGTGGCGGTCTTGCCGTCGCGATAAAATTCGACTTGGGTGGCTGGATTCTGCCGACTGACGCCATGACGATAGACGCCCGACACCATGCGCAGGGGGTCGAAACGGGCCACCGTGACGATCGCGGCGAACCCCAGGCCAGCCGCCAGGGCGCTAACCGGAAGCTCCCAGTGCGAATGAAGTTGCGGGCGGGCCAGCCCCAGCAGGGCGATTCCCACGACCAAGTCCAGCAACGCGCCCAAACCGACCAGCCCCTTGACGCCGACCGCCGGCATCACCACATGCACCGCCAACAATACCCCGATGATCGCGCCGATGGTGTTGGCGCTGTAGACGCGCCCGATGCTGCGTTCGCCCGCGCCGCGTTGCAACAGCGCGTAGGTAAACAGAGGCAGGGTCATGCCGGCGAGAAAAGTCGCCGGCAGCATGATGAGCATGGCGATGATTTGACTGGTAAGGTTGAACAGGGTGTAGCCGCCGTCATTCTTGTTGAGGCTCTGGATCATGAAACCCATGAAGTCGAAGCTGGTGTTGTACAGCAGCAGCGTGCCCGCCGCGCACAGGCTCATGAGCACCTGTACGTAACCGGCGTAGCGCAGCGGTGTGGTGATACGGTCGAGCCGGCGGCGGATCCATAGCCCGCCCAGCGCCAGCCCCAGGATGAAGGCGCTCAACATCAGTTCGAAGGCTTGCATGGAACTGCCGAGCACCAGGCTTAACATGCGAATCCAGCCAATTTCATAGAAGAAGGACGCCAGGCTGGAGGAAAGCGCGATGGTCAATAACGCCGCCGTCCACCACGAACGCGCGTCTTCGCTCTGGAATTCAGTGGGTTCCGCAATGACCGGCGCGCTGCGGCCCCTGGCGATGAGCCACACCACGATGGCGAGAAAAACGTTCAGAAGGCCCGCGCTCAGGATGGTGCCAGGTAGACCCACAGCGGGCAGCAGAACGAAGACGCTGAAAAGAACGCCCGTCGCCGCGCCGAGGCTGTTGGTGAAGTACAACATTCCCAGCGTCGCTCCGGGTGTGGCGGGGTACAGGCGCATGATACCGGCGCTCATCAGGGGGAATGTGGCACCCAGCAGTATCGATTGCGGCAGGATCAACAACGCGGCCAAACTCCATTTGAGCGTGTCGATCGTGGCGGGATCGCTCAGGTGGGGTATCCAACTCAGGTAGAGAGCGTCCAGCAGTTTGGTAAACAGCGGGTGGAAGATCAGCCCAAGACAGCCGATCATGCCTTCAGCAATGGCGTAGCCGAGCAGCAGGTTGTTCCAGCGCCGGGAGTAGCGGCTGGTCAGCCAGGCGCCCGTCGCCATGCCGCCCATGAAGATGGCCAGCACCAGAGTCTGGGCATAAGCTGCATGGCCGAGCATCAGCTTGAGGTAGTGCGACCAGATGGATTCGTAGATCAGGCCGCTGAAACCCGAGAAGGTGAAGATGAAAAATAGGG
>JAVMKL010000169.1:0-13950 GCA_031732875.1 Candidatus Competibacter sp. | reverse complement strand
ATCAGGATGCGGAGCGGAAGGATTACTGGGGGTACCAAATTCTTTGACGGGAATGCGGTGTTGATGCGGTGGTGGTGCGGTGTGGATGCTGGAAGCATGGGTGTGATTGTTTTTGTTATAGTTATTGTGACGGCTATCCAATGGACACTCTCCGGAACAGCGCATCCCTTCCCATGGTGATCCAAGTCGGGCGAGCAGCCTGGGTTCGCTGGGGGGAAGCACTGATGCTCTTCTTGGGCTTCTTCGTGCTCTTCCATTATAGCCTCGAGCAGTGGGGGGAGGACCTGTTGAGCACGATACGCTCTCTTTCACTTCAACTCGACTTTGGCTATTTTCGAGTCAATAAATACGGACTCTGTTGGGAGCAGCCATGAAAGCGATCATTCTCGCCGGCGGTCTGGGCACCCGCATCAGCGAGGAGTCTCATCTCAAGCCCAAGCCGATGATCGATATCGGCGGCAAGCCGATCATCTGGCATGTCATGAAAGTCTATTCCTGTCATGGGATTAACGATTTTCTGATCTGCCTCGGCTACAAGGGTTACCTGATCAAGGAGTATTTCGCCAACTATTTCCTGCACATGTCGGATGTCACCTTCGACATGCGGAACAATCAGATGCACGTCCACGAGCGGTACGCCGAGCCGTGGCGGGTCACCTTGGTGGATACCGGCGAGCACACCATGACCGGCGGCCGCTTGCGGCGGGTGCGCGATTATTTGCAGGAGAATGAAACCTTCTGCTTCACTTATGGCGACGGGGTGGCGGATGTCGATATTCCAGCGCTGCTGGATTTCCACCGTGCTCAGGGTCGTTTGGCTACGGTGACTGCGGTGCAGCCGCCGGGGCGCTATGGGGCGCTGACGGTGCTGGATGACCGGGTTCGCGGGTTTCAGGAGAAGCCGCAGGGCGATGGCGGCTGGATCAACGGTGGTTTCTTCGTACTGTCCCCCCAAACGATTGAATACATTGCGGGGGATGCGGTGATCTGGGAGCGCGAGCCGCTGGAGCGGTTGGCGCGGGAAGGACAACTGGCGGCCTATTGCCATCGGGGGTTCTGGCAACCGATGGATACCTTGCGCGACAAGGTTTACCTGGAAGAGTTGTGGGCTTCGGGGCGGGCGCCGTGGAAAATCTGGTAATGGCTGACGAATTTTGGCGGGACAAGACCGTTTTTATCACCGGCCATACCGGGTTCAAGGGTGGCTGGCTGGCGTTGTGGCTGCAACATCTGGGGGTGAAGGTAGTCGGTTATGCGTTGCCGCCGCCGACGGTTCCCAGTCTGTTCGAGGCGGCGCGGGTGGCGGAAGGGATGATTTCGCTGGAGGGCGACATCCGGGATTTTCCGCGGTTGCAAGGCGCGCTGGCCGAATGCCGGCCAGATATCGTGTTCCACCTGGCGGCGCAGTCGCTCGTGCGCTATTCCTATGCCAATCCGCTGGAAACGTATGCGACCAACGTGATGGGTACGGCGCATGTGTTGGAGGCGGTGCGGGGGGTTGCCAGCGTTCGGGCGGTGGTGAACGTAACCAGCGACAAGTGCTATGAGAATCGCGAATGGCTGTGGGGCTACCGCGAGGACGAGGCGATGGGTGGTTTCGATCCCTACAGCAGCAGCAAGGGTTGCGCCGAACTGGTGATCGCTGCCTATCGCCGTTCGTTTTTCAATCCGGCCCGTCATGCCGAGCATGGCGTGGCGGTGGCCAGCGCCCGCGTCGGCAACGTGATCGGCGGGGGCGACTGGGCGGTGGATCGCCTGGTGCCCGACGCGGTCCGCGCCCTGTTGGCCGGGGAGCCGGTCAAGGTGCGCAATCCGCGGGCGATCCGCCCCTGGCAACACGTGCTGGAGCCGGTACGGGGCTATCTGCTGTTGGCGCGGATGTTGTATGAGGATGGTCCGGCGTTCGCCGAAGGCTGGAATTTTGGTCCCGGCGAGGAGGATGTGCGGTCGGTGATCTGGCTGGTCGAACGGCTGGCGGCGTACTGGGGCGATGGCGCGGGCTGGCAGCAGGACGACGGGGACCACCCGCATGAGGCCCATTGTCTGAAGCTGGATTGCGCCAAGGCCAGGGCGCGGCTGGGCTGGACGCCGCGCTGGGACCTGAAGCAGGGCATACGGGCGACAGGGGACTGGTATCGGGCTTATGCGGGCGGCGTGGATATGCGGGCGATGACGCTGGCGCAGATCGAGCAATTTCAGGAGAGCGGTGAATGAATGCCATACAGCAAGTCGTGACGGTCGGCGAAGGCGGACAGGTCGCATTGCGTATTGCCAAGCCAGCAGGATCCCGGGTTCGAGTTTGGATCGTCGATGACGATCAGGCGTTGCCGGATGATGCGCTGGAACTGGCGCGTTTGCAGGAGCAAACCGGTTTTGCCCGTCAGGTGTTGGCCAATCCCGCCGAAAATGTCTGGAACGACCTTTAGAATTCGGGCGGGCGGCATCTATAAGCTGCCGTTTCCTTTTGCCGATCTCTCGGGAAACCAGGCGCGGCCGGCGCTGGCGCTGAATTCCCCCGATGCGAACGGTGATGTACGGTTTCTGTTTATTACGACGACCCCAGTGACCGATGCAGGGCAAGGTTACGCCCTGAATGCGGCGGATTACGTGGGACCGCCGCTGCCGTTTCCCAGTTTTTTGCGCTTGGACAAGCCGTTTTTGCTGCATGAAAGCGTGGTGCTGAAGCCCTTGGCGCGGTTGAGCGACGCGGCTTTTGCAACCGTGTTCCGTCGCTTGATTGCGGCGGAGATCCCGCGCTTCGCCGAGCTGGAACATGCTCCTCGCCTGTTCGTTCCGGGCGTTTCGACGATCCCGCCCTCGGGCAAGGTGCTGGATAGCGTGGAACTCCAGTTCATGGTGGAGGCGGCGCTGGATGGCTGGCTGACCACCGGCCGCTTCAACGAGGAATTCGAGCGGCGCCTGGCCCGGTTCATCGGCGTCGGGCAACTGATGACCGTCAATTCGGGGTCTTCGGCGAATCTGGTGGCGTTTAATACCTTGACGTCGTCGAAACTGGGCGAGCGTGCCATCAGGCCCGGCGATGAGGTTATCGCGGTCGCCGCCGCCTTCCCGACCACGGTGAATCCGATCCTGCAATTCGGCGCGGTGCCGGTGTTCGTCGATGTGGAGCTCGGTACCTACAATATCGACGCTAGCCGCATCGAAGAGGCCATCGGCCCGCAAACGAAGGCGATCATGCTCGCCCACACCTTGGGCAACCCTTTCAACCTGGACGTCGTCACCCGTCTCTGCCAGCAGCACAATCTCTGGCTGATCGAGGACTGCTGCGATGCGCTTGGCTCGACCTATCGGCTCCCCTCGCCCTCGGGGAGAGAGGTTGAAGGTGAGGGTGTCTGGCTCCCCTCGCCCTTCGGGAGAGGGGTTGGGGGTGAGGGCGGGATTCCAAGGATGGTCGGCACCTTCGGCGACATCGGGACCCTGAGCTTTTATCCCGCCCATCACATCACGATGGGGGAGGGCGGGGCGGTATTCACCAACAATCCGCAACTCAAGCAGATTGCCGAGTCGTTCCGTGATTGGGGCCGGGACTGTTATTGCGCGCCGGGTCGGGATAACACCTGCGGCCAGCGCTTCGGCTGGCAGTTGGGCGATCTGCCGGCGGGCTACGATCACAAGTACATTTATTCCCACGCCGGCTACAATCTGAAGATCACCGACCTGCAGGCGGCCTGCGGTCTGGCACAGATGCAGCGCCTGCCGGAATTCATCGCCGCGCGACAGCGGAATTTCACGTTTTTGCGGGAGCGGTTGAAGAGTTGCGAGGAGTTCCTGATTTTACCGGAAGCGACGCCCCGCGGCGAGCCGTCCTGGTTCGGGTTTCCGCTGACGCTGCGCCCGGAGGCGGGGGTGACGCGGGTGGATCTGCTGCGTTATCTGGATCAGTACAAAATCGGGACGCGGTTGCTGTTCGCGGGGAATCTGACCCGGCAGCCGTATTTTCGTGGGCGGCCGTATCGAGTCAGCGGGGAGTTGGTGAATACCGACCGGGTGATGAAGGATACCTTCTGGGTCGGGGTGTATCCGGGGTTGAGCGAGGCGATGCTGGATTACGCGGCGGAGCGGTTGGAAGCCTTTTTCGGCGTCAACTTTTGAAACGGGCGGAAGTCGACGATTTTAATAAGGAAAAGCCTATGCACTATATGGCAAGTTTCGAGACCGCCGGCAGTTTGGAAGACGTGTTTGGCGCGGGCGGCGAGCCAGAGCCGAAGCCGCATTGGGCCGGTTTGATAGTTGGAGTTGCTTCAAATTTTGAGTTTCAAGCGGCTTAATTTTGTTGAAAAGTGAACTGACAGGAACAGAAAGCCAGCATGTCCCAAATCGCCATTGATTTACCGGATGAGGTTTTTTCCACGCGCAAGCAACCTCCCCGCGAATTTGCCCGGCAGTTACGCCTGGCGGCAGCCATTCATTGGTATGGTCGTGGTGAAATATCGATGGAAAAGGCTGCGATGATTGCCGGGATGGACCGTGTTGACTTTTTGGCAGCCCTCGCCGCCGAACAGGTTGAGGTTTTTCAAGTCGATCTGGTCAGTTTGCAGGAAGAGTTGAACCATGCCTGACCAAGCAGTGGTCAAGTATCCTTACTGCGGGAAGTTTGGAAGACGTGTTTGGCGCAGGCGGCGAGCCAGAATAGAAACCGCATTGAACCCATTTGATATTTAGGGTGGCCCTAAGGTTTCCGAACACTCCAATGACACCTCTACCGCAGCAGGACTTGGACCACATCCTCAATCACACGCAAGGGTTGTGGGAGAATCTGCGAGAGCAGTCGATTTTCCTGACGGGTGGTACGGGGTTCGTGGGCTCTTGGCTGCTGGAGAGCTTGCTCGCGGCCAATGATCAGCTTATTTGCGTACCAAAGCGGTCGTGCTGACACGCGACCCGGAGCGGTTTCGCAGCAGATTCCCGCATCTCGCCGGACACGCGTCGGTGCAACACTGGTCGTATGACCGGCGGCCGGTAGTAAAAACCGACCGGGTGATGAAGGATACCTTCTGGATCGGGGTGTATCCGGGGTTGAGCGAAACGATGCTGGATTACGCGGCGGAGCGGTTGGAGACGTTTTTCGGCGTCAATTTTTGAAACAGGAAAGCCTGTCTTGGCACATCAACTGCTGAATATTAAATTGCCATGAATTCAATTGCACAACGTGATAAAGATCTGTTCGAAAATCTTTTTGTCCTTGAACTGGCGAACAATCACTGGGGCAAGATTGATCGTGGTCTCAAACTCATACGTGACCATGCCGCAATCGTTCGTTACAATAATATAAAGGCGGCAATCAAACTTCAATTCAGGGATGTCGATGCATTTGTTCATCCAGAATTTAGGGGTAATAAGGATCATCGTTATATTAAGAAGACGGAAGACACTAAGTTGAGTAAATCTGACTTTGCTCGTATGGTCGAGGAGATAAGAAATCTCAGTTGTATGCCGATGGCAACCCCTTTTGATGAAATATCAGTTGATTTCTGTGTCGAATTCAATATGCCCATCATCAAGATAGCCAGTTCGGATATTAATGATTGGGTTTTGATTGAGAAGATAGCGACGACTCGACGTCCGGTCATTGCTTCAACCGGTGGAGCTTCGGAAAAAGACTTGGACGATCTGGTTAAATTTTTTGAAAAACGAAATATTCCTCTGGCGATAAATCATTGCATCGCTCTTTATCCATCAGAAGATGATGAGCTTGAACTCGACCAGATTGACTATCTCAAGGCGCGATACCCGAATCACGTAATTGGTTTATCGAGTCACGAATATCACGATTGGCATTCGTCCATGTTGATTTCCTACGGAAAGGGAGTGAGGACCTGGGAGCGTCATATCGATATTGATTATGGTGGTGTAGCGGTTTCTTCCTATTGTTCCTTGCCGCACCAGATTGACGAATGGTTCAAGGCATATCACAAGGCGGCAGAGATGTGTGGTGGACGTAGTTATTCAAGACGGATTATCCCGAGAAGGGAAACAGAATATCTCAATGCTTTGGTACGTGGCGCTTACGCCCGGCGCGATCTTGAACCAGGTTACGTTTTCAGCAAGGATGGTTTTGAAAAGGATTTTTATCTTGCCATTCCTCTCCAAAAAGGCCAATTGTCTTGTCGAGAAGTCATGAATGGGTTGAAATTAGTGGCTGGAATACAAGCTGACGAACCACTCACCATCAATCATATCAGTGGTCCGTACGCTGAGAACGAAGGGTTAAGAAACTTAATCCTCAATCGCGGGTTGTAAGCAGGCACGGCGTCTGTGGACAGGACCAACAGGGATGCGTCACCTATCATGAATGTCTCGCAACAGATCGCCATCTGGCTGGCGGAGCAGGGTATCGAACAGGTGTTCTGCGTGACCGGCGGTGGGGCGATGTTCCTGAATCATGCATTGGGCACTCACCCGCGCCTGCGCTGCACCTACATGCATCACGAGCAGGCTTGCGCGATGGCGGCAGAAGGTTATGCGCGCGTCACCGGCAAACCTGCGGTGGTCAATGTTACCACTGGACCTGGCGGCATCAACGCGCTCAATGGGGTGTTCGGGGCTTACACCGACTCGATACCGACGCTGGTGCTGTCTGGGCAGGTCAAGCGGGAAACCTGCCTGGATTTCGTGCCGGTCCCCGGCTTGCGCCAGCTTGGCGACCAGGAAGGGCCGGTGATCCACATGGCCCGGCCGGTCACCAAATTCGCGGAAGTGGCACGCCGGCCAGAAGACTTGGCGGCGCTGCTCCCGGCCGCGCTTGCTGCTGCAACCGGTGGCCGCCCCGGCCCCGCCTGGATCGATATCCCGCTCGACATCCAGTCCGCCACCGTCAAATTATCGTTTTCCACCCCTACAACAACAGCAATCGTTGCCCCGGAAAGTTCAACCCTGATTCAGGATTGCGAGCGAATCATCGCACGTCTGCGCGACGCACACCGTCCCCTGATCCTGGTCGGCGGCGGCGTGCGCATCTCTGGCGCAGGCGCCGCGCTGCTGGCCCTCGCTGAGGCGACCGGCATCCCGGTTGCCACCGCCTGGACCCATGACCTCATCGCCAGCGATCATCCGCTGTTTGCCGGGCGTCCAGGGACGATCGGTACGCGCGCCGGTAATTTTTGCCTGCAAGCCTGCGATTTGCTGCTGGTGATCGGTTCGCGTCTCAACATTCGTCAGGTCAGTTATAACTGGGCGCAGTTCGCGCCCCAAGCGTTCGTCGTGCAGGTCGATGTCGATCCCGCCGAACTCGCCAAGCCGTTTGTCCGGCCCGACCTTGCCATCGTCGCCGATGCGGCGCGTTTCATCGATATCCTCGCCGAGCAGGTAAGGCTTCACGATTTGCCTGACTACGGGGACTGGGCGCGCTGGTGCCATGGATTACAGAACCGTTACCCGGTCCTGCAGCCCCACCAGATGCTTGCGCCCAGATTGAATCCTTATGCCGTCGTCGCTCGTATCTTCGGCCATCTGCGGGACGATGACATCATCGTATGCGGCAACGCTTCCGCCTGCATCCTGCCGTTCCAGGTCGGTCATTTGCGAGCGGGACAACGCCTGTTCGGTAATTCCGGCTCAGCCTCGATGGGCTACGACCTGCCGGCGGCGATCGGCGCCGCACTGGGCGCGGGAGCGCGGCGGGTGATCTGTTTCGCTGGCGATGGCAGTTTGCAAATGAATGTTCAGGAATTGCAGACCCTGAAAACCCTGAGCGCGCGGGTGCTGGTGATCGTCCTTGCCAACGACGGCTATCTGTCGATCCGCCAGACGCATGAAAACTTCTTTGGCGGCGTTGTCGGCGCCAACCCGGCCACGGGTGTGGAGTTTCCCGATTTCAGCCGGTTGGCCGGCGCCTATGGCCTGCGTGCCGCCCGTATCGCCGGACCCGATGACTTGGCCGAGATGGATCGCATGCTGGCGCTCGATGGCCCGGCGCTGATCCAGATTGACGTCGATCCCACCCAGCCCTTCGAGCCCCGCATCAAGTCCCGCATGCTGGAAGATGGCTCGTTCGCTACCCCGGCACTCGATGACATGTTTCCGTTTCTGCCGGCCGAGGAACTTGCTGCCGTTCGGGCGGAAGCAGCAGCAATTCGGGCAAAACCATACCTTCAGCCTGCGGAAGTGCCGGAGATCTGAGTGATGTTCGATTTTCTGGAACTCGATCTGAAGATCGACGCTCTCCTGGGCGAGGCCCGGCGAGACGGGGTTACCCTGTTTGGCGCCGGCAACTTTGCTCGCGCGGTTTATTCCGCACTTGGGAATCTTGGCATTCAGGTACGGGCGTTCGTGGTCTCTGGTCCATCGGCCGGTATGATCGGCACTGTCCCGGTGGTCTCATTGGTTGAGCTGGATAAGGCATTGCTTGCCCTGCCAATGTGGTTGGCGGTGTTTAACCGCAATGCGGCATCGGACTTGGTTAGGCTGGCAATGGCCTGCAAGGCTCGGGGCGTTGTCCGGCCGCGTTTGCCTCAGGAGTATTTTGAGGTGATCGAACAGCAGATGGGCTGGCGATTCTGGTTGACCGACCGCAGGCAGTACGCCGCCAGACGACCCCAAATCGAAGAGGCTTTTCACAGGCTCCACGACGACGAAAGCCGGCAACAATTCATCGACACTCTTCGTTTCAGGCTGGGTACGGCAACGGACAAGGCCCCGCAACCATCAAATACTCCCCAGTACTTTCCAAACTACTTCATCTCTGGACTCGTGTCGTCCGGGCGGGGAATCGTCTTTGTCGATGGTGGTGCCTATGATGGGGATACCCTGATGCAGGCTGCTGAACATTTCACTCTTGCCACCGCCTACGCATTTGAACCGGATTCGGCGAACTTTTCGGAGCTTGCGCACAATGCCAAGAGACTCGATTTTCCGGTTGTCAGCTTTCCTTGCGGATTATCGCACAAGACCGAATGGCAGTCATTTTTGGCCGATAATGGCGAGGCCAGCGCGGTTATTCCCGACGGTAATTCCAGAATTCAATGCGTGAAACTGGATGAATGCCTGATCGGCCAGCGCGTCGATTACATCAAGCTCGATGTCGAAGGCCACGAACTCGCTGCGCTCGAGGGCGCGCGGGACATCATCAATTGGTATCGTCCGGCATTGGCGATTGCCGCCTATCACCGCTGGGATGACATCTGGCGTATTCCTGAGTTTTTGCAACGCCATGGCCCCGATTATCAGATCACCTATCGGACGCACGAATCCAACACTTTTGATAGTGTATTCTATGCAGTTAGCAGTTAGCAGATTCACATGTTATGATTGTTAAGATGATTCGCAGCAATGTATTTTGGGGATATTTATTTGGGTTATCCTTTATAGCATTTTCTTCGTTGCTAGCATTGTATTTTTTTAAATTCCAGTTTGGAGGCTATGATTTATCTCCAATTATAGATTTGAGTTGGAGGCTAAGGAATGGGGAAATTCCAGGGCGTGATTTTATAAGTACTTTTCCTCCAATAATAATATTATTGTTGAAAATAGATATGTTTGGGCAGTCATCATGGTTTGATCTTGTTTTTTTAAATATTTTGGCAATCTTATTGATTTATGTTTTGTTGGGGGTTTTCCAAGAAATTTCTGATAGCCTTTTGCTTTATGGGTTTTTATTACCTTTGGTGCTGTGTGTTCCATTAGTCTTTACAAATCATATTTGGCATTCTAGTTTATCACAGTATCTTGCGATTGTTTTTATGGTTGGTATTTATTCTTGCTTGTATAACCCGAATAATTTAAAATATTTTTTATTGTTTATATCTTCTATATTGATAATAACTGCTAAACAGAATATCGCTGTTCCATTTGTTTTGATTAGTATCTTGTATGTTTTGTTAAGCAATAACATCAATAAATCAATTATTGTATTAACAGTTCTATTTGGCGCAATTTTTGGGATTGCACTTTTAAATTATGTTTTTAGTATACCTTCTTACAGCATGATCTATTCCTATTATGCTGTTCTAGGAAGAGGAATACCTACGAAAGAAATGTTTTATCAGATTTTGTCTGGAGGTAGTGTTTTTCCATTGATTTTTAGTGTTGCTTCCTTGATATTACTATTAGGGGTTAAGTTAGATAAAAACATGTTATCAATGGAATATAGGCCTTATTTTTTGTTCTGTGCGTTAGCAGCTATTATACCAATATTGACTGATTGGGATTCTAAAATTAATAATGCACCTTTACTGCTTTTTGTCTTGGCCTATCTATTTTATTCTCCAGTAATTGGTATTTATAAAGAACATTGTATTTATGGCCGATCCTTGATATTTGACTATGGAATTATATTATTATTTATTATTATTTATCTTCTTTCTGTTTTAGGAGGATATTCAAGAGAGAGAATGAAAAATGTTGGTCCATTTTACGAGAATTTATCACAAATAGAGGTTAGAGGAGGATATTTTAATGGGTTATTAACTGGAAATAAATTTGTTGGAATTTTAAAGGAGATTGAGATTACGAGGTCTAGGTTTTTAACAAATAGAATATTCTTTGGTCCGCGAATAGAATTTGGTTATTTGCTAACAAAAGTTAGATCTCCTAATGGTTTGCCTTTATGGTGGCATCCCGGAACATCTTATTCTACTGAAGATGAGGATGTTGTGCTTATGAATTTTATTAATAATGATTTTGATATTTTATTTTTTGCTAAATTAGATAGAACGAGAATGCCGATAAAAATTCTGAATTTTATAGAATCTAATTATCACCAACTTAATAATTATAGGTACGTAGATGTATATATAAGAAATTCAACTGAGTAGTCAATTTAGAATTCTATGAAATATTTTTCTCATATTCTTCTCACTGGTGGAACTGGCTTTTTTGGCCGTGCCTTGCTACGTACTTGGTGCGCTTCATTTGAGAATGGCGTATCTGTTCCTTTGGTGACAATTCTCACCCGGTCTCCAGCTAATTTCATAGATCGTTACCCCGAATTTTCTAATCTGCTGTGGCTGAAGTTTCATGTCGGCGATATTGGCGAACCGGATACTTTGCCAAGGGATGATTCTTTTTCTCATATCTTGCATGCCGCCACCGACTCGACGCTGGGACCACAGCTTTCTCCGCTACAACGCTTTACCCAAATTGTCGACGGTACGCGCAATATGTTAGAGTATGCGGTAGCACGTGGCGCTGAACGTTTCCTGCTAACTAGTTCGGGAGGCGTCTATGGACCACAGCCCCCGGATATGGAGAAAATCCCTGAGGACTACCACGGTATGCCGGACCCGCTGAATCCAGCCAATGCATATAGCGTGGCGAAGCGGACTGCAGAGCACCTGTGCACGCTATATCATGATGCCTACGATATCGAGGTCGTCATTGCCCGTTGTTTTGCGTTTGTAGGCCGGGATTTACCCCTTGATGTTCACTTTGCGATCGGTAACTTTATCCGTGACGCTATTCATGGCAGTTCAATTCAGGTTTCAGGAGATGGTACGCCACTGCGTACCTATCTCGACCAGGAAGATTTGGCGTACTGGCTATTGGCGTTGTTGGAGCGGGGCCGGCCCGGCGAGGCCTATAACGTCGGCTCCGATGAAGTGGTAAGCATTGCCGAGTTGGCCCATCGAGTGCGTGATCTGCTGGCGCCTGAAAAGTCAGTCGAAATCTGTGGTCAATCCAGCGATGCACAGGGACGCAACCGTTATGTCCCCGATATATACAAGGCTAGGGAAGAATTAGGTCTGACCGTGCGTATACCACTGAATGACGCAATCCGGCGCACTAGCGTGGCCCACTGGGTCGGAAAGCGCCTGATATGAACGCCATCATCTTTGATTTCGATGGCACCCTGATAGACTCCGCGTCGGGGATTCTCGGTGCCTTTGCTCATGCCTTTACAACTTGCGGTCTGGAGCCTGTTGTCCCGCTGGCGCCCACGGTGATCGGGCCACCGTTGCGCGATACGCTGCGATACCTGGCCGGAGTGGAAGATCCACCAGTGCTGGACCGGCTGACCACCGCTTTCAAAGCACATTACGATAGCGCCGGATGCCTGGAGACCCAGCCTTTTCCCGGTGTTGAAACGATGCTGGCTACGCTGGCCGACGCCGGTCTTGATTTGCACATCGCCACCAACAAGCGCATCTTCCCGACGTGGCGAATCCTCACGCATCTGGGATGGACCACCCTGTTTGACCGAGTCTACGCACTCGATGCCTTCAGCCCACTGCTACCCGACAAGGCCGCCCTGATCGCCCGCCTGCTTGCGGATGCTGGCCTTGATGCCACCCAGTGCGCCTATATTGGCGACCGCCCCGAGGATGGGCTGGCTGCGCGCGCAAACCGTCTGGTGTTTTATTGGGCGGCGTGGGGATTTGGCGTGGCACCTGATCGGGATGAGGCGGTCGAGGGGATCCTGCTGCGGCATCCCGATCCGCAAAAACTGCTGGAGTAGACATGAATTTACTCGCTACTCGCTGAAAGGCAGTAGGAATCCTCGGCCTTCAGGCCGGGGAGGTTGTCAATAAAAACCAGTAAATAGTGGTAAGAAAAATGACCTTTGTGAGTGTCGTTGCAGGTTGCTACAACGAGGAAGACAACGTACTCGAACTGTACAAGCGAGTCTGTAAGACCTTCGCAGATATTCCGAACTACACTTTCGAATTGATATTGATTGACAATGCCTCGACCGATAGAACCGTGGCGGTCTTAAAGGGCATTGCTGCTAAGGACAAGCGGGTAAAAATTATTGTCAACAATCGGAATTTTGGTCACATTCGCTCGGGCTATCACGCCTTTCTTCAAGCCAAGGGTGAGGCAGTGATCGCGATGGCTTCCGACCTACAGGATCCTCCAGAGATGATCCCACAGTTTCTGAAAAAATGGGAGGATGGTTTCAAGATCATTCTAGCCCAGAAGACGAACAGTGAAGAATCTCCGCTGTTTTTCCTAGTCCGAAAAATCTACTACAAAACTATCAACCATCTTTCCGAGATCGAACTGGTGCAGAATGCCACTGGCTTTGGCCTGTATGATCGGCGGGTCGTCGAAGATATCCGGCAGATTAGCGATCCGTATCCTTACTTCCGGGGGTTGATCTGCGACCTCGGATACGAGCGGGCGCTGATACCTTTTATTCAACCTGTGAGGAAGCGCGGATTTACCAAGAACAATTTCTACACGCTTTGGGATCTTGCGATGCTCGGCATCACCAATCACTCTAAAGTCCCATTACGATTAGCCATTTTTACGGGTTTCTGCGTTGGTACATTTAGCTTTTTCGTAGCATTGATATACTTAATATACAAGCTGCTCTTCTGGTCCAGCTTTCAGGTGGGGACAGCACCGTTAGTCATAGGGATGTTTTTCATTGGGGCTGTCCAACTAATTTTTATCGGGCTGCTAGGCGAATATATCGGGGCAATTCACACGCAGGTCCTACACCGTCCTTTGGTGATCGAGAAGGAAAGAATAAACTTTGACTGAAGTATCTCGAGAACAGTTAGCCGATGCCGTGTACTAAAGAATAACATGGCGAATCCTCGTTCGTTCTTTTCATCGTTGATCACACATATCCCGCCCGGTCAATTCGGGCGTTATCTCATCGTCGGTCTCTGGAATACCGCATTCGGTTACAGTACGTTCGCGTTGCTCACCGCCGTCCTGGATCGATATATCCCAGCCAGCTATCTGGCGGCAAGCCTCCTGTCGAGCGTACTGAATATCACGGTATCATTTCTAGGCTATAAATGGTTCGTCTTTAAGACAAAAGGGAACTATCTAAAGGAGTGGACGCGTTGCCTTATCATTTACAGCGGTAGCATTCTCTTGGGATTGGCCTTGCTGCCGCCCTCGGTGTTAGTAGTGGCTTATCTGACGGAGAGCCCACGAGCCGCGCCGTACATCGCGGGGGCGTTGTTGATGGGCGTCCAAGTGATTTTGAGTTTTCTAGGGCATAAGACGTTTTCGTTCAAAGGTGGTGGCGTCGCGGAA
>JAVMKL010000168.1:0-4306 GCA_031732875.1 Candidatus Competibacter sp. | reverse complement strand
CGGGTAGGCCTAACTACCCTGCCGGCCCCGACCTTTCCGCCGTCCGCGCCGGGACAGGGAGCGGCCATTCACCCCACCTTGGAGCCGATCGCCCATGATCGACATTCTCCTCCCGGCCGGTCGCGCGGCCATCGACCTCGCCCTCTTCGTGCTGCTACCGGTGATGGTGGTCATGTTGTCGCTGATGCGCCTGCTGGAAGCCAAGGGCCTGCTGGACTGGGTGGTGGCCCGGCTGGCCCCTGCGGTGCGGCCGTTCGGCCTCACTGGCCTGGGGCTGTTCGCGGCGCTGCAAATCAGTTTCGTCAGCTTCGCGGCCCCGATCGCCACCCTGACGATGATGGAGCAGCGGGGCGCCTCGGACCGGCATCTGGCGGCCACTCTGGCGATGGTGTTCGCCATGGCCCAGGCCAACGCCAGCCTGCCGCTGGCGGCCCTGGGCCTGCGCTGGGGGCCGACCCTGCTGTTTTCGCTGGTGGGTGGCCTGGCGGCGGCGGCGGTCGCATATCACGGCTTCGGCCGGCGGTTGTCCGGCGAGGAACATTTGACCGACGACACGCTCCACCATCCCACGGCCGAAGGAACCAAGGGCGTGCTGGATACGATCAACCGGGCCGGGGCTGAAGCATTCAGGATCACCGTCGGCGCGATCCCGTTGCTGGTGCTGTCTCTGGTGTTCGTCACCGGCCTGCGCCAGGCAGGTGCCGTGGATGCTCTCACTCGCGGCTTGACGCCGCTGCTGGGCGCGCTGGGGATCGATCCGGCGTTGGTTTTGCCCACCGTCGTCAAGTACCTGGCCGGCGGCACCGCCATGCTGGGCACGGTGGACGAGCTGCTGCGACAGGGGAGCTTCACCACCGCCCTGCTCAACCAGAGCGCCGGCTTTCTGATCAACCCGCTGGACCTGCCCGGCGTGGCGATCCTGGTGTCGGCCGGCCGCCGCGTCGCCGGGGTGTGGAAGCCCGCCGCCCTGGGCGCCGGCGCCGGCATCGCCGTCCGCACCCTCGGCCATGCGCTGTGCCTGTGACCGTCCGCGCGGCGCCGCCAGGGATGAGGGCGGAGACTCTCTGGCTTGGCAGTTCTGTGGGTCGAGGCTTAGCGCACGACGGTCGTCAGCGTCGATGCATTATTGCTGGTATTGGGATCGGACGTAGCACCGGTCACTTGCGCCGACGTGCTGAAGCTGCCCTTCACGGTGGGTTTAACCTGGACGGCGAGCGTCTTCGATGCGCCACTCGCCATGGTGCCAAGCGCGCAACTGACTATCCCGTCGGCAAAGATACAGCCGGTTGAGGCGCTCGCGAAGGTAAAGCTGGCCGGCAAGGCCACGGTCGCCTTGACCGAGGTAGTGGTCGCGGGACCTTGATTGAGTATCCGGAGCATATATTTCAAGCCCTGGGTTCTCCGTACCACGCTGGAAGACTGAGTGAGAGTGACCGTCAAATCGGCCGAGAGGGCGGGGCTTGGCGCGGTTGCGAACGTGGCCGTGCACAGGCTGTCCTGGTTCGGCACCAGCGTGGTTGGCGAGGTCGTACCGCCGCACGCGCCGCCCCATCCGGCAAACGTCGATCCGATTTCCGGGGTGGCGTTCAGCGCGACCGTGGCGCCGGCTTGGAACCGGGCCGTACAGGTCGTGCCGCAGTCGATTCCGGGAGGAGTGCTGGCGATGGCGCCGCGGCCGTCGCCCAGCCGACTGACGTTCAGCGTCACCAGTGCTGCGTTGGTCTTGATCTGACCCGAATTGGCATCGACCATCAGACTCGACTCGTCCACCGCCTCGAAAGCCGAACCGGTGACCGTACGCAGTTCGTTCACCAGCACCTCATCGTTCCAGCAAGCGCCGGGCGCGCCGCTCAGATACCAGTTGCTGCCGTTGTCGGCGAGAAACATGCCGTAGGTTTTCAGCGCGTTAAGGATAATCTGGGTCTTGGGGGAATAGCGGGAAACGTCGAACGACGCTTTCAACCGAAAGCGCTGCCCCATCGGCGGCACGTTCGGGTCGATGATGGACGAGGCGTAATGTCGCGCCGGCCAAACGAACTTGCTCTGAGTGCGCTGGGCGGTGAAGCGCAAGGCATGATCGATCGATCCGGCCTCCACCTCCTCGCAGCGGGCCAGACCGGGAAAGATCGGCAAGCCGGCCGCGTCCGCCGAAGTCCACTCCGCCGGGCGCAGCGCGTTCGAGCGTAGATCGAAAATCGCCCCGGAACCGGCTTGCCAACTGCCATCGGCCGCCTGGCGGGTGTCCCAGGTTTCGTAAAGCACGCAGTTTTCCTGGTTCACGACGAGCAGGTGGTGATCGCTGCCGTATTCCAGGACCGGCGCATGAGGGATCGGATACGGACCGGGATCGCTCTCGTCGGCGTACTCAAAAGCAACGGGCACTTTCGGTTGAGCGCCCGTCACGGAGTTATAGGGGATGCCGATCGGACCACCATCCCAAGTTCCCGAACCAAAATCGGGGTGGAGGCCGGTGCTGGCGCCGATGGACGCTATGTAGGCATCGGAGCGCGGATCCACCGGCAACTGGGCGACCGGGGCATTCCAGACGTTGTCGGCGGGAAACATCGGGCAAGCCGCCAGCGCTTGGCCGGCGAGCGGGAGCGATAATACGAAAGGCAGGTAAAATGAGCGCTTCATGGTTGGTTTTCCCCCTCTCAGCAAACCGGCCTGAAACATGCACCTAACATACCACACATGATTTAATTATGGTGCATATTGAGGATCCGTCATCGACGGTGCCGGTCTTCCCGCCACCATTCCCGCCTTGCTCGTGTCGGCAAATAGGTGAATCGGGGCATCCCTTACGAGACCGGCGAGCAGTTGCTGGAACGGTTGCCGGAACGGTTGCGCGCCCTGGCCGACCTCGTCCCGAGCGGGGCCGCCCAAGGCAACCCGGCGCCGGCGTGCCGGCAGACCGCGTGGAGATCTACGCCTGGCTGCTGGCCGCCGAACAGGGCAAGCGGAACGCGCTGGATTTGCAACCTGGCCTCCAGGCCGAATCGAGCGACGCGGAATTGCAGCAGGCCCAGCAACGGGCGCAACGGTATCGCCAAGGGCCGCTGTGAGGATCACCGGCCCGGCTTGGCCGCCAGTAAAACTTGCGCCAGCCGCCGGGGTTCGTCGGTCCCCAGCCGGAACCGCTTCCCCGAGGTCAGGGTGATTTCCACCGCTTCCCAGCCCGACACGTTGTACAGCCAGCCGTGCGGGGTGCGGTGGATGCCCCAGCCGTACAGCCAGGAGTTACGCACCGGCTTTGTCTCGACGATCTCCGCCAGCGGGACGTGCTTTCGAATCAAGCCGATCCCGAAGCGAAAGTGCAGATGGATGGCATCGATCTCGACGGTCAGGTTGTGGAAGAGCAGCGCCACGATCCCCATCATCACCGGCCCGCCGTAGAGCAAGACGGGAACCCCGAACGCCAGTCCCAGGCCCGCCAGCATCAGGGCGGAAACGGCCAGCGACCCGACGACGACCGCTCCGAACTGGGTATGGCGGTAACGGCGGACGCTCATTGGGCGCCTTCAGTGGGGTTGGGCTTGCGGGCGATCACCCAGAAGAAGGTTTCTCCGCCGGTCTCGATCCGCCGGGCGCCGACCACCGCCAGCCCCGCGGCTTCCAGCTTGCCCAGTGCGACCTCGGGCCGGTCGTGGCTGTAGGGCAGCCGGCGCCCCAGAAATTCCATTTCGCCGTCGAACTCGTCCTGGCCGGTGTACTCCCGCGTCGCCAGCGTCAGCAGCAACCATCCGCCGGGTTTCAGCACCCGTTCAAGACCCGCGAACAGAGCGGCGTGTTCGACGCGTGGAAGATGGAAGACCATGTAAACGGCGGTGATGGCATCGAAGACGGCCGGCGGGAACGTCAGCGCGCGCAGATCCATCCGCTGGAAGGTCGCCGCGGGCACCTGCCGCCGGGCCAGCGCCAGCATCCGTTCCGACACGTCGATACCGGTCACCGCATCGCCCCGATCGACGAAGTAGCGGGCGACCGGCTCCCCGGCCCCGCAACCGGCATCGAGAAGACGCGCCCCTGGCGGGATAGGGCCGGCGAACTCCCGCAGGATCGGCGTGGTGTCGAAGAGATGTCGTCCGGCGGCGTAGATTTCCGCCAAATCGTCGTACAGCAGGGCCAGATCGGGCATAGTCGGGCGTCTCCGGGGTCGAGGGTCATGCTGTGGTTTGCTCATAGTGTATAGCTTTCCACTCCGACCGGACTGCGCTTATGGCCCAACGCTCCACCCGGTCCCCCGCCCGACCCCGCTTGACGGTCCGGTCGGCATCGCCTATATTGAGAGTACATTTGTACTCTA
>JAVMKL010000167.1:0-4353 GCA_031732875.1 Candidatus Competibacter sp. | reverse complement strand
GGGTGCAGGCCGTCGTCCTGAATCAGTCCCGGGTTCCCGGCGACGCCGTCGAGCAGGAACGGAATCAACGGAATGTCGTACCGTTTCGCCAGTTCCCCGAACGTCGCCTGAAACTTTTGCGCGTACAGCGGGCCATAATTCGGCGGAATCCGCATCTCGGCCAGCAGCACCCGGGCGCCGGCTTTCCGGGACAGTTCGATCATTCGCGCCAGGTTGGCGCCCATCGCCATCGGCGGTTGCCCGCGCAGCCCGTCGTTGGCGCCGAGTTCCAGAATGACGACGGCGGGGCGATGCTGCTCCAGTGCAGCCGGCAGCCGGCTCAGGCCGCCGCCGGTGGTGTCGCCGCTGATGCTGGCGTTGACCACCCGGTGCGGGAAGCCGCGTTCCACCAGCCGGCCTTGCAGCAAGCCAACCCAGCCCTGTTCGACCGGGATACCGTAGGCGGCGCTCAAGCTGTCGCCCAGAACCAGAATCACCGGCGCCGCGGCGCGGACCGCAGGACCGAACAAAACCGCCAGCCACAACACCAGAACCGGTAACCAACGTGAGTGATTCGTTTTTATCATCGGAGAATGGGCCAATGCGCGTGGATCATGATCGGGAAGCCGCCAGTGGGATAAGCGTAACTGTCCGGCCGGCAGCGGACAACCCAATCGCCGATGCCATCATTCGGGTCGAAGGTTTGGGCAAGCAGGTGATCAGTCCGGAAGGGCCTCTGGTCATCCTCGCCGACATCAGCTTCAGCATCGCCCGCGGCGACAGCGTGGCGGTGGTTGGGGCGTCCGGTTCGGGCAAATCCACTCTGCTCGGCCTGCTGGCAGGGCTGGACGTTCCGAGCAGCGGCCGGGTGTGGCTGGCGGGCGCCGATCTCGGTGGCCTGGACGAGGACGGCCGCGCCCTGCTGCGCGCGGAAAGGGTCGGCTTCGTATTCCAGTCCTTCCAGTTGCTGACTGGACTGACCGCGCTGGAAAACGTCATGTTGCCGCTGGAACTGGCCGGCCAGCCCGATGCTCGCCGCCAGGCGCTGGACTTGCTGGAACGGGTCGGTTTGCGACCGCGCGCCCGGCATTATCCCTCGCAACTGTCCGGCGGCGAACAGCAACGGGTGGCCATCGCCCGCGCCTTCGCCGGCAATCCCGACGTCCTGTTCGCCGACGAGCCGACCGGCAACCTCGACCAGAAGACCGGCCATCGCATCGTCGAACTGCTGTTCGCGCTGAATCGCGAGCAGGGCACGACCTTGATCCTGGTGACCCACGATCCCGAGCTGGCGGCGTATTGCGACCGGGTGCTGGAACTGGACGGCGGCCGGCTGAGCGAACCGCCGGCAGCGCGGCCCGGTGGAGACTGAAACCATGCCGAAAGCTCCGACCGCGTTTTCTCCCCGGCAAGAGTCTCACGGCTGGCGTCATTCGATCCGCATGGCTCTGCGCGCCCTGCGCCGCGACTGGCAGTCCGGAGAGTTGCGGGTGCTGGGGATCGCGCTGCTGATCGCCGTCGCCAGCGTCGCCGCCGTCGGCTTCTTCAACGACCGCATCCAGCAGGCGATGGAGCGCAAGGCCAGCGAGCTGCTGGGTGCCGATCTCGTGATCGCCGCGCCGAATCCCATCCAGCCCGGATTGGCCGAGGAGGCGCGACGACAGGGGTTGCGGGTCGCCGAAACTCTGAACTTCCGCAGCGTGGTGCTGGCCGGGGAGGTCACGCAACTGGCCGAGGTCAAGGCCGCTGGCTCCGGCTATCCGCTGCGCGGCATCCTGCAGATCAGCGACCGGCCGTTCGCCCCGGCCCGCCCGGTCGATTCCATCCCGAGTCCCGGTCAAGTCTGGGCGGACGAACGGCTCTTGCAGGCAATCGGCATCGGGATTGGGGAGTCGGTGGATCTCGGCTCGCGCGGTTTCCGGGTCGACCGGGTGCTGGCTTACGAACCGGATCGCGCCGGCGATCTGTTCAGCATCGCTCCCCGCCTGCTGATGAATCTGGGCGACGTGCCCTCGACCGGTTTGGTGCAGCCCGGCAGCCGGGTGGAGTATCGTCTGCTCCTGGCCGGCGCGCCGGCGGTGCTGGAAGCCTTCAAGGACTGGGCGCAACCTCGGCTGAAGTCCGGCGAAAAGCTGCAAGGGGTGCGCGATGCCCGCGCCGAACTGCGGGCGGCCTTGGAGAGAGCGCAGCGCTTTTTGAACCTGGCGGCGTTGGTCAGCGTGATCCTGGCCGGGGTCGGGGTGGCGATCGCCGTTCGCCGTTTCGCCGCCCGTCATTGGGACAGCGTCGCCATTCTGCGCTGCGTCGGCGCGACCCAGGGGCTGATCGTCCGGCTGTTCGTGCTGGAACTGCTGGCGCTGGCGGTGCTGGCCGGCGCGGCGGGGCTTGTCGTCGGCTACCTGGTCCAGTACGGCCTGAGCGATGTGCTCGGACAACTGGTCAGTAACACCGGACTGCCGGCACCGTCATGGCAACCAATCCTGCCGGCGCTGGCGACCGGTTTTGTCACCCTGCTCGGTTTCGGCCTGCCGCCGCTGCTGCGGCTGCGGGAAGTGCCGCCGTTGCGGGTACTGCGCCGCGATCTCGGCCCGGTCAACCCGCGCCTGCTGGCCCTGTACGGCCCCGCCGTGGCAGCGACCCTGGCGCTGCTGGTCTGGCAGGCCGGCGAATGGTGGCTGGCGTTCTACGTCTGCGCCGGGGTGGTGGGGACGGTGGTGGCGCTGTCGCTGGGGGCCTGGGGACTGGTGAAGTCGCTGAACCTGCTGCGTGGCCGGGTCGGCGTGGCCTGGCGGTTCGGACTGGCCAACATCGCCCGGCGCGGTTCCGGTAGCGCGGTGCAGGTGGTGGCGCTGGGCTTGGGCCTGATGGCGCTGCTGATGCTGACCTTGGTCCGGACCGACCTGCTGACCAACTGGCGGGCCAGCTTGCCGGCCGATGCCCCCAATCATTTCCTGATCAACATTCAACCGGATGAGGTCGCCGGGGTGCGGGCGTTCCTGCGCGAGCACGGCCTGCACGATGTCGAGCTGTTTCCGATGGTGCGCGGGCGGCTGACCGCCATCAACAACCGGGCGGTGGGACCGGACGATTATGACAACCCGCGCGCCAAGCGTTTGGTGGAACGGGAGTTCAACCTGTCCTGGACCGACCGCCTGCAGGAGGACAACCGCATCGTTGCCGGCCGCTGGTGGAACGCCGGGGACAGCGGCCGAGGCGTCGCCTCGGTCGAGATCGGGCTGGCGAAGGATCTGGGTATCGCTCCGAACGATATCCTTCGCTTCCAGGTCGCCGGCCAGGCGCTGGAAGCGAAAGTGACCAGCCTGCGTAGCGTCGAATGGGACTCGTTCCGGGCCAACTTCTTCGTGGTATTCCCGTCCGGCGTGCTCGATGGCTATCCGGCCACCTGGATCACCAGCTTCCACCTGCCCCCGGGGCGAAAGCCGCTGCTGGCGGAGCTGGTGCGGCAATATCCGTCGGTGACGGTGTTGGATGTGGAGGCATTGATGAACAAGGTCCGCGAAATCATGGATCGGGTGATCGCCGCCGTCGAATACGTGTTCCTGTTCGCCATGGCGGCGGGGCTGGTGGTCCTGTACGCCGCCATCCAGGCCACCCAGGACGAGCGCCGGTTCGAAAGCGCGGTGCTGCGTACGCTGGGCGCGCGGCGGGATACCGTTCGGCGCAGCCTGCTGGCCGAATTCGCCACCCTGGGTCTGCTGGCGGGCGTTCTCGCGGCCGCCGCCGCGACCCTGCTGGGCTACGTGCTCGCCGCCCATGTCTTCGAGTTTCCCTATCGCTGGAATCCGTGGGTCTGGCTGCTGGGCGGCGGCGCGGGCGCGCTGGGAGTCGGTTTGGCCGGGCTGCTGGGCGCGCGTTCGGCGTTGACCCAGCCGCCATGGCGCGGTTTGCGGGAATCGTGATCGGAGCCGGGGATCGACCGGACGGAGAGGGGTGGATTGCTCCACCCCCTGGATAGTTGATGCACCCGCTGGCCGACTCAGCGCATGTCCAGTTCCCGCAGGTGAAGGTCCAGATGCTGGATCGCTTCCGCCAAGCTCAGAATGTCCTCCGACGTGGGTGCTTCCGGCTGGCCTTGGCTGGAGCCGGCGAGGACCAGCCGGGCCAGTTGCTTGAGTTCGCGCAAGCTATCCTCCTCCTCCTCGACCGCTTCCATGACTTGGCCGCATTCGACCAGTCGATCGAAGAAATCGCAGCCTTCCTGCTGGGCTCGAGCCAGCGCTCCGAGTCCCGCCAGCCAGATCTGGCTGGCCAGCGTCAGCGTGTCTTCCACCCGGCGTGCTTCGCGCAGCCGTTTTTGCATATATCGATACGTCATCATCGGTACTCCTGTGCAGACCACGGGAAGGACGACCG
>JAVMKL010000166.1:0-4354 GCA_031732875.1 Candidatus Competibacter sp. | reverse complement strand
GCGGCTGATGAAGCAGGCCGATGTGGCGGTGTACGACCGACTGGTCGGCGCGGACATTCTGGAATTGCTGGAGCCGGGGGTCGAATGCATTTTCGTCGGCAAGGAGCCAGACCATCACACCCTGCCGCAGGATGACATCAACCAGCTGCTGGTGGAACTGGCCCTGCAAGGCAAGCGGGTATTGCGGCTCAAGGGCGGCGACCCGTTCATCTTCGGCCGCGGCGGCGAGGAAATTCAGACCCTGATGGCGGCCGGCATCCCGTTCCAGGTGGTGCCCGGCGTGACCGCCGCCGCCGGTTGCGCGGCCTACGCCGGCATTCCCCTGACCCATCGTGATTACGCCCAGGCCTGCGTGTTCGTTACCGGCCATCTCCGCGACGGCGCGCTGGACCTGAACTGGCCGGCGCTGGCGCAACCGCGGCAGACGGTGGTGTTCTACATGGGGTTGAAGAGCGTCGGCCACATCTGCGGGAAGTTGCGCGAGCATGGTTTGGCCGCCGACATGCCCGCCGCGCTAGTGGAACAGGGCACGACCGCGCGGCAGAAGGTCCATATCGGGACGATCACCGATTTGCCTCGGATGGTGGAGGGCGCGGGAGTGCGTTCCCCGGCCCTGCTCATCGTCGGCGAGGTGGTGAAGTTGCGCCCGCAACTGGCCTGGTTCCAGCCGGCCGCCGCCGGGTAGGGGCGGACGTAGCGATGAAGAAGACTTGCCCCACCGGCTGGGTCGCGTTGTCAGGATAAATTACAGGAGTATTTTGCTAGGGCGCTTTACACAAGAAATTGATTTTTAATATTTTTATGATGGAATACCGTGACTGGCCGCGCATTTAGCCCGAACGATCTGTCGGAATTTTTTACAATTTGGTCGCGTGGCTTGAGTCGCGATTAGAAATAATCTTTGCATATCAATTAAGTAATCGTTATAGCCTGATTTTTGCAAGGAAATTACTGTCTTGGAACGCACGGCGTGACAGCCGGGTTCCGCGCGCGTGGCGGGTTTCGGCAAACGATCCAAGCCGGAACCGCAACCAAACAAATACGGTGTCCATAAGGAGATTGGCGATGGCGCGAATGTTATCCATCGGCATGTTTGTGGGGGGGTGCCTGCTGGCGAACGTGGCGCAGGCGCTGGCTATTTCCATCCAGTATCAGCTTTTCGATTTGGGCGGTAATGAGTACGCTTACGAATACACTGTTAGTAATAATGATACAGTTGGGGGGGGGGCGCTAACACTGTTCGACATCCTGTTTGATCCCGATCTGTATCTGTACGATCCGAATTCTCCCGATACCCTCCCTTCCCTGCAGCCGGATTCGCCTCCAGAGATTCAAGCCGGTTGGACCGAGATCATCCTGGCCCCCGCGACCGGCAGCACCCCGACGGTTCCCACCGCTTACGATGTTTCGGCCAATACCGGCGGCCTGCCCGCCGGAACGAGCCTCGGCGGCTTCACGGTCAAGTTCACCTGGCTGGGCGGGCCGGCGTTGCCGGGTCCGCAGCCGTTCGAAGTCTACGACCCCGATACCTTTGAGTTGCTGGCGACCGGCGTGACCGCGCCGTTGGCGACCGTCGCGGAGCCGCCGGTTTGGGGCCTGCTGGCGTTCGGCGGGCTGGCGTTGCTGCGGCGTCGTTATCGGCGCCCGCTCGCATTGTAAAAAATCCTGACAATCTTTTTTCCCCGCCGTCGATCATTGGATCTTGAGGGAGCGCCGCCATGCAAAAGTCCGCCGCCCTGGGGTTTTCCGCCGTCGTCCTGTTTCTGGCCCTGGTCCTGACTGTCGTCGCGGTCGGCTGGTCGCCCGCCGCGACCACCCCCGATCTGATCATCGGCAACTATAGCCTGGTCAGCAGCAAGCGGCTGAGTTCGACGGTATACGAATACGTCTATCGGGCGCAGGTGACCAACGGCGGGCCGGCGGTGGCCAACGTGGCGGCGACCCTGACCGGCACGCCGACCGGCGTCACGACGGTCGACGGCGGCTTGAGCTTCGGCGACGTGGCGGCGGGAGCAACGGTGGTCAGCAGCGACACCTTCACGGTGCGCCATGATCGGCGCTATTCCTTCGATGCCAACAGCCTGATCTGGACCCTCACGTTCGATCCTGTCTCGCCGGCCAACACTCCGCCGGTGGCGAAAGCCGGTCCCGACCAAACCGCCCGCGTGGGCGAGACCGTGACCCTGGACGGCAGCCGTTCGACCGACGCCGACGGCGACGAACTCACCTACGCCTGGCGGTTGGCGAGCGCGCCGGTGGGCAGTCAGGCCGTCCTGGTGGGTCCGGCCTCGATCCGGCCCACCCTGACCCTGGACAAGGCGGGCGAGTATGGGGTGGAACTGGTGGTCAACGACGGCCGGGCGGACAGCGCCCCGGACCGGGTGACCGTCAGCACCTTGAACTCAAAGCCGGTGGCGAACGCCGGTCCCGATCGAAGCGCGCGGGTGGGGGATACCGTGACTCTGGACGGCAGTGGATCCAGCGATGTGGACGGCGATGCGATCACCTATGTCTGGACCTTGATTGGCCTACCTGACGGCAGCGCCGCGGCTCTGAATGCTCCCACGACCTTCAAGCCAACTCTGTCGCTCGACCGGCCGGGAACCTATGTGGCGCAACTGATCGTCCGCGACGGCCAAGCCGACAGCGACCCCGACACGGTGACGGTCAGCACCGAGAACACCGCGCCGGTGGCGAACGCCGGCCCGGATCAAAGCGCGCGGGTGGAGAGCACCGTGACCCTGGACGGCAGCGGTTCGACCGATGCGGATGGCAACCCGCTGACGTATCGGTGGTCGTGGCTGGATTATCCGGTCGGGAGCGGCGCGACGCTGTCCGATCCGGCGGCGGTCAAGCCAAGCTTCGGAGTGGACAAGGCCGGCGCCTACACCGCGCAGTTGATCGTCAACGACGGCACGGTCGACAGCGACCCCGACACGACGACGGTCAGCACCGAAAATTCCAGGCCGGTGGCGAACGCCGGTCCCGATATGGCCGCGTTCGTGGACGATCCGGTTACTTTGGATGGCGACGGTTCGAGTGACCCCGACGGCAATTCGCTCGTCTATAAGTGGGCGCTGAGCACCCGCCCCACCGGCAGCACGGCCGTGTTGCGGAACGCCACCGCGCCGCAGGCCGAGTTTACCCCGGACGTGGCCGGCGACTACGTCGCCCAATTGATCGTCAGCGACGGACAATTGCCCGGCGAACCCGACACCGCCGTGGTGACCGCGACGGTGCGGACCCCGACCAACCACCCGCCGCGAATTACCTCCAGCCCGGTCCTGTCCGCCACGGTGGGGCAGGCCTATGCCTACGACGTGAACGCGACCGATGACGATGGCGATACCTTGGTCTACAGCCTGAATACCGCGCTGGCCGGGATGAGCATCAACGCTCAGAGCGGCCTGATTGCCTGGCTGCCCGTGGCGGCGGGCGACTATCCCGTCGTGGTCGAGGTGAGCGACGGCCAAGGCGGGAAAGCGACCCAGTCGTTCAGTATTCGGGTCCAGCAAGAGAATTTACCGCCTTTG
Source organism: Candidatus Competibacter sp. (assembly GCA_031732875.1). GTDB lineage: Bacteria > Pseudomonadota > Gammaproteobacteria > Competibacterales > Competibacteraceae > JAVMKJ01. The sequence goes on along the minus strand of JAVMKL010000166.1, from coordinate 821 downwards.
CCCCCCGACCCGGCCACCATCGCCCCAGCGGTCGATCCGACCGTGGCGACCACCACCTACGCCGCCACCGAATTCCTCTACACCGGCAGCAACCCGATCCAGACCGGCGTCGCGCCAGGCGTCATCGAAGAGAAGCGCGTCGCGGTCATTCGCGGCAAGGTCTTCGACCGTGCTGGCAGTCCGTTACCGGGCGTGACCCTCACCATCCTCAACCACCCGGAATTCGGCCAGACCCTCAGCCGCGCCGACGGCGCCTTCGATCTGGCCGTCAACGGCGGCGGGCCGCTGACCCTGAACTACCACCGCAGTGGCTATTTGCCGGCCCAGCGCCAGGTGCAAACGCCCTGGCAGGACTACGCCTTCGCGCCGGACGTGTCCTTGGTGACCCTCGATCCGGCGGCCACCGCCGTCGACCTCGCGGCGCCGGCCGGCATCCAGGTCGCCCGCGGTACCCCGAGCACCGACGGCGATGGCACGCGCCGGGCGACCTTGTTGTTCCCGGCCGGGACGACGGCCACGATGGTACGGGCCGACGGCAGCACCCAGCCGCTCGCGACCCTCACCGTCCGCGCCACCGAATACACCATCGGCCCGGACGGCCCCAAGGCCATGCCCGCCCAATTGCCGCCCACCAGCGGCTACACCTATGCGGTCGAGATCAGCGCCGACGAGGCTCTCGCCGCCGGCGCCGTTTCCGTCACCCTGAACCAGCCGATTCCCTTCTACGTCGAGAACTTCCTCGGCTTCCCGATCGGCACGGCGGTGCCGGTGGGCTACTACGACCGCCAGAAAGGCCAGTGGATCGCCGCGCCGAACGGGCG
>JAVMKL010000165.1:0-4356 GCA_031732875.1 Candidatus Competibacter sp. | reverse complement strand
CGGGCGTGTTCGCGGATCACCAGCGGGACGTCGGCCTCGCGCAAGCGTTCGAAACCTTCCGCAGCCAGAAAGTCGCCGAGCGCCGTCGCGCTGCGAACGGGCTCTCCATCCCGCTCGTAGCCACCCAGCCAGGCTTCCGGCGGGGTGAACGGTTCCAGCCAACTGTAGGGCGAGAAGATCGCCAGCAGGCCACCCGGCTTCACCAGGCCGCGCGGGCCGCCGAGCCGCCCCAGCAACGCCTTGGGGCTGGGCAGGCGGCAGAGCAGGTTGGCCAGCAGCACGGCGTCGAAATCCATCAACTCGGCCGGCAGCGAGCAGGCGTCGGCCTGCCGGAAACTCACCCGGCTCCGCTCGATCGCGGGATCGACCATCGCGGTCAGGGTGACGCCCAGCCGGCCTTCGTCCTTGCGGAAATAGCGCAGTTCGCCGTCGCGGCGCAGGGCATCGGCGGCGGTGACGAACGCTTGGCTGAGATCCACGCCCAGCACTTCGCCGTAAACCCGCGCCAGCTCGAAGCTGGCTCGACCCACCGCGCAGCCGACATCCAGCGCCTTTTCCGTCGGCACGCCATAATCGCGAGCGGCGTCGAGCAACCAGCGGGCGCAGCGCGCCGGAAATTCCACCGCGTTCCTCGGCCCGAAGGCGTAAGGCATCTGATCCCCGGCCGGGCCGTAGTGCAGCAGCAGGTATTCGTTCAGGATTTGCGGGTCTTCGTACACCTGATTCGGAGAACCGGCCCGATCCAGCCGTACCGCGCCGCCGTCGCCGTCGCCGTGCACCAGCCGGAAGCCGGCGTGCTGGAAAAAGTGCGGGCGGAAGTGAAAGCGCGACCAGATGCTCGCCTCATCGCCGGTGGACGCCCAGGAACCGCCGAGGATCATCTGGTGCTGGCCGTCGTAGCAGGGCGTGCTGAAGTCGTCGTAATAGGGATGCACCCGGGCACCGGGCAGCGGGTTGAAATGGTCTTCCAGCCACTGCCAGACATTGCCGAACACGTCGTGAAAGCCGGCCTCGGTCGGCTGACCGGCATCGACCGGCCTGGAGGAACCACAGGCGAGGTTGAGGTTCCAGCCGCATTCCCGCGCGAAGGCCACGCCGTCGTACTTCATCACCGGGTCGCTTTCAACCCCGGCGGTCGCCGCCGCCCGTTGCCGGGTACCCCGCAACGCCTGATGCTCGGCCTCGCTGAGCAGCCGGCGGGGCGAGCCGTCCCGCTCGGCGCGCCAGACGCAATAAGCCTTGGCTTCGTGGTAGTTGACTTCGACCGGCCAGTCCCAAGGCAGGTCGATCACCTCAAACAGAGTCCGCAGTTTGTAGCGGTGCAGGCCGGCGGGACCGTCCGGTACCCAGAACGTCGGCCATTTGACGTTGCGGAACGAGCGCCACGCCCAGCCGGTTTCCGACCAGTAGCGTTGCTCGCGATAGCCGCCGGCGGTTACGAAGGCGTGAAACTCGCAGTTGCTGATCAGATAGCGAGTGGCCTGGAACGGCTGCACGGCGGTCTCGCGCCGGCCGTATTCGTTGTCCCAGCCGTAGGACGGCCAGTCGAATGGTTTTCCGAGTACAACCGGCTGGCCCGGTACGTCGATCGGATCGTTGGTCGGACAGTCCCACCCGATGCGGGGCGGAAAGCTCCCTGCGGTCCGCCCAGCCGACGGATGCAGTTCCGGCCATTCGGCGGGGCGCTGGACCAGGGTCAAGGGCAGTTCATGGATCAGTACCGAGGAGGTTTCCAGGTGAATCCGTTCGTGTTCGAAGCCCATGAACAACGCCCATAAGGGGTGATTCTGGGTGATGGGCGCGTGATCGGCCGCCAGGCCGGGATGGGTTTCGATCACTCGGCGCACCGTCCGGTACACCTGTTGACGGTAGGCATGAACCTCCCGGATGCTGGGCCAGCGCATTTCGTTCTTGGACATGTCGTCCCAGCGCATTTCGTCCACGCCGGTTTCGAACAGGCGCTCGAAATAGGGATTGAGGGGGCGTTCGATCAGCCCGGCGACCCGCAGCTTGTTGACGTACAGCGCCGGGGGATGGCCGTAGTAGAAGATCATCGGATGGCGCAAGTGATGATAGGGCGGGCGAAAGAAGGCTTCCTCACCCCGGAGCCCGGAAAACAGTGTTTCGGTCAGCGTCCAGGTATTGTCGAAGTAGTCCAGCACCTGCTGGCGGGAGCAGGCCGCCAAGTCGGGCAACGGCAGCGAGGTCAGCGTGCCGTCCGGCTGGCGGCCGGGACAGTCTTGCGGCGGCCGGCCGATCCACCACCACGCCGGACGCGGGCCGGTCAGTTCGAGGTCGAGATCGCCGCGCAGATTGTTGCGCCAGGGGTCGACGGCGCTCTCCGAGGTTGGGGACGCAAGCGGCATGGTCGTGATCCTTTATCGTGGGGGAGCGGCGGACGACCGCTCTACATTTTTTACAGGATTTATAGGTTTTTGCTTAGAAGGAAGGGGAGCGAGCAAGGTTCAATGCCGGTTCGGCCCCGTCGAGCGCGAGCGCGAAACCGTCGGGATGATGGAAGTCCGGCCGGCCCGGTGGATGGCGCAGCGACCAGTACGAATGCCGTCCGTCCGCTTCCTCGACGACGGCGGTCAAGGCGAGGCGCAAGCTCCCGCCGGTCAGAACCGGCGACAGCCTGTTGAGATGGATGGTGGCCTTCAGCTCGAACCGATCCACGCCCGCGCGCGTGGCGATGGCAGGTCGTTCGGCTTGTTCGACCACTGACATCCCCTCACGATACGCCGCGAAGTGATAGAGCGCCCACTCCATCGATGGCGCGAAGTTGAACTCGTAATAACCCGTCAACCCACGCCCGGTCAGAAAGGCCTCGAAGCAGGTGTGCCGCCACAGATCATCGGCTCGGCTCGGCGGACCCGGGGCGGGAAGGCGCAGGCCAGCGATGGCGCCCTCGAGCGTGTAGATCAGCGCGAGCATTCCCCCGCGAGTCCGTCGCACCCGCGCCGCAACGCGACGGAGGCTCGCGCACGGGGTGGATGAATGAGGGATCAGGGAGATGGGTGGCATCGATCTTCAACAAGCCGGCTTCCACGGATTGTGAAATTATACGACCTCATCGGCAACCGAGGACGAGCGTTGGTGCCCGCGTTCGGGTCGAGCGAATCGTCGGAGTCCACCCCGAGGGTTGCATGGCGGGCGGTGGTCAGCGTCTGAATCGAGCCGCGAGCCGCGCCGAAGCCGAGCAGCACGTCGCGGATGTCCACGGCGTCCGCCACCGCCGCGACGCAGGGCTCCAGCCGCTCCCGATGGCGGACGCCATTTCGATAGTACGTCACCGGCTCGTCGCCGACCTGATCCAGACAAGTGACGGCCAGGCGGGTGCGGATCGCCAGCCCCGACAGCCGCTCGGCATCGGCCAAGTCTTCGGCGATGGCGTGACGGAGTAAATCCAGATCGAGCCAGGCGAAGCGCAGCGTCCCCTGATAGGCATTCGGTATGTTGGTCGTGTCGATCGCGCCGGGATAGGGTTTTTCCGGCAACTCATGCGGTAGCGGACCGGCGCCGTGCCGAGTCAGATAAGCCCGCGTCGCATAGGTGACTTCAAGTCGCGTCAAACCCAGTTCCTCCGCCAGTGCCAGCACGTTGCGCAGGCCGGTGTTGGATCGGGTGACGTGCGGGAAAAAGCCGCGATCCTGATCGAGCAGCAGACCCTGGGCGCCCTCGAACAGCAGATGTCGCCCGCGCGTTGCCGTCCGCGTATCCGCCACGGTCGCCGCCTGGAGAAAGCGGTCGGCGTCTTCGACGAAGTGCTCCAAAATGGCATCCGACCGGAACAGATCGGCATTCCGGGCGAAGGCGGTGGCGAATCCCAGTCGGGCAAGCCGGGCGGGCGCGTAATCGCAGCGAATGGCGTCCAGCTTCGCCGCCAGCGCCGACCGATCGACCAAATCCCCGACGGTCAGCGCGTAAGCCGGCGTCAAATTGCGCTCGATGGTCTCTCCAAAACCGATTCCGCAACTGCCGTGCCGATCCCCTCCCCGCTCCCGTTCGACGATCTGGTTGATCATCATGTCGTAAGGCGTCGTCACCGGACTCCGCGGATCGACATGGATCGCCGGCTTCACGCCCTTGGTCGCCAAGGTCTCCATCTCCTTGAGAAACAAAATCGGATTGGACACGAAGAAACGCGACAGGAAGGTGGCGGCGCCAACGAACGAGCCGCTGCCGACGTGGCTGAATACGTGGCGCAAGCCGTCCGGCGTTACCACCGTATGGCCGGCCTGCGCCCCGCCGTTGAAGCGGATGACGATTCCATCGCGGCCCACTTCCGCCGCGTAGTGATCGGTCACCCGGCCTTTGCCTTCGTCGCCGAACTGGGCGCCGATCACGACTCGGGCG